>CAZZCT010000147.1:0-13448 GCA_964652365.1 uncultured Lentisphaerales bacterium
GGCCATTTCCCAACATTCCAGCATTCCAGTATTCCATCTCCCGCAATCCGGGGTCGGCCATTCCCGTCGAACCGGGGGCTTGAACCGTTCACTCTTGACGCGCGAGCCGTGGCCACGGTAGCGTAACACCCTTTCCGAATGCCGGTGCGGGGGCGCAGCAGGAGCGGTCGCCTGGCGGTCCGGTGCAACCCCGAGGTTCCGATGGATGCGAAGGTTCCCCAGCTCGACGCGACTGCGCTGCATGAGTACACCCAGCGGATTCGCAAGACCGGTACGATTGACGTGGCGTTGTACGACAAGTACAACGTCAAGCGCGGGCTACGGAATGCCGACGGTACAGGTGTGCTCGTGGGGCTGACGTGCATTGGCAGCGTGCACGGATACATCATCTCCGAGAGCGAGAAGGTCTCGGTGCCGGGACAGCTCTTCTACCGGGGCATTGACGTCAATGAACTGGTGCGAGGCTGCCAGGCCGAGGGCCGGTTCGGATTTGAGGAGTGCGCGCATCTGATCTTGTTCGGCGAACTGCCGACCGCGGACGAACTGGGCCGCTGGAACCAGATTCTCGAGTCTCATCGCCGCCTGCCGGACGGGTTCAAGGAGGGCGCCATCATCCGGGCGCCCGGCAAGGACCTCATGAACGGCATCGCGCGGGCGGTACTGACGGCCTACCTCTACGATCCGACGCCGGATGATTCCTCGATACCGACGGTCCTGCGGCAGTGCATCGAGCTGATTGCGCGGTTTCCCACGATCGCGGCCTACGCCTACCAGGCCAAGGCGCACTACCACATGGGGCAGAGCCTGATGCTGCGCCATCCGGAGCCCGGCCGGAGCACGGCCGAGACGTTCCTGCTGCTGACGCGCGAGAACGGGCAGTACACGCGCCTGGAGGCGGAGTTGCTGGACTTGTGTCTGATCCTGCACGCCGAGCACGGTGGCGGCAACAACTCGGCCTTCACCACGCACGTCGTGACCTCCGCCTTCACCGACACCTACTCGGCGATCGCGGCCGCGACGCTGTCGCTCAAGGGGCCGCGGCACGGCGGCGCCAACCTGCGCGTGATGGAGCAGATGGACGAGATCGGGCGCGGCGTCAAGGACTGGCACGACGAGGACGAGGTGGCCGCCTACCTCGACCGGATCCTGCAAAAGAAGGCTTCTGACGGCACCGGGCTCATCTACGGGCTGGGGCACGCCGTCTACACGCTCTCCGATCCGCGCACCGAAACCCTGCGGATCAAGGCCCGCGAACTGGCGAAGGCCAAGGGCCGCGAGGAGGAGATGCACCTGTACGAGACGGTCGAGCGCCTGGGACCGCAACGGTTCAACCGCGCGCGGGCCAAGCCGCGCGACCTGTGCGCCAATGTCGACTTCTACTCCGGTTTTGTCTACGACATGCTGGGGATACCGCGCGAGCTCTTCACGCCCATCTTTGCGATCTCGCGGGTGGTGGGCTGGTGTGCACACCGGATCGAGGAGATCCTCAATAGCGGACCGATCATCCGGCCGGCCTACAAGGCGGTGGGCCAGACGCGCAGCTACGTGCCGATCAACCAGCGTGGCGCGGCGGGGGCGTGACATGCGGATCGTCTTCATGGGGTCGGCCGACGTATCCTGCGCCGCGTTGGAGGTGCTGCTGCGGTCGCCGGGCGCGGTGGTGGCCGGCGCGGTGACCCAGCCGGACCGGCCGAGCGGCCGCCGCCAGCACTGCCTGCCGTGCCCCGGCAAGGCGCACGCGGTGGCCTGGGGCTTGCCGGTGATCACGCCCGAGCGCGTCAACCAGCCAGAGGCCGTGGCGCAGATTGCGGCCTGGGCGCCCGACGTCATCGTAGTCGTGGCTTACGGGCAGCTGCTGGGGCGCACCCTGCTGGCGTTGCCCCGGCTGGGCTGCGTGAACCTGCACCTGTCGCTCCTGCCGCGTCACCGCGGGGCGGCGCCGATCCAGTGGGCGATCGCCCAGGGCGATGCCGAGAGCGGCGTGACGGTGATGCAGATGGACGCCGGCATGGACAGCGGCGACATCCTGCGCCAACAGGCCGAACCCATTCAGGCCGATGACACGTCGGAGAGTCTGGGCCACCGGCTGGCGATCCTGGGCGCGGCGTTGCTGGCCCGCACGCTCGCCGAACTGGAGTCCGGTCACGTCACGCGCGTGGCGCAGGATTCGGCCGGCGCGACCTATGCTCCCAAGCTGAGCAAGCAGTCCGGCCGCTTAGACTGGAACTTGCCGGCGGCGGACCTCGCGCGGCGCGTGCGGGCATTCTACCCTTGGCCCGCCGGTTTCGCCGAGGTGCCGGTACAGCGCGGGACGCGGGTCGTAGCGACGCGCGTGAAGATCCTGAGCGCCGAGGCCCTGGCCGGCCCGGGCGGGGAACTGCCTGGGACGGTGCTGGCAGCCGGCGCTGGCGGCCTGCTGGTGGCAACCGGCGCCGGCGCGCTACGGCTGGTCGAGGTGCAACCCGATGGCGGCACGCGCATGGCGTGCCCCGCTTTTTTGCAGGGACACCCGGTGGCGCCCGGCGCGCGGCTGTCCGTGCAACCTGGCGTGGCCGGCTGACGACCGCGGCGGCCCGCCGTGGGCCCCGTCGCTCAGGGGGCATTGGGCGGCGCGCTCACCAGCGGCAGCGTGACCGGCGCGGGGCGGAGCAGGGTGCGCTCCAGGAGTTGCACCGTATCCGCCGACAGCACGAACAGCACATCGTGGCCGCGCAGCGCGGCATAGCGTCCGCCCCCGGCGACCGTCGCGCCGATGGTTAGAACCTTGCGCACGGCATCTGCCGCGGCGAGATCCAGGGTGATCTCCAGGCAGGGCGCGGTCAGCCCGTAGCTGGCCGGGTCCAGGATCTCGAGCGCGGGCACGCGTTCCGCGCGCAACCGCGAGAGGACGCGCACCCAGGCCTCAACCGCCTCGCGGTCGGGCTCGCCCCCGCCGATCGCGCGCCACGGGGCGGCCGGCCCTTCGCGGTAGACGACCTCGGTGGTTCCGCCGGACCGTCGCAGGGCCAGGCGGCGGATCGCCTCCGGCGCCACGTCGAGGATCGTCTTGTCGCGCAAGATGCCGAGATCCAGCTGCGCCCACAGCGCCGCCGGCAGGCGCGTCCGCGGGACCATGAACACGGATGGGCTGTTGGTGAAGGCGAGACAGGCCATTTTCACGTCGGTGCCCGACTCCGCGACCAGCAGACGCCACGCCACGGACCCGATGTGCAGGTCGATGGTGCAGAGCGTGTTGGAGGCGGTCGGCGCCAAGCCCGGGGGCGGCGCATCCAGGATCGCGTCGGCGCGCAGGCGCAGGAAGGCGTCGACCAGGCGCGCCACAGTCGGCTGATCGGCCCGGTCCATCACCGGGTCGGTCAGATCCCAGATACCGGCCGCGTTGCGGCGCAGCCCGAGCGTCTGGTCGCGCCGGTGGACGTCCAGCGCGACCACGTCGCCCGACGCGGCAGCGAACAGGCGCCGGTCGCGCAGGTCGGCGAGGGGGGTCAGCACGGCCTGGAGCACGTGGTTGGTGACGGCCACGATGGTCTGGCCGTCTGGGGCGAGCACATGGGTGTGTCCGGGCAGGTCGGCGACGGACGCGCCGAACACGAGGGTGGCTCCGAGCGGGTCGCTGGCCTGCCGGACTTCGACGCGGACCGACTCGGCGGCGTCGTCAAGTGCCGCGGCGGCGAGTTGGCCGCGCAGACCGGTCGATGCGCCGGATGTCATACCGTTGGTATCTGACGTCGGCCAGACGAAGCGGCTGATGCGGGCGGCGCAGACGGCTTCGAGCAAGGCGCCGACCGCGGCGTCATCGGCCTTGGCGGCGAACGGCTGCAGGAGGTGCCAGCCGTCGCGCTCGCGGTGCAGACGGGCAAAGGGCTGGCCCGGCCGGCGCAGGGTGAGCCCGGTCACGCGTCTGGCTTCGGCGCGGATCAGTGCCTGGTCGCGAAGTCGCTCGATGGCCTGGGGCAGGCAGGTGAAGACCGCGTCGGAGGTGACGAACACGTCGGCGGACGAACTGAAGCAGACGAAGATCTGGTTGGTGACCGGGGTGTTGGCGCCGATCAGCAGTTCGGCACGCCGGGCGGCGGCGCCCAGGACGATGCGTGCGCGCGGGACCACCAGACCGAAATGTGCTGGCGTGAGTTCGCGCCGGATCTGGTCGCGCACCGGGATGAACTCGAGGCAGGGCGCGGCTTCCAGCGTGTCCAGAATACGTTGGACCGCGACGGGATCGGCGGGCGCGACGAACGGCTGCTGGACCTGCCAGCCGGCGGGTTGGTGCTGCAGCTCCATTCGCAGAGCGTTGCGCTCGAACAGCAGCAGTCCGACGCCGTCCATTCCCGAACGGAACAGGCGGCCGGTCCGGCCGGGGCTGGAGGACGGGCGCTGCAGGGTCGGTGGCCGTTGCAGCACCCACAGCAGCAGGCCGCAGGCGATCGCCGCGACCAGCAGGGTCAAGGTTGTGCGCAATCTTTGCATGATCTGGTTTCCGCTTTCCGCCGGAAACGGGCGTGGGCCCGGTCGGGCTCCTAGCGACCGGGCCGGGGAGCGGTACGGAGATAACGGAGGCCGAGTACCAGCGCGCCGAGGAGCAGCCAGGCGGCCGGGATGACCGCGGCCGTTCCGACGGTGAAGATAGTCCACTGCCGCCGGCTGAGACCGAGGCGCAGCGCATCGCGGGATGGTGGGGCGGCGGCGGTGGCCGGACCATCGGCCAGCCAGTCCAGCGCGTTGAGCAGCAGGTCGCGGTTGCCATTGCGTCCGTGCTCGAGCAGCCCGTTGGATCCGAAGTGCGAGTCGCCCGCCACCACCAGCCGCATGGGACGGAAGGCCACGTCCGCGGCGGCGCTGCCGCCGCGTTCGACGGCCACCAGGAGCGCCAGTTCGCCCTTGCAGTCGACCCCGGGATCATAGTGGCGCGGGAAGGCCTCCGGCGCAGTTTCGCCCCAGGCCTCGCGAGGGGCCTCGGCGACCACGGTCACGAGCACCTGGTCGGTGCGGGTGGCCGCGTCCGGCTGGCGGGTCCCGATGATCTGCGGGCTGACGAAGACCGCCGCGGTATTGCTCATGCCGCGGCTGACGGGATGACTGGCGAAGTGATCGACCACGACCTCGTAGCCGCTCAGGGTTTGCGGGCCGACCGCCGTCAGATCCGTCAGTGTCAGTCCGAAGCGGTCGAGGATCGGCTCCAGTCCGGAGCGGCGGTCGCGATCGGCCAACAGCAGCAACCGGCCGCCGCGCGTGAGGTAGGCGTCGACGCGGTCGACCTCGGCCGCCGACAGCCCATTGCGTGGGCCGGCCGCGATCAGGACATCGCAGTCGCCGGGAATGCTGTCGGCCGCCGCCAGGGTCAGCGCGCGCAGGTCGTACCCCTGGCGGCGGATCTCGCGGGCCAGGGTCGAGTAACCGGTGGTGGGATCGTAGTTGGCGAAATCGCGCTCGCCGTGTCCGGCCAGGGCGTAGACGGTGGGGGCATGGGTCTGGGACAGGCGCGCCAGTGCGGTGGCGATTGTCGCCTCGCCCCGGAAGGCGATCGGTCGCCGGGGGGCGGCGGGGTCGGCTGGGTAGTCGAACAACTCATCCAGGCGCACGACGGTCCAGCGTCCTTCGCGTTCGAAGATGAGGGTGTTGGCTTCCGCGCCGGACGCGCGCATCAGTTGGGCGGCTCGGGTGATATCGCGGTGCGGATCGATGAAGGCCACGGTCAGGTCGCGTCGCGCGGCCCGCGCGGTCCGCGCGAGTTCGCGCAGCAGGCGGTACACCGGCACGAATCCGGGATGCCGGCGCTCCACGATGCAGGTGATGGTCAGCGGTTGCTCCAGTGCGGCGACCTGAGCCTGTGTGCCCGGCGACAGGGGCTCGACGGAGTTCGGCAGGTCCAGCGTGAGGTTGAGGCGTAGCGCCAGCAGGCTGACCAGTCCGGCGAGCAGGACGGCCAGGGCGATGCCCAGCAGGGCATGCGAACCGGCGAGCCAGCGGCGCAGGCGTTGCTGCCGCACGGCGCGCCGCGTGGTGCGGCGCTCGTCGGCGGGCGGTTGGGCAGGGCGGCTCAGCGCCATCGGCGGGCCTCCAGCAGACGCAGGGTGATGAACAGCAGGCTGGCCGTCAGGGCGAGGTGGATGGTCACCGAGGCCAGGGGCAGGCGTCCGACCACGAAATCGGGCAGGTCAAGCAGCGGTGGGGGGAGCGCCACGCGGGATCGCAGGCGGGGCATGAACAGCAAGCCGAGGTTCCAGGCGCCAATGGCGCCGCCGCCGAGCAGCAGGGTGCCGGCGGCCGCGGCGGTCGGGCGGCGCGCGACGACCGAACAAAGCGTGCCCAGCGCGGTCCAGCCGGCGGCATGGAGGGCCAGGAACAGCGCGCTGCCGACGAGGGCGGTGCGGTTCAGTTGCACGGCGCCACCGGAAAGACGCGCCAGGAGGGGCAGGGGCAAGGCGCTGGCCGCGAGGACCAGCCAGACGAAGCCAAGGGCAGACCCGAACTTGCCGCTCAGCAGGTCGTGGTCGGAGACCGGCGCCGTCAGCAGGGTCTCGAGCGTGCCGGACTGCCGCTCGCCGGCGAACAGGCGCATGGAGGTCATGGCCGCCAGGACCGGCGTGCCAGCGGCCGCCACCAGGGCCCAGAGGGCTTCCGCGCGCCAGAATGCACCTTCGGCCGTCCGCAGCGCGAACGTCAGCAGCAGGGCGCTGCCGGATAGAAAGCCGGCCAGCGTGGTCCATGCAGTCCAGCTCAGCCAGAGTGCGCGGGTCTCACGGGCCCAGATGATACGGCTGGCACTCATCCGGGGGCCTCCTTCGGCGGCACCGCGGCGGCGGCGCTGCCTGCTTGAAGGGCGACGCGGTGGAACCAGGCCGTGATGCCGTCGCCCGCATGGTCGAGGGCGCGCAGGCGCCAGCCCGCCCGCAGCACGGCGGTCGCCAGCTCCTCGCGGACGTCGGCGGGGCTGCCGAACTCGCAGACCAGCGACCACCAGTCGTCGGTCAGGCGCTCGGCCTGCACGCGGCGCACCCCCGGCACGGCCATGATCAACTGCTGCGCGGCCAGACCATCGCCGCCAGCGATCTCCAGGTGCACGGCCCGCGCCACGCTGTCCGGCGGATCCTCGCGGTTGCGGGAGGCCACGATGCGGCCGGCATCCAGCATGACGAAACGTGTGCAGAACTGCTCCGCCTCGGCCAGCAGGTGGGTGGCGAGCACGACGGCGGCCTGGCCGGCCACGGCGGCGACCAGTGCGCGGGTCTCCCGTATCTGCACGGCATCGAGTCCGGCCAGTGGTTCGTCCAGAATCAGCAGGCGGGGCTCGTGCAACACGGCGTCGGCCAGCCCGACCCGGATGCGCTGTCCGTGCGACAGGCGGGCGACGTGGGTATGCCGCAACGTCTCGAGCCCGCAGCGGTCCTCAATCTCCCGCACGCGGCGCTTGAGACGCCGGCCGGCCAAACCCTTCAGCCGGCCGCGGAACCGCAGGTACTCCTCGACGGTCGGCTCTTCGTAGAGCGGGCAGCCTTCCGGCAGGTAGCCCAGCAACCGGCGGGCCTCCAACGAGTCGGTGAAGAGATCTCGTCCGCCCACGCGGACCCGGCCGCCGGTGGGCGCCAGGAACCCGGCGGCGATGCGCAGCAGCGTGGTCTTCCCGGCGCCGTTGCGGCCCAGCAGGCCCACGATTTCGCCGGAGCGCACGTCCAGCGAGACGCCGTCGAGGGCCAGCGAGGTGCCGAACCGCTTGGTGAGATGCCGTATCTCGAGCATGCCTTTTCCGTCAGGACCCCGGGCCGGCGTCACCGGCCCATGAAGAGCCGTTCCGACAGCCGTTCCGGCAGCCCGGCCCGTCGATTCTTCTCCATGGCCGTCTCGACATCGTAGGCCACACGGTGGAACTCGATCTCGCGGGTCTTGGGATGGTAGATGACGTAGGAGCAACGGGGATCCCCGTCGCGCGGCTGACCGACGCTTCCGGTGTTGACAAAGTACTTCACCCCGAAACCCACCTTGAGGGCGACCGGATCGAGTCGCACGACCTCGGCGCGCTTCTCGAAGACCAGCGGCACGTGGGTGTGGCCATGGAAGCAGATCGCAGTGGTCTGGTAGTTGAAGTGCGCCTCGGCATCCAACACGTCGAAAACGTAACCCCAGCGGTCGGGCAGGTCCAGGGTGCTGTGGACCAGCGTGAATCCGCCGAGCACCTTGGCGAGCGGCAGGCCGCTCAGCCAGTCAACGTGCTCCTCGCCGAGTTGCCGCCGGGTCCAGGCGATTACATTGGCGGCCAGCGGCTGGAAATCCTCGAGCCGTTCGTTGTGCGAGCAGTAGTGGTCGTGGTTGCCGCGGACGGTGATGCAGCCAAGCTCGCGCACGAGGTTGACGCACTCGCACGGGCTGGCATTGTAGCCGACGATGTCGCCCACGCAGACGAAATCGGTCACGCCCTGGTTGCGGGCGTCTTCCAGAACGGCGTGAAGCGCCTCAATGTTGGCGTGAATGTCGCCCAGAATGGCATAGCGGCGGTCCATCGGCTTACGCGTCTCTCCTCTCGGTGGGCCGCGCGGGTCAGATCCGCAAAATGGCCGCCGCCACGGTCAGGTCTTCCGCCACGGTGATCTTGATGTTGGGCTTGCTCCACTCCACCAGACGCACGGGCTCGCCCAGCAGTTCGACCGCCGCCGCCTCATCGGTCACCGTCTTGCGGTCGGCCGCCAGCTTGGCATAGGCGCGCTGCAACAGGTCGATCCGGAAGGTCTGCGGCGTCTGCACCGCCCAGAGCTTGGAACGATCCAGGGTGTGGTCGACCGTCGTGCCGCGCTCGACATGCTTGACAGTGTCCACGATCCGGCAGGCCGCCACGCCGCAGCCGCCGCGCCGGGCGCAGCGGACGGTCTCGGAGATCAGGTCGGGCGTGACCAGCGGGCGGGCACCGTCATGCACTGCCACGATGCGCGTCTCGGGATCGAGCGCCTCGATCCCGTTGCAGACCGAGTCCTGCCGGCGGGCGCCGCCAGCCACAATGGCGCGAATCTTGGCGATGCCGAACATCTTGACGACGCTGCGGGCCGCATCGAGCTGCTCGCGTCGCACGACCAACACAATCTGGTCGATGTCGCTGCAGGCCTCGAAGGCCATCAATGCGTACGCCAGGACCGGGCGGGGGCCCAGACTCAAAAATGCCTTGTCCGTGCTGGCGCCCATGCGCTCGCTTCGGCCAGCGGCGACGACAATAGCCGAGGTCATGAATTCTCCCGTGCCGCAGCCCTGCCCCGAAGCCAGCGGAATCCCGCGCCGACACGACGCGTCTCAGGACAGTATTTTAACTGCACAAACACCCAATCATGATAATGCGGATGCGGCTTCACGTCAAGGTCCATGATCCCGGCCGGCCTGGTTTGCACTCGACACCCGGTCGGGCGGGGATGTAAAAAGATCCGCGTCCGGACGTTCCCGATCGGCGGGATCGCGGGCCAATAAGGGAACCGTCGTGAATGAAGTTCGTCTGGGGGTCGTCGGGGTGGGCGGCATGGGGTCCTTCCATGCCGGCAACGTGGCGGGCGGCAAGATCCGTCGCGCCCGTCTGGCGGCCGTGTGTGATATCGACCCGGCGCGGTTGACGTGCTACGACGCGAGCGTGGCGAAGTTTGCCGACAGCGCCGCGATGATCCGGTCGGGCGCCGTGGACGCCGTGCTGGTGGCCACGCCGCACTACTTCCATACAACCGTGGGGATCGACGCGCTGGAGCAGGGGTTGCACCTGCTGGTCGAAAAGCCGATCTCCGTGCACAAGGCGGATTGCGAACGCCTGATCGCCGCGCACGGCGCGGGCAAACAAGTCTTTGCCGCCATGTTCAACCAGCGGACCGATCCGCACTACCGCAAGGTGCGGGCCCTCATCCAGGCCGGCGAGCTGGGACGCCTGACCCGCGTCAACTGGATCATCACCAACTGGTTCCGTACCCAGCACTACTATGATAGCGGAGGCTGGCGGGCCACGTGGCAGGGCGAGGGCGGCGGGGTCCTGCTCAACCAGTGCCCACACAACCTGGATCTGCTGCAGTGGCTGTGCGGTATGCCCGTGCGCATGCGCGCCTTCTGCCAGCTGGGCAAGTGGCACACGATCGAGGTCGAGGATGAGGTCACCGCCTACTTTGAGTATGCCGACGGCGCGACCGGTGTCTTCATCACCGGTACGGGCGAGGCCCCCGGCACCAACCGCTTCGAGATCTGCGGCGAGCGCGGACGGATCGTGATCGAGAATGGCGAGGTTCGCTTCACCCGCAACCTGGTGCCCATGAGCGAGTTCTGCCGGACCGCCAAGGCGTCGTTCGCGGCGCCCGAGATCTGGGACGTCCGGATTCCGGTCGATGGCGGCGGCGGTCAGCACGTCGAGGTTCTGCAGAACTTCATCGACGCGATTCTGGACGGCGTCCCCTTGATCGCGCCGGCGGCCGAGGGCATCCGCTCGGTCGAGCTCGCCAATGCCATGCTGCTCTCCTCGTTCACCGGACGCACCGTCGAGTTGCCCCTCGATGGCGCCGTCTACGAACGGCAGTTGCAGAAGCTGATCCGCGAGTCGCAGACCCGCAAACAAGCCAGTGCGGCCGGTGGCTCGGCCGACCTGTCCGCCTCCTTCAACACCCAAGCCTGAGGCGCTGCCATGTATCTGACCGGGTTCGCCGACGAAGCCGCCAAGGATCTGCCCGGACAAATCCGGGCCACCCAGGCGCTCGGGTGGCGGCACATCGAGTGCCGCAACATCGATGGGATCAACCTGCATGACCTCTCGGATGAGGCCTTCGACCGCGCCTGCGACCAGCTGCAACAGGCCGGCATCACCGTGAACTGCTTCGGCTCGGCGATCGCCAACTGGGCCAAGGATATCCGCCAGCCGTTCGACACCTGCCTGGCGCAGGCGCAGCGGGCGGTCCCCCGGATGCAGCGGCTCGGTACCCGCCTGATCCGGATCATGAGCTATCCCCCCCTCGAGGGCCGGGCGGCCGGAGACCAGATGGAGTCGGAGCGCTTCCGCCGGCTGCGCGTCCTGACCCGTCTGTTTCTCGAGGCCGGCGTGCAGCCGGTGCACGAGAACTGCATGAACTACGGTGGCATGGGCTGGCCCTTCGCCCTGCGCCTGCTCGAGGAGGTTCCGGGCCTGAAGCTGGTCTTCGACACCGGCAACCCGGTTTTCAGCCTGGACCGCGCCAAACCGGAGCCGTGCCCCTTCCAGTCGGCCTGGGAGTTCTACGAGCATGTCCGCGAGCACGTGGCCTACGTGCATATCAAGGACGGGCGGCGCGTACCGCCGGATGGCCGCCACGTGTTCACCTGGTGCGGCGAGGGCGAGGGCGACGTGGTGCGGATCTGCACCGATCTCCTGCAGCGCGGCTATGAGGGCGGCTTCTCGATTGAGCCGCACCTGGCCGTGGTGCTGCACGACGCCTCCGTGCAGTCGTCGGCCGAGGTCATGTTCGCCAACTACGTGGAATATGGCCGCCGCCTGGAGCGCATCCTGGCCGGGATTCGGGCCTCGCCGGGCCGCTGAGGCCTGATTCCGAGACCCCTGGGACACTGCCAAGCATGAGTACCATTCGCGCCGCCATCGTCGGGTGCGGGGTGATCGCCCCCACCCACGCCGCTTGCCTGCGTCAGCAGCCCGATGTGGCGATCACTTGGGCCTGCGACCTGATCGAGGAGCGCGCCCGCCGGTTGGCGGCCGCGCACGCGATTCCCCGGACCACCACGCGGTACGCCGAGCTGCTGGCCGCCGGCGATGTCGATCTGGTCTGCGTGTGCACGGACCACGCCTCGCATGCCGAGATCGTGACCGCGGCCCTGGCCGCCGGCAAGCACGTCCTCTGCGAGAAGGCCCTGGCACAGAACACAGCGTCGCTGGAGGCCATCCTGGCCGCGGTCGGGCAGCACCCCGGGCAAGTCGTCAGCGGGGTCTTCCAGCATCGCTTCGATGCGATCAATCGCCGGGTGCGCGGCCTGATCCAGGACGGCGCGCTGGGGCGCATGCTGACTGCTGGTATGCAGATGCGCTGCCTGCGCACGGATGCCTACTACCGTTCGGACACCTGGCGCGGCACCTGGGACCGCGAGGGCGGCGCCGTGCTGATCAACCAGGCGATCCACTACCTCGACCTGCTGCGCTGGATGATGGGCGGCGCCAAACAGGTCGTTGGGCTGTATGCCAACCTGACTCACGGTCAGGTGATCGAAACCGAGGATACGGCCGTGGCGGCACTCGAATTCGGTAACGGCGCGCTGGGGACCGTGGAGGCCACCTGCTCAAGCCATCTGGATTGGGAGCCGACGCTGCACTTTCACGGTACGCGCGGCTCGATCGAATTGCGCCATGACCGCCCGACCAAGGTTCTGTTCGTGACGCCGGAGGAGAGCGCACGGGTGAAGGCCGAACTCGACGCGTGCGAGGGCGCCGTGGTCGACGGGCCCGGCAAAGCCTACTACGGCAGCGGCCACGCGCCGCAGTTCGCCGACGTGATCGATGCCATCCGCAATCGGCGCGCGCCGTTTGTGACCGCCTACTCGGCCGCCGAGACGGTCGATCTGGTGCTCGGTCTGTACGCATCGTTCCAGACGCGGCAGCCGGTGGCGTTGCCGCCACGCCGGGCTTAACGACCGGGCCGTGGCGTGCGTCTGCTTCATCCCCAAGGCTGCCAGATGGTGGGGTTCGGGTCGATGGCGTGAACCCGGAAGCGGCCGACGAACCCGCGCGCTTCGCCGCCGAACGGGCCTCTGTAGGGGGTGATCGGCGGCTCGGGCAGGCCCCGCCAGTCTTGGACGAGGTTCACGCGCCACTGCTCGGTATCGGGGGGCGTGGGACCGGCGGCCAGCACGGTGGCGACCGCGCCCGTCGCCAACGCCAGCATCCAGAAGCGAAGCCCCCCGAATCGGAGGTGAGTGGTCATGGGCTGAGAGTGTGCTGCGCTTACGTCCGACAGTCTCCTAGCTTCCGGCGGCCACAGTAGCGGCCACCAAGTCGCCAACTTCAGTCGTGCCGAAGCCCATATGGCCGGCGGCCTGGCTGCGCATGCGCGGAGTGGTCGCGGCGATGGCCCGTTCGATCGCGGCCGCGGCGTCGCGCTCGCCGAGGGCATCGAGCATCATGGCGCCGGCGCCGATCGCTGCCAGGGGATTGATGACGTTCTTGCCGGTATACTTGGGTGCGCTGCCGCCCATGGGCTCGAACATCGACACACCCGTTGGGTTGATGTTGCCGCCGGCCGCCAGGCCCAGACCGCCCTGAATCATGGCGCCCAGGTCGGTGATGATGTCGCCGAAGAGGTTCTCGGTCACTGCGACGTCAAATCACTCGGGATTCTTGACAAACCACATGTTGGCGGCGTCGACGTGGTTGTAGTCGCGCGGGAGTTCCGGGAATTCGCTGGCGCCCATCTCCTCAAAGGCCCGGAACCAGAGGTCGCCGCAGTGGGTCAGCACGTTGCGCTTGTGAA
>CAZZCT010000148.1:0-11329 GCA_964652365.1 uncultured Lentisphaerales bacterium
ACCGGCTCGGACCACTTCCCGCTGATCGTGGATTTCGTGCTGGAGGGCGGCGCGGCCACACGTTCTGTCAGGCAAAGGCGACGACGTCTTGTGCAAAGGATTGTCATTCCACGCGTAGCGAGAAATCTCGGGCTCAGCGAGGAGCCCAGATCCTTCGCTTCGCTCAGGATGACACGCACGTTGTGCAGGGCCAGCCCAGATCCTTCGCTGCGCTCAGGATGACAAACGCGTTGTGCAGGGCCAGCCGAGATCCTTCGCTCCGCTCAGGATGACGGGCGCGTTTTGCAGGGCTATTTGCCTGGCAGCACACTAGCCCGGCGGGGCCGTCCTAGAACGTGATGAACTTGCGGTAGAGCCGCGCGTAGTAGCCTTGCCGGCCCAGCAGCTCTTCGTGCGAGCCGGACTCGATGATTTCGCCCTGATCCAGCACGAGCACGCGATCCGCGTGCCGGATCGTGCTCAACCGGTGGGCCACCACGATGCTGGTCCGCCCCTGCAGCAGGATGTCGAGCGCCTTCTGGATGCGCACTTCCGTCAACGTATCCACGGCACTCGTCGCCTCGTCCAGGAACAGGATCGCGGGATTGGCGAGCAGCGCCCGCGCAAAGCAGATCAGCTGCCTCTGGCCGATGCTGATGCCCCCGCCGCCCTCGCTGACGCGGGTCTGCAGCCCGTCAGGCAACGCATCGACGATGTCCTGGAAGTCCAGCTGCCGCACGACGGCCTCCACTTCGGCCAGCGCGGCGTCGGGCCGGGCAAACCGGATGTTGTCCGCCACGGTTCCGCTGAAGAGGACGTTCTGCTGCAGGACGAGGCCCAGCCGATCATGGTAGGTCCGGCTATCCAGCGAGACGAGATCGCGCCCGTCGATCAGCACCGTGCCGCTTGTCGGCAGGTAGAACTTCGCGATCAGGTTGATCACGGAAGTCTTGCCGCACCCTGTCTGCCCGACCAGCGCCACGGTCTGGCCCGGTTCTATCGCCAGGTTCAGGTGTTTCAGCACCGGGCGCCCGGGGACGTACTCCAGGCTGACATCCCGGAACTCGATCCGGCCCGCGAGGGTCGACACGGGCGCCGCGTCGGGCGGGTCGGTCCATTCGGGCCGCTCGTCGAGCAGCCCGAAGACCCGCTCCGCGCCGGCCATCGCGCTCAACGCCTGGTTATACATGTTGCCGATGATCTGGATCGAGCTGAAGAACGCGCCCGAGATCAGGATGAACGAGTAAAGCGCCGCGATTTCCGCCTGCCCGGCGAACACGCGATACCCGCCAACCAGCAGGATCAGCGCCACGAACATCTGCGCGTTGACTTCCAGCAGCGGCCCATAGACCCCCGACGTCGTCACGGTCCGGTGCCACACGCGGAAATGGTCCTTGACGAGGTCACGGAAGATCCCGGCGTTGACCGCCTGGCGCGAGAAGCCCTGCGTCACGCGAATGCCCTTCACGGACTCGGCCATCGTGGCGGTCACGCGGCTGAAACTGCGCGCCGAGGCCCTGTGCAGCCGGCTCATGCGCCGATGGAAGATCCGGTTCAGGAAAGCCAGTAGCGGGGCCATCCCCACGAGCACCAGGAACAAGACCCGGTCGTAGTAGACCATGAAGGCGGCCGCGACGAGCATCTGCGCGAGGCACACCAGGGTGACGAACAGGACATCCTGCACGCCCACCCGGAGCGCCTCGGCATCGGAGATGAAGCGCGACAGCACGCGGCCATGCCGCACCCGGTGGAAGAAGCTCATGGGCTGCCGCTGCAGAGCCGCGAACATGTCGCGCCGGATGTCATGGAGCACCTGCTCGCCGATCCGCAGGGCGAACAGCGACCGGTAGCGCATCGTCGCGTTCGTCACGGCCGCCAGCAGGGCGTAGCCGGCCGCGCCCAGCAGGATACCGTGCAGATCGAGGCGCGCGATGGGACCGCCCACCACCGCGCCGATCGCCCAGGCCAGCGCCGGGAGCTGGCACCCGCGCGCAACCACGGCCAGGATCAGCAGCGTGCGCTCCTTGCGGTACGGGGCCGTCCAAGTCAGGAGGCGCCGAATCAGGCTGAAGGCCAGCGGCCGGCTGCCGGCCTCGCTTTCGTCGTCCTGCTGCACAAACGTGATCTGCCTGGGCTTGCCTTTCATGCTCTATGGCACCCCGCTCAGCAAACGCATGGAGACTTCGTCGGGCATCTGGATATTCGCCGCCAGCCGGTACGGCCCACCGGTTTGCATCAGCTCGTCATGCGTGCCGCTCTCCACGATGCGGCCCCCCTTGAGCACGATGACCTGGTCCGCCCGCTTGAGGATGCTGAGCCGGTGGGCCACGATGAACGTCGTGCGCCCCTCCATGGCATTCTGGAGCGCCTGCATGATCTCGTGCTCGGTCTCCGCGTCCACGGCCGCCGTGGGATCGTCCAGCAGCAGGATCGGCGGCTCGAGCAGCAGCGCCCGGGCCAGCGCGATCCGCTGGCGCTGGCCGCCGGAGAGGTTCGCGCCACTCTCGTGCAGCAGGGTGTCGTAACCGTCCGGCAGGGTCACAATGAAGTCGTGAATGCAGGCGATGCGCGCGGCGCGCTCGATCTGCGCCGGCGTGGCCTCCAGGTGGCCGAAAGCGATATTCGCCGCCACCGTGTTGCTGAACAGGAAGCTGTCCTGGAACACGATCCCCACACTCCGGCGCAGGCTCTCCAGGTCCAGCGTGCGTACATCGTGCCCATCCACGAGCACGCAGCCGGAGTCCGCATCGTAGAAGCGCGGAATCAAGCTGAGCAGGGTGCTCTTGCCGGCGCCGGTCTGGCCGAGGATGACCGCGCACTCGCCCGGCTCGATCGTGAAGCTCAGGTTCGCCAGAACGGGGTCGCCCGCCTTATAGGAGAAGCAGACGTCCTCGAAGACGATCCGGCCCCTGGCCTGCTCGAGCCGGGGCGCGTCGGGGGGCGACTGGATTTCCACGGGCGTGTCGAGAATCTCGAAGACGCGCTGGGCGCCGATCAGGCTCATCTGGATCGAATTCGCAATGCCGCTAATGCCGTTGACGCTCCCCGAGAACTGCTGCAGCAGCCCGGAGAAGATCAGGAGCTGACCGATGGAAATGCCTACCGCCGCCGCCGTGACAGCATCCGGCGCCCGCCCATGCAGCACCACCAGGTAACCGCCGTAGCCCAGCATGACGACAATATTGAGGCTCGTCATCAGCTCGATCAGCGGCTGGAAGAACACGATTTTGCGGAAGACCCACAGCTTCTTGTCGCGGCACTGCCCGTTGTACCGATTGAAGAGCGCGATCTGGTCCGGTTCCCTCGCGAAGCCCTTGACCACGTGCATGCCCTGGAGGTTCTCGCCGAGCACGAGGATGACCTGGTCGAACAAGTCGCGGACGGTCTGGTAGGCCGGGCGGATGGTCTGCGAGAAGCGGCGCGCCAGGAGGTACAGGAGCGGGGTGGTCGCGAGGCACGCAACCGTCAGGCCGGGATGGATGCGGAGCATGTAGACCAGGTACACGACCAGGCTGACGACCAGGTTCACGCCGTTGATCAGGGCGTCCTCGACGAACGCGCGCACGCTCTGGGCGTCGCCCGTCACGCGGTTGATCAGCGACCCGCTGGCGTTGGCGTCGAAGAACTTGAAGCTCAGCCGCTGCATCTTGTCGTACACGCGGCTGCGGAGATCGGCCACGAGCTGCCCCTGCAGGAAGAGGTTGTTCAGGAGCGTGTTGACGATGCTGAGGCCGGCGCGGAACACGGACAGCAGCAGGATCCCGCCGCTCAGCGCGAACAGGACCCGCATGCGGCTCCAGTCTGCGGGAGGACGCAGTCCCAGCGGCCACCGCGGCGGTTTGGCCGTGCCCGGGTGAGCGGCCGGCACGGTTTCGGGCGCCGCGCCGACCGCGGACGCGCGGGCCGACTGGACGGACGCGCCCTGCTGCGCCTCGTAGCGGATGTAGTCCACCCCCGTGCCCATGAGGCTCAGCCCGGAGAGCCCCACGGCCAGGAGGACGACCTGCATCGCCAGGACCCGGACGCAACTCAGCCGGTAGACCCAGGCCAGCTTCAACAGGCGCTTCACCAGCGCCGCGTTCGAAACAGCCGGTGCAGACCCCGTGCCGGCTGATCCCCTGTGGCCGTGTGCGTTCACCCCACCGGCCCGGCGGCGTCCGCGTCCGGCTGCATGAACGGGTAACGGTAGTCCGCGGGGGGCACGAAGTTCTCTTTGATGCTCCGCGGCGAGGCCCAGCGCAGCAGGTTCAACGGCGAACCGGCCTTGTCATTCGTCCCGGAGGCGCGGGCGCCCCCGAACGGCTGCTGGCCGACCACGGCCCCCGTCGGCTTGTCGTTGACGTAGAAATTGCCGGCGGCGTGGCGCAGCACCGTCATCGCCCGGTCCACCGCCTGGCGGTCCTGCGCAAAGATCGCGCCGGTCAACGCGTAGGGGGACGTCCGGTCGCACAGCGTCAACACGTCCTCGAAGCCTCCGTCGGGATAGACGTAGACGGTGAGAATCGGGCCGAAGATCTCGTCGCGCATCGTGACATAGCCGGGATCCTCCGCCTGGATCACCGTGGGGGCCACGAAGAAGCCGGTGCTATCGTCGCACGCACCGCCCAGGATGACCTTGGCATCGGGGGCGCGCCGTGCCTGCTCGATGTACGCGCGGCACTTGTCCAGGCTCTCCCGATCGATCACGGCGTTCATGAAGTTCGTGAAGTCCTGCACCGGCCCCATCTTGATGTCGGCCAGCATGTCGCCCATCAGATCCTTCACGCGCGGCCATAGGCTGGCGGGGATGTACGCCCGCGAGGCGGCCGAGCACTTCTGCCCCTGGTACTCGAACGCCCCCCGCACGAGGGCCACCGCCAGCGCATCCGCATCGGCGGAGGGGTGCGCCACCACGAAATCCTTGCCTCCCGTTTCGCCCACGAGGCGGGGATAGGTCCGATACGTTTCGAGCCCCGCGGCCACGGTCTTCCAGATGCGGCGAAACACGTCGGTGCTGCCCGTGAAATGCACGCCGGCCAGGTGTTCGGACGCGAGCACGGGAGCGGCCACATCGCCGGACGCGCCCGGCAGCAGGTTGATCACGCCGGGAGGCAGTCCGGCCTCCTCCAGGACGCGCATAAGCATGTCGGCGGCCAGGACCGCCGTGCTGGCGGGCTTCCACACCACCACGTTGCCAAAGAACGCCGGGGCCGTGGGCAGGTTGCCCGCGATGGAGGTGAAGTTGAACGGCGTCACGGCGAAGACAAAGCCTTCCAGAGCCCGGTACTCCATGTAGTTGAAGGTGCCCCGCGACGAGTAGTCCGGCTGGCTCTTAAGCAGTTCCTGGGCGTAGTAGGCGTTGAAGCGCCAGAAGTCAGCCATCTCGCACGCGCTGTCGATCTCGGCCTGGAAGGCGTTCTTGCTCTGGTTGAGCATTGTGGCCGCGTTGATCCGGTCGCGATACGTCGTTGTCAGCAGGTCGGCAGCCTTCAGGAAAACCGCTGCGCGCGCCTGGAAGTCCAGGGCTTCCCAGCCGGGCTGGGCGGCCATGGCCGCCGCAATGGCGTCCTGCGCCTCCCGCGGTCCGGCCTTGTGATAGGTTGCGAGCACGTGCCGGTGATCGTGGGGTTCGACGCACGTGCCGCAGCGCCCCGTGAGCACGCGCCGGCCGCCGATCCGCAGGGGAATCTCGCCGCGTTCCCCGCCCATCTGCCGCAGGGCCATTTGCAGGGACTTTCGCTCGGCGCTCCGCGGAGCGTAGGCGTACACCGGCTCGTTGACCGGCTTGGGAATGTTGCCACTCGTGTTCTTCATCTGAAAATCCTTCCGCGCAGCAGGCACGCGCACCACGCGCAGGGAAGGCCCGGAGAAGCAGAAACCGTACGCCCGCGGAACACCTCCCTGCCGCCGCAGCCGCTCAGCAACTCCAGCCCCGGCTCAGCGCATAGTACGTCTCGTTCCACTGCAGTTCCTGCCGGAACCGCCGCAGGTTCGTGTCGGCGTCGATGACCACCATTTCGATGCCCGCGATGACGGTGAAGTCCTCGATCATCTCGGTGGTGACCACCTGGCTGAATCCCGTGTGATGCGCACCCCCCGCGTAGATCCAGGCGGTGGACGCCGTGGGCAGGTTCGGACGCGGCACCCAGACCGCCCGCGCCACCGGCAGGCGCTTGAGCGGCTTCGCGGGGGTCACGCAGTCCACTTCGTTGACAATCATCCGGAACCGGTTGCCGAGGTCGATCAGCGAGGCGTTCACGGCCCGTCCTGCAGGCGCGGTGAAGACCAGGCGGGCCGGCGGTTCCTTCCCGCCGATCCCGAGGGGGTTGACGTCCAGCATGGGCTTCCGCCCGGCGATGCTGGGGCAAACCTCCAGCATGTGCGCGCCCAGCACCTGCATGCCACGCGGGTCCAGATGATAGGTGTAGTCCTCCATGAACGACGCGCCGCCCTTGAGGCCTGCGCCCATGACCTTCATGGCCCTCACGAGGGCTGCAGTCTTCCAGTCGCCTTCCGCGCCAAAGCCGTAGCCGTCGGCCATGAGCCGCTGCACCGCCAGGCCCGGCAGCTGCCGGAGGCCGTGCAGATCCTCGAACGTGGTGGTGAAGCCCTTGAAGCCGCCGCCGACAAGAAAAGCCCGCAGCCCGACTTCGATGCGGGCAGCCTCGCGCAACGCCGCGACCTGACGCGGTTCACGCTTCAGCGTCGGCGCCGGGGCGTACTGCTCCAGGTACTCGCCGACCAACTGCGTGATCTCGGCGTCGGTCACGGCCTCCACGTACTTGACCAGGTCCCCCACCCCGTACCCGTTGACCGAGTACCCGAACTGCATCTGCGCCGCCACCTTGTCGCCTTCGGTGACTGCCACTTCGCGCATGTTGTCGCCGAAGCGGCAGAAGCGGGCGCCCTGCCAGTCATGCCAGGCCAGGGCCGCCCGGCACCATGCGCCCAGCTGCTTAAGCACGGCGGGATCCTGCCAGTAGCCCGCGACCACCTTCCGGTTCAAGCGCATGCGGCTCATGATGAAGCCGTGCTCGCGATCGCCGTGGGCCGCCTGGTTCAGATTCATGAAGTCCATGTCGATGGACGACCAGGGAATGTCCCGGTTGTGCTGCGTATGCAGGTGCAGGACCGGCTTGCGGAGCGCCCGCAGCCCATTAATCCACATCTTCGATGGCGAGAAGGTGTGGCACCACGTAATCAGGCCGACACATGTCGCCGTGCTGTTCGCCGCCTGGAGCAGGGCAGTCGCTTCTTCCGCACTCTTGATCGTGGGTTTGCAGACCACCGTCACCGGGATTTCCGGCGACGCGCCGATGGCCGCGGCGATCTCCGCAGAGTTGGCCGCCACCTGCTGGAGGGTTTTCGGACCATACAAGTGCTGGCTGCCGGTAACAAACCAAAGCTCAAGATTTCCCGCCTGCATGCTCGAGTGCTCTGCTTTCATCGCTTCACGTTCTCCTTTTCTATCCCTTGGTCGGCACGCTTATAGCAGAGTTCTTTACAAATGGACAGGGGGCGCGTGCGCAAAAAGTCGAGGGCGCCCAGAGGGCCCCTGAGCGCTGAGCGAGGCTGGAATCGTGCGACCCCGTTCTGCAGGAGAACTCGTCTGCATACTGCCCAATCTGTTCTTTCCATGCGCCAGCGGCTCGCGAGGTGCAAGGCCTCCTCTGGACGCGCGCCGGCGAAACGCGTAACGTGTGGGCCGAACTGCGATCAGGCAGGGGCGTGCGGCAAGGGAGGAAACCAGGCGATGACGAACGAACAAGGGATGGTCTTTGGCGTGGCGCTGATGCTGGCGGTAACCGGTGCACGGGCCGCTGACACGCCACCAGCTGCCGACACGAATCGCGTGCTGGTCGGCACCGTCAAGCACCGGTTCATGGTCAGCGATCACTCGGGCGGCGGGGCCGACGGCACGGGCACAAAGATCCGGATCTTCGCTCCTGACGGCGGCGTCGAATGGGAACTGCCCAGCGCCCCCGACACGCAGGATGCTTCCGTGCTGCCGAACGGTCACGTGCTGTTCTGTGCCCGCGGGCAGGTCACGGAGGTCGACCGTGAGAAGCAGGTGATCTTCCAGTTCAAGCCCGAGGGTGCGCCGCGCTACCTGACGGCGGCTCAACGCCTGCCCAACGGCAACACGCTGGTCGGCGTCAACCCGGACAACCGCCTGCTGGAGGTCGCACCGGACGGCCGCGTCGTCAAAGACGTGCCACTCAGCGCGCGCGCCGCGGGGGACTACGAGAGTCTGCGCATCGCGCGGCAACTGACCAACGGGAACTACCTCGTGGCCCACAACCGCAAGCAAATGGTGATCGAGTACGACGCCGCGGGCAAGGAGCTCGCCGCGTTCCCGACACCGGGTGGGCCTTACCAGGCCATCCGGCTCGCCAACGGCCATACCGTGGTTTCCTGCGGGGCGGGCAAGACTGTCGTCGAGTTGGATGCCACCGGGAAGACGGTCTGGCAGCTGACGAGTGCCGACCTGCCCGATGGCATGCAGCTCAGCTGGATGGCCGGCCTCCAGCGGCTGGCCAATGGGAATCTGGTGCTGGCCTGCTGGTTCCCGCGCGCCAATCTCAAGGGCCGGACAACGCCCCAGTTGCTGGAGGTGTCGAGGGATAAGCAGGTCGTGTGGGCCTTCGGCTGCGGGCAACTCGTGGGGTCCGCCAGCAACGTGCAGGTCCTGGACTAGCCGTCAGTGACCTCCTCGCCAGGGCCACACCGCCGGGAAGGCATGCCGATGCGCAGTGAGTTCACGACCAACTACTTCGATTACGCGGCCGCGGCGCCGCCGCTTCCGGAGGCGCTGAGCGCCCAGGCCCAAGCTGCGGCGGACTGGTTCGGCAATCCGTCGGCCATGCACGCTCCAGGCCGGGCCGCGCGCGTTGAGCTGGACCGGCTGCGCCGGCGGTTCGCCGAGCTGTGCGGGTTCGCCGGCGGGCGTCTCGTGCTCACATCCGGCGCCACGGAGGCCAACAACTGGGTCGTTCACGGGACGCTGGCGAACCGGCCGGCGGGCCGCGTCCTGGTGGCCCCGGACGTTCACGCCTCGGTGTGGAACGTCTGCCACCGCTACGACGGGCGCGTCGACCCGCTGCCGCTCGATGGCAACGGACGCATCCGCCTCCGGGGCTTGACCGCCGCCATCACGCCGGAGACCTGCCTTGTGTGCTGCTCGCATGTGGCCAGCGAAACGGGCGTCGTGCATGACGCGGGCGCGGTCGCCGCCGCGTGCGAACGGCGCGGCATCGCCTGCCTGGTGGACGGCGCGCAGGCCGTCGGCCGCCTGCCCGTGGACCTTTCGGTTATCGCCGCCGACTTCTACGTCTTCTCGGCGCACAAGTTCGGCGGGCCGCGCGGCTGCGGCGGCGTCTTCCTGCGCGCGGCGGCGGTGCCGCCGCTGATGGATGGCGGCGCGCAGGAGTGGGGCTTGCGCCCGGGCACGGAGAACCTCCCGGCGCTCGCCGGCACCGTGGCCACGCTCGAGGGCGCGGTCGCCCTCATCGCAGCCGAGACGGAACGGTTGCGTGAACTCACGCGTACGGTGCTGGCCCGCCTTCAGCAGGCAGGCGTACCGTTCCTTGTCAATGGCGACCCTGAGACGACCGCGCCGGGATTTCTGTCGCTCAGTTTTCCCGGGTTGGCTGGGCAGTCGCTCGTAGCGGATCTCGCCGTGCAAGGCTACGCCGTCGCCGCCGGCTCGGCCTGCAGCGCGAATCGGCCGGAGCCGTCGCGCGCGATCCTCGCGCTGGGCCGGTCGCCAGCCGAGGCGCTGGGAACCGTGCGCATCTCGTTCGGGAGATCGAGCCACCCCGCGACCGTCGCGGCGTTCGCCTCGGCGCTGGCGGCGACCGTTCGGCGATGCGGGGGACAGTGATCAGTAATCAGTGACCGGTGAACAGTGATCAGTGATCAGTGAACAGTGATCAGTGGGGGTGAACCGTGCTCAGTGATCCGACCGAAGCCGCTGTCCGCGAGAGCTTCACCGGCCTGCCCCGGCGCGGGTGCATCGAGGTGCGCTGCCGGTGGGAACGCCGCCTGGAGCTGCAGCGCATCCTGTCGGAAGCCGGTGCGTTCGCCATCTGCCTGAAGCCGCTGGCAGGATTCGACGAGGTGCTGGTCACCGCGCTCAAGGGCAAAGCCGGCGCCTGCTTCGAGACCGGCCGCAGCGCCACGTACGCAGGCGCCGCGCTGGCCGTCATGGACGACGACCACCATCTGGTAGCCGGCGCCATCCGCGTGTGCGAGAAGACCGGTGGACTCTACACCCTGCCGCCCTACCGCGGGCTGCTGACCGTAACCGAAGCCGACGCCGGCCTGCTTGCGCGGCTGGAGACCGATCCTGTTCCGTTCGACTGCAACACCTTCGAGCCGGACGCCGAACGTCTCGCCAACCGCGCGTTCATCCCTGTCCCGCCCGGCGACCCCACCACCGCCGTGTTCTACCCCGGGCCGTTCAATCTGCTCGTGCTGCGAGATGGCGCCCTGCTGCGCCGCGGCTGCTGCACGCTCATAGCGACACGGCTGGTGAAGGCGTTGCAGGAGCACGACGGGGTGCTTATCGCGCCGCCGCGACGCGCCCAGGAGGCGGAGCAGCCGGTCCATTACCCCGCGGCGTATCGAAGCATGGGCGCGGGATGCCTGCTGGACGCGGCGCCGGCAACCGCCGTCGCGCCCGCGATCGGGCAGCCCGGCCCTGCGGACGCGGCCCCACTTCCCGAAAAGGCGCTGACCGCGTTGGCCGGGGTCTCCGACGAGCTGCGACGGCGGCTTCTGCGCCTCATCGAGAGGAGCGAACCGTACTTCATCCTCACCGGCAGCGACCCGCGGGATCCAGGGGGCTGCTGTCCCAGCGCGCTGGTTGGAGAAACCAATCGACTGGTGGACGCCGGCCTGCTTGCCTGCCACCGCGAGTATGCCACGGCCGACAGTTGCACGGCCACCCTTTACGCCTTCGCGGGCGAAATCACGCTGCGCAACGCCCGGCCTGTGTGCGCCAGCCATACGGCCAACCGCCGGGCGGTGGCGACATGGCTGACGCGGATGCAGTCGTGAGCGAAGTTGTCGGCGGTGGCTTGCCAAACGGCTGATATTTGATACACTGTTCACACTAGACGCTGTGATGGGGCGCGCCCGACGTCATGGAGTGCCCCTCGCCCGTTTGGCTTGAACGGTAAGGAGTGCGCCATGCATGCCACGAACCGCCACACCGTCCCCTCCTCACGACGCCTGTCCCTGTTGCTCGCCATCGCCGGCTGGCTGGCGTGGGGCGGCGCCACGGCCCTGGCGCAATACGTCTCGACCTTCAAGGATTTCTACCCGGACAGCACGCTGAAGCGCGAGTACCGGGGCTACATCGACGGCG
>CAZZCT010000148.1:11429-13293 GCA_964652365.1 uncultured Lentisphaerales bacterium
CATGCGGAACTATTACGGGCACCACGCGAACGGCGTCATGTCCTTGTGGGAGCACACCGAGTGGCGAAACGGTGACACGTTCCTGACCACTACCACGTACTACGAGAACGGGCGCATGCAGGGCATCGAGAACAAGAAGAACGACGTGCTCCACGGCCTGGTCGTTAACTACTACGAGGATGGCGTGAAGAAGTCCGAGGCCACGTATGACGAGGGGTGGGTCGTGGGGCCCTGCAACGAGTGGTACCCCAGCGGGCGGCTCCGAAGCTCGTACTCGGGAGTGAAGGGGTCGCTGGCGGCGACGTTTATGTCCTGGCACGAGAACGGGGAACGCCAATCCCAGATCAGTTCCAACGCCGGCGGAAAACCCATCGGCTGGAGCTACGAGTGGTACACGAACGGGCTGGTCGCGCGACAAGTACCCTATATAGACGGCGTCGAGACCGGCTTGCGCACGGAATGGCAGTACCGGTTTCAGCACCTGAACGAGTGGTACTGGGAGAAGATTCTCTGGGAGCGCTGGTCGGGGCCGGTCGAAAGTGGTACGCAGTACGGTTCCTGGGTCCGGACCACTTGCTATACAGACGACGAGGGGACCGCGCACACGCAGCGCTTTGAGCAGAACCGCGGACCCAGACCGCGCGCATGGCCCCCGTATGAGCCCGGCACTGACCTGTTCCGGGAGGTCCGCGGCTATATCACGCAAGGCGACACACGCACGCCGCTGGCGAATGCCACGGTGCAGGTCGGCCTGGTCACGACAAACTGCGATGACCGCGGTTTCTACCGAGCGGAACTGTATGCCGAGGATTTCTCCCAGCCGGTCACGGTGACTGCCAGATTCAGCGGCTTCCTGCCGGCGGCGACCACGGTGGATCTCGGGAAGCTCCAGTATGCGGTCGCGAACCTGACCCTGCAGCCGCTGCCGCTGGAGCAGACCGGCACCCCGCAAATCACGGACATCGTCTCCCAGTTCGGCCGCTACTACGTCAACGGGGTCGCGGTCGAGAACACGTATGCGGTCAAGGTCGACTGGAAGGGCCTCCAGCCGGGCAGCCTGCTGGTGAATGTGAACGGCACGGCGCGCTCGGTGCCGGCCACGGCGGAAGGCGGGCGGTTCACCCTGGACATGGGGCATGATTTCCGGCCCAGCGTGGATCCGATGGCCAACCAGCTCATGGTCATCGCGCAGAACCAGGCGGGGGCGCAGTCGCCGGTCTGGGTGCTGCACCCCGTCGTCATGCCCGCGCCGGGGTGGCTCGTGGAAGCGGCCTGGCCCATCGTTGTGGCCTACCAGTACTGGGACCGGGCCCCAACCTACGCTTTCACGGGGTCTTTTCCGGAACCGCCGCTTCAGCTGAAGTTGCAGGATAAAATGCCGACATCCGTCTGGGATGTCTGGTCCAAGATCCCTTACATCGGCGGCATTTACGAAATCAAGGAAACCCAGGTTTTTGGCGCGTTCGAGTACAAGACCGACAACACGGGCAGCTTCCAGGTTGGCGGTCAAACGGGTTTCACGCTGGCAGGCAAGGAGCTCGTGGGCAAGGCGAAGGGCTCGGCCAAGGTCAAGTTCGAACCCGGAACGGGCATGACCTGGGCCGCGTCCGAGGTCTACCTCGGCGCCGAGGGCAAGATCGAGGACGAGATCGGCATCGCCAAGCTCGTGCCCGGCGTTGTGGCGGTGACGAAAGTGCCCGTCATCGGCCGGTTGCTCGAGAGCTGGCTCGACAAAGCCAAGGCCAAGACCGCGTTCACGGGCACCGTGGGCGCGAACTTCGAAGTGGCGTCCACCAACAAACCTTACTGGATCAAGACGATCAAGCC
This sequence comes from uncultured Lentisphaerales bacterium, assembly GCA_964652365.1. Lineage (GTDB taxonomy): Bacteria > Verrucomicrobiota > Kiritimatiellia > RFP12 > CAZZCT01 > CAZZCT01. The sequence continues at coordinate 13,257 of CAZZCT010000148.1, forward strand.
GGAATTCGGGGGCGGCGTCGCGCTGACACTGTATGCG
>CAZZCT010000149.1:0-13166 GCA_964652365.1 uncultured Lentisphaerales bacterium
TTCGGTCTGCCGGCCGAGAATGCTGCCAAGAACAAGGGCATCCACCCCAAGACCTACACCTACGGCAACATCGCCCACATGAAGGCCCAAATCCGCTCATGGGGCGTGGGCTACGACTGGGATCGCGAGGTCGCCACCTGCCACCCGGACTACTACCGCTGGACCCAGTGGGTGTTCCTGAAGTTCCACGAACTGGGCCTGGCCTACCGGCGCGAGGCACCCGTGAACTGGTGCGAGCTGTGCACCACGCTGGCCAACGAGGAGGTCACCGCCGAGGGCACCTGCGACCGCTGCGGTCGCCCGGTGAGCAAGCGCAACCTCAAGCAGTGGTTCTTCAAAATCACCGCCTATGCCCAACGACTGCTGGCCGATCTCGACCAGCTGGAGGCCTGGCCGGAGAAGGTCCGCCAGATGCAGGCCAACTGGATCGGCCGGTCCGAGGGCACGCGCGTGACCTTCACCGTCGCCGAGACCGGCGATCCCTGCCCGGTCTTCACCACCCGGCCCGACACGATCTACGGCGTGACCTTCATGGCGATCGCGCCGGAACACCCGCTGCTGCAACGTCTGCTGCCCGGCTCGAGCCGCGCGGCGGCGGTGCAGGCCTTCATCGAGCGACAGGCCCTGATTCCGGCCGCCGAACGGGCCGCCGATGCCACCGCCAAGGAGGGCATCTTCACCGGCTTCCACCTGACCAACCCGTACAATGGCGACCGCGTGCCGCTGTGGGTCACCAACTATGTACTGATGGACTACGGCACGGGCGCGGTCATGGCCGTGCCGGCCCATGACCAGCGCGACTTCGACTTCGCCCGTGCCTACAACCTGCCGGTCAAGGTCGTGATCCAGAATGCGGCCGGCGACCTGCAGGCCGAGGCCCTCGCGGCAGCCTACGTCGACGACGGTCCGCTGGTGGCTTCCGGACCGTTCGACGGTCAGGCCAACCGCGACGCCATGCGCGGCATCACCCAGCACGCCCAGGAGCACGGCTTCGGTGACTTCACCGTCAGCTACCGCATCCGCGACTGGCTGGTCAGCCGCCAACGCTACTGGGGCGCGCCGATTCCGATCGTCCATTGCACCACCTGCGGCACCGTGCCCGTGCCGGAGGACCAGTTGCCCGTGCTGCTGCCCGACGACGTGGACTTCCGGTCGGACCGCGGCAACCCCCTGGCGGGCCATGCCGGCTTCGTCCACACGACCTGCCCGAAGTGCCACGGTCCGGCCGAGCGCGAGACCGACACGCTGGCCCAGTGGCTGTGCTCGTGCTGGTACTTCCTGCGCTACGTCAACCCCCGCGACACCACCCAGCCTTTCGACCAGGGCGACGTGGCGCGCTGGCTGCCGGTGGATCAGTACATCGGCGGTGTGGAACACGCCGTGTTGCACCTGCTCTACTCACGCTTCGTCGTCAAGGTCCTGCACGACGCCGGCTGGTGCGCGTTCGAGGAGCCCTTCGCCGCGCTCTTCACTCAGGGCATGATCTGCAAGCGCGCGGACGACGGCAAGCTCTACAAGATGTCCAAGTCGAAGGGCAATGTCGTCAGCCCGGATGAGCTGATCGCCAACTACGGCGCCGACACGCTGCGCCTCTACACGCTCTTCATCGGACCGCCGGAGATGGACGCCGAGTGGCAGGACACGGGTATCCAGGGCCCCTACCGCTTCCTCTGCCGGCTCTGGCGCCGCGTCTGGGAGTCGCGCGAGCTGCTGGCCGGCGCCGCCGCGATCCAGCCGGACCTGGCCCGGATGGCGCGTCCCGAGCGCGAGCTGTACCGTAAGCTGCACGAAACCATCCGCAGCGTGACCGACTCGATCGAGAACGGCTTCCGCTTCAACACCGCCATCGCCCACACCATGGAGCTGATGAACGCCATCGATGCGCTCAAGGTGGATGCGGCCAGCTCGGACCAGGCCCGGGCCGTCTACCGCGCCGCGCTGGAGCAAATGGTACTGTTGCTCTCGCCCTTCGTCCCGCACATCACCGAAGAGCTCTGGACCGAGTTCGGGCATGCCCCCGGCCTGCTGCAGGCGCAGTGGCCAGTCGTCGATTCCGCCGCACTCCAGGCCGACACGGTCGAGGTGGTGCTACAGATCAACGGCAAAGTCCGCGGCAAGATCGAACTCCCCGCCGGTGTCTCCCGGGAGGCCATGGAACAGGCGGCACTGGCCGATGCGCAGGTGTGCAAGCACCTCGCCGGCCTGACCGTGCGCAAGGTGATCGTGGTGCCGGGCAAGCTCGTGAACATCGCGGCCTCCGCATGAGTGCACAGCTTCCCGAGTTTGTGGCGGACGCCTTTGCGGTTCGCGGGCAATCGGTTCTGGTCACCGGCGCGGCCGGCCTGATCGGCTCGGCCATCGCGCGAGCGTTTGCCGTGAATGGCGCCCGCGTGGTGCTTTCCGACCTGGCCGGCGACGACCTCGAGCAGCAGGTCCACGCCTTGCGCAGCCAGGGGCTCGAAGCCAAGTGCGTGGCGGCGGACCTCACGGTACCAGCCGAGCTCGAGCAACTCATCGCGGCCACCGTGGCGGCGCACGGCCGCCTGGACGCGCTGATCAATTGCGGCGCCATCACCCGATCCGGGCGCATGCTGGACGAAGACACCGCCGCCTTTGACCGGATCCAGGCCACCAACGTGCGCAGCGTCTGGCTGCTGACACGCGCCGCCATTGCGCCGATGCGCGAACACGGTGGCGGCACCATCGTCAACGTGGCTTCGGTCAACGGACACCGCGCCCAGTTCTTCTGTTCGGCTTACGCGGCCAGCAAAGCCGCCGTTCTGGCCCTGACGCGCGAACTGTCCGTCGAACTGGCGCCCCACGCCATCCGCGTGAACGCAGTCTCGCCGGGCCACATTCACCATCCGGACCGCGACACCCGTTGGCTGCAACGCTTCCTGCGCGAGGAGCATCGCGCCCAGGTCATGGAAGAGGCGCGCGCAGTCATGCGCGAACAGGGAATGCAGGCCCAACCCCTGCACCAGAGCGGAGAGGCGATCGATGTGGCCCTGGCCTGCATCTACCTGTGCTCGCCCGCCGCCCGCTTCATCACCGGCACCGATCTGGTGGTCGACGGCGGTAAGCTGCACGAGATGCCCGACTGCGAGCCGCGCTTCCACGACCGGCGGGGCGGCGCGTGGGAGCAGTTCCGCGACCACCTGCGGGCCCTGCCCGCCGATGCATGGCTGGAACGTCCCAAGTGGCTGTGAGCCCCTTGGATTGCGGGAAAGCTGGAAGGTTGGAATGCTGGAATGTTGGGAAACAGGGCCATCCGCACACGGTCTTCCACTATTCCAGCATTCCACCATTCCGACTCTCGCCCTTTGAGGAAGTCCCTTTCGGCTTGTGCGTCATGACGCCTTGGCGTATCTTCCGTTCACAGCGCCGCGCGTGAGTCGACTCGCCAGCGGTGCGCGGCCCGCCGCCGGGCCGCCCGTGTGTCTGACTCACCGAGAAACGGAAATGAGCCGCCATGGCACTCAACCTCGTCCACCGCATCGATGACCGCGTGAGCGTGCGTCACGCCCTTGTCAGCGTCTCCGATAAGCAGGGACTGGATCGCTTCATTCCCCGATTGGTCGAGCAGCTCCCCGGGATTCGGCTCTACTCGACCGGCGGCACCTATGACGCCATCCGCCAATGCCTGGGCGCCGAGCGGGCCGCGCGCAACCTGGTGGCCGTGTCGGCCTACACCGGCCAGCCCGAGATGCAGGGCGGCCTGGTCAAGACCCTTGACTTCAAGATCTACCTCGGCCTGCTCAGCGAGACCTACAACGACGCCCACCGCCAGGACCTGGCCCGTACCGGCGCCGTGGCCATCGACCTGGTGGTGGTGAATCTCTACCCATTCCGCCAGACCGTCGCGCGTGCCGAGGTCACCCCCGAAGAGGCGCGCACGAACATCGACATCGGCGGCCCCTGCATGGTGCGCGCCTCGGCCAAGAACTACCTGCGCGTGGCCTCCGTCACCGATCCCGCCGACTACCCGGCCCTACTGGACGAACTCGCCGCTGAGCACGGCACGCTGGGACTGGATACCCGGTTCCGGCTGATGCAGAAAGCCTTTCGACACACAGCCGACTACGACACGGCCATCGCTGCCTACTTCGCGAGACAGCAGGCCGATCGCATCCGGGCCACCTACACCGAAGCGTAGGGCCTGGGCCAACACGAACCTCGGACGCCCCCGAAAGACGCTTGGATTGCCATGCTCGATCTCCACACCCACTCGACCTTTTCCGACGGCAGCGACACACCGGAGGTGTTAGTCGCCGGCGCCAAGTCGGCCCGCCTCGCAGCCCTGGCGCTGACCGACCACGACAACATGGCGGGGATTCCCCGGTTCCTGGCCGCCTGCCGCGCACAAGGCCTGGTCGGTCTCTCCGGCGTGGAGATCAGCGCCGAAGTACCCCATGGCACGCTCCACATCCTCGGCTACGGCGTGAATCCGGAGCATCCCCGCCTGTGCGAGCAGCTCGGATACGTGCTCGACGGTCGCGCCTGGCGCAACCAGCAGATCCTGGCCAAGCTCAGGGAACAGGGCGCGCCGCTGGAGTGGGATGAGGTGGCGGCGCTGGCCGGCGAGGACGTGGTCGGCCGCCCGCACTTTGCGCAGGCCATGTGCGCGCGCGGCTATGTGCGCACTTCCCAGGAGGCCTTCGACCGCTTCCTGGCCAAGGGCGCGCCGGCTTACGTCGACCGCTTCCGGCTCTTTCCCGAGGATGGCATCCGCCTGATACGTGAGGCCGGCGGACTGCCCGTCCTGGCCCACCCCTTCACCTGGGAGCCGGACATGGCCCGTCTGGCCGAGCAGCTTCCCGCCCTGCAGCAGGCCGGGCTGGCCGGCCTCGAGGCTTACTACCCCGAGCATACCCCGGAGATGCAGGTGGCCTACCTGCGCCTCGTTCGGCAGCACGGCCTGCTGACCACCGGCGGCTCCGACTACCACGGCGCCTCCAAGCCCGGCCTGCGCCTGGGCTGCGGCTTCGGTACCGTGCACACGCCCGATGACCTGCTGGAACCGCTGCTGGCCGCGCTCGGCCCCAGCATCTGGACGGCCCGGCCCGGCGACCCCGGCTGGGGGAAAGGCGCCGCGCATGGCTGATGCGACCCAGGCGCGCTGGACCGCCACGCTGCTCGAACTGATCCGTCGGGCCTCCTGCGAGCTGCCGGCGGACATCGTAGCCGCCCTGCAACAGGCGCGCCGGACCGACGCTGAACACCCCCGCGCCTGTCGCGTGCTGGAGGCGCTGCAGGACAACCAGACGCTCGCCCGTGACCGGCAGACCCCCCTCTGCCAGGACACCGGCACCCTGACCTTCTTCTGGCGCACCCCTCGCGGGTCCGACCAGGTGACCCTGGCCGCCGCCGCCGCCGCAGCCACGACCGAGGCCACCCGGCGTGGCTGGCTGCGCCGCAACACGATCGACGCCCTCTCGGGCCGCTCCTACGACGACAACGTCGCCGACGGTTCGCCGGTGTGCCACTTCGAGCAGTCCGACACGGCCGACGCGAATGACGTCGACCTGCTGCTCAAGGGCGGCGGCAGCGAAAACGCCAGCACCCAGTACAGCCTGCCAGATGCGGCCCTGGCCGCCGGGCGCGACCTCGAAGGGGTGCGGCGCTGCCTGCTGCACGCCGTCTGGCAGGCGCAAGGAAGCGGTTGCGCGCCTGGCATACTGGGAGTTTGCATCGGCGCCGACCGGGCCGAGGGTTATCTTCACGCCAAGCGTCAGCTCCTGCGGCCGCTCGCCGACGCGGCTCCGGAGCCGGATCTGGCCGCGCTCGAGACGCGCGTGCTGGCCGAGGCCAACACCCTGGGCATCGGCCCGATGGGCACGGGCGGCCGCACTACGCTGCTGGGTGTCAAGATCGTTGCCCGCAGCCGGCTGCCGGCGTCTTTCTTCGTGACCGTCGCCTACAGTTGCTGGGCCTGCCGCCGCGGCGGGGTGCGTGCGACGCCCGCCGGCGAGCCGCAGGCGTGGCGGACCGCGTTGCCGGAGGGCCGGACATGACAACCTGCCTGACCTATCCCTTTACCGAAGCGCAAGTCCGAGCGCTTAAGGCCGGCACGACGGTGCAGCTCGGCGGCCGGATCTACACTGGCCGCGACCGGGTCCACAAGTTCCTGCACGAGGGCGGCCGCTCCCCCGTCGACTTGCGCGACGGCGCCATCTACCATTGCGGTCCGGTGGTGCTCCCCACCGATAACGGCGGCTGGCGGGTGGTGGCTGCCGGTCCGACCACCTCCGGTCGCGAGGAGCCCTACATGGCCGGCATTCTCGCCGCGCACGGTGTGCGGCTGATTCTGGGCAAGGGCGGCATGGGCGCGGCCACGGCAACCGCCTGCCAGCGTCTTGGTTGCGCCTACATCCAGGTGGTTGGCGGTGCAGCCGCCGCCCTGGCGCGCTGTGTGCGTCAAGTGCGCCAGGTCTTCTTTCTGTCCGAGTTCGGCGCCACCGAAGCGCTGTGGGAGTTCGAGGTCGAGGGATTGGAGGGCATTGTCGGCATCGACAGCCATGGCGGAAATCTCTTCGCCGACATCGCCGCCGCCTCACGCGCACGGCTGGACGACCTGCTGGGGACCGCGTGAACGCGGCCTCGCCAGACTCGCGTGGTGACGCGCCCGGCGCCGGTCCAGCGCGGCGGGTTCACCCGCCGGGTGTCTTGCAGGGCAAGCGTTGCTTCCAGCACGACTACCGCACACCGTGGTTCTACATGATCACCATCACCACGCTGAGCCGCCGGCCGTTCTTTGGGACCTGGGAAGGCGACGCCTTGTGGTCACGCGCGACGGATGGCTGGCCCATGACCTGTGGCGCGACATCCCGAAGACGTACCCCCTGATCGAGACCTCCACTTTCGTGACGATGCCCGACCACGTCCACGGCATCCTGCGCGCGTGGGAGCGCATGGAGAAGCCGGTCGGCGTGCCGTTGCGGGCAGCGCGGTCGTCATCTCGCCCTTTGTCTCGCCAGGCGAGAAGGCCGTGGCCGAAAGGCTCATGGACGCCTGGTGTGACGCCATCGCCAACCCGCCCAACGAAGACGACGGGCGAACGGATGCCACGGTCTGATCGCTTTCGTCTCGTCTTCCGGGTTGTCAGAGGGCAAATCGTCCGCGAATCACTGCGCGGCGGCCGAGCGGCACCCCACTTACCGTACAGCCCCCTACTCCACGGTCAGCTCATACGCCATGCGGGCCGAACCGCCGGGAGAACGAACGGCGAGGGTGGCTGCGAGCACGCCGCCTTCAACGCGAGTGGGGACAACTTCCAGTCGCCGGCCGGAGGCGGAGAGGGCGTGGAGCGTGGCACGGGAGGGATTGGCCAGACGCAGCCGGACCGTCGCCTGCCCGTCGAGCACGAGATGCGGGAGCGTGCCCCAGGCCAGGAGGGTCTGGCGGGCGCCTTCAGCAAAGCGGGCGCGGGTGTTCTGCAGGTCGGTGAGGTGGCATAGCAGGAGGCGGCGGCTCGTGGCGATCGGCTGGCCGTCGAGGCTCGAAACCCAGACGGTGGCGTCGGTGCGGTCGATGAAGACGGTGCAGACCGCGGTCGTGATCGCACCTCCCCGCGGCGCGTAGCCGCCAGCGGTGCAGGCGGTGTCCAGGGTCAGGCGGTCGGCCGGCCCATCGAGGGTGAGTTCGCCGGTCTCGCTACGCAGAAAGCGGCTGGCGAGGTCGCTGCGATTGCCGGCGAGCCAGCCGCGTGCGCGCATGGCCTCGAGCAGCGCAGGGCCGGTGGCAGCGTCGAACGGATCGAGTGGCAGCAGCGGGCCGGCGGTGGTGGCGACGGCGCGACGGGCGGGGGCGATCGAAAGCTGGAGGTCCGCTGGCACACGCTGCGCGGCCGGGGCGACCCAGGTGCCGACGCCGGTGATCCAGGCCAGGTCGGCCCAGGGAGGGGCTGAGCCATGGTTGGGCAAGGCGGGATCGGACAACTCCTGGGGCGTGGCGACGATCGCGATGCGGTGGGGCGCCGGCCGTAGGTCGCCGCGCAGGTAGAGGCAGAGGGCGGCGCGCTCGGAGAGGGCGTTGAGGGGGTCGCTGGCTACGTCGAAGTAGCCGGCCGGAGCAGGTTGGAACAGGTTGGCGGGATTGTGGCTGTAGGCGAAGCGCCAGAGGGCGCCCCAGCCCTGGAGTGCGCCGCGGCAGCCAGTGAGGATGCCGCCCACGCCACGGAAGCGTCCGGGACCGGAGTAGTTGAACTCGCTGATCGTGAAGGGCTTGTCGAGCAGGCGCAGGAAGGCGCCGCTGCGCCCGCTCGGGGCACCTTCCGGGATGGGGCTGGTGTTGGGGCAGCGCGAGGGGAGCTGCCAGTTCTTGTCGATGAACTGGGGATGGTCGACGTAAAAGTGGTCGTCGACGTAGTCGAACGCGCGGCGAACCTCCTGCAGGCGCAGAGGATTGGCCCAGGCGTTCAGGTCAGTAAGCAAAGCCTGGCAGCCCAGTTCGTCGCGCAGGAAGCGGCGCATGCGAGCGAAGGCGCCGGCGTGGATACCCGCGCAGAAGAGGGCCGCGTCGGCGGCGGGCGCGGCGGGGTCGTAGACGTTGGTCCAGAGCGGCACGGTTCCGGCGCGGGGATCGCCACCGGGGTCGCGGCCCCAGGCCTGTCGCAGGGCGGCTAGGGATGGATAGCGGGCGGCCAGCCAGACGTTCCAGGCGGCGGTCCACTCGGCCCTGAGGCGGCCGTCGAGGCGGCCGAGGAAATTGCCGGCGTTGCCCTCGTTGATCATGCTCAGCCAGGCGAGGGCCGGATCCTCGGCGTAGGTCAGGCCGGTGTGGGGGTTGCGGTGGGTCAGGAGGTTGCGGGCAAAAGCCTTCCAGTTGGCAAAGGCGTTGGTGTTGATCAGCACGGCCAGCTTGAAGTCGTCCATGCCGATGGGCCCGCTGGCGCCGGGCCAGACCTCGGCGGCGGACACGGGGCGGGAGACGAAGAGGTCGGTGGTGACGTAGAGGCCGCGGCTCTTGAGGGCGGCGAAGAGGCCGTCGAACTGCTCAAGCTTCGCGGCCAGGGGCCGGGTCGAGTCGCCGGGGCCGACGAGCGCGCCCTCGTAGTGATGGAGGCGCACGGCGTTGTAACCCATGCGCGCCAGGTCAGCAGCCAGGCGCTCGGCGTCGGCGCGCGGCAGGTACTGCGCCCCGAAGCAGAGGTTGGCGCCGTAGAAGCGGCGCGCCTTGCCGGGCCGCGCCGCGAAGTGAAAGGTTCCGTCCGGCGCGGCGAGGACGCGGCCGTACTTACCGGCTGGTGCGTCGAGCCAGCCGGAGAAGTCGAGGGCCGAACCCGGGACCACGCCCGGCTCGTCGTCGAAGGGCACCCACGTGGCGCCGGCCTCGATCAAGACCGGGCGGTCGATCACGACGCGCAGCCCGGCGTCGACGGACAGGCGGAAGGCCACGTGCAGCACCTCGCCGACGGCGAGGGCGCGGCGATTGCCGGCGAGGGCACTGAGCCGCACGTCGACCATGGGGCCCCACTGGCGACTGTCCTGGAGGAGCGTGAAGGCCGGTGCGGCGCGGGTAAGGGTGAAGGCGCCCCCCTCGCGGGTATGGAGGCGCAGGCGCGTGAGCGGCGCGGCCACGAGCATCGTATTGGTGAAGACGGCGGGGACGGCGCCGGCGCGGCCGTCGGCCTCGTAGCCGCGCCCGGCAAGCTGGGCGGCCGGCAGCGCGATGGCGATGTGCAGGCTGTCGACGGCGGCAAAGGGCGTGGCCGCGGTGAGGGTATAGACCAGATCCAGGCCGTCGGCCGTCTCCGTGAGGGCGAGGTGGGTGTCGAGCGTCGCGCCGGCGTCGCTGGCGAGCACGCCGCGCAGCGCCGTGTCCGGGCCCGTCGCGGCGGGGCGGAAGCTGCCGGCCTTCCAGCCGTCGGTAAAGAGCCCCGGTGTAATCCGCGCCAACTCAGTGCGCCCCACTGCCAGGCGGACCTCCCCAGAGGCGGACACGGTGGCGGTCCAAGGCACGGCAGCCTGCGTGAGGAAAGGGAAGGCAAACGTCAGGAGTACAGCGGCGGCACGACGACGCGCGGTGATGAGGGCGGGGTTGGCCATGGGAACAGCACCTGTTCGGGTTGTGTCGCAAGCCTACTCCACGACCCGTCCGGTGTCAAAACGCATGCCGTCCACGAACCGTTGCGCTTGTGTTCCGCCGTCAACCCGCTAGAATGCGCTCGCATGAAGCTGCTGGTCATTGGCAGTGGCGGCCGCGAGCACGCCCTGGTTTGGAAACTGTCGCGCGAGTGCCCGAGCGCCGCGCTTTTCTGCGCGCCGGGTAACGCCGGCACCGCCGCCTTGGGAACGAACCTGCCCATCGCGGCCGAGGACCTGGCCGGGCTGGAAGCCTGGGCCCGCGCGGAACGTCCGGATCTCACGGTGGTCGGCCCCGAAGGCCCCCTGTGTGCCGGACTCGTGGACGCGTTCGAAGCTGCGGGCCTGCCGGTCTTCGGTCCCAATCGGGCCGCGGCCCAACTCGAAGGCAGCAAGGCCTTCTGCAAGGAGATCCTGAGGGCCGCCGGCGTACCCTCGGCACGGGCCGAGACCTTCACGGACGTTGACGCCGCTCTGCGCGCGCTCGCCAGCTTCGCGCTGCCAGTGGTCGTCAAGGCCGATGGCCTGGCGGCCGGCAAGGGCGTGGTGATTTGCGCCTCGCGCGACGAGGCTGCCCAGGCGGTCCGACAGATGCTCGTGGACGGCGCGTTCGGCGCGGCCGGCGCGCGCATCCTGATCGAGGAGTTCCTGGAGGGCGAAGAGGCCTCGGTGCTGGCTCTGGTCGACGGCGAGACCTGCGCGTTGCTGCCAGCAGCCCAGGACCACAAGCGTGTCTTCGACCAGGACCGCGGCCCGAATACCGGCGGGATGGGCGCCTATTCACCGGCGCCGGTGATCACCCCCGCCTTGCTGGATCGCATCCAGCGCGATGTCTTCGCCCCGACCCTGGCCGAGTTGCGACGGCGCGGGATCGTGTATCGCGGCGTGCTTTACGCCGGCCTGATGCTCACACGCACGGGCCCCCAGGTGCTGGAGTACAACTGCCGCTTCGGCGATCCGGAGACCGAAGCCGTGTTGCCGCGCCTGGCCGGCGACCTGCTGCCGCTGCTGCACGCCTGCCGCGACGGCACGCTGGCGCGGACCCCGCTGGCGGTGCGTCCGGAACCGTGCGTTACCGTGGTGATGGCCTCCGGCGGCTACCCGGGAACCTATGCCAAGGGCCTGCCGATCGCCGGACTGGAGACCGCCGCCAGCCTGCCACAGGTCGCGCTGTTCCATGCCGGCACCGCGCTGCAGCAGAACCGGGTCGTCACGGCCGGCGGCCGCGTGTTGGCCGTCACCGCTTGGGGCACCACCCTGCCCCAAGCCGTCGCGCGGGCGTACGAAGCCTGCGACCGAATCTCGTTCGAAGGTGCACACTACCGCCGCGACATCGCCGCGCGGGCTCTGACAAGGAGCATGACATGAGCAATCCGAACCTGGTGGGAGTGGTGATGGGCAGCGACTCGGACTGGCCGCTGCTGCAGAAGACGGTAGACCTGTTGCGCGAGTTCGGGGTGCCCTGCGAGGTGCGCGTGATCTCGGCGCACCGCACGCCGGAGATCGCGGCCGCCTATGCGCGCGAAGCGGAGGCGCGCGGGCTGCGCGTGATCATCGCGGCCGCTGGCGGCGCCGCGCACCTGGCCGGGGTGGTGGCCGCGCACACGGTCCTGCCGGTCATCGGCGTGCCCGTGGCCGGCGGCGCGCTGAATGGTCTCGACGCCCTGCTGGCGACCATCCAGATGCCGGCCGGAATTCCGGTCGCCACGGTCACGCTGGGAAGCGCCGGCCCGGTGAACGCGGCGTTGCTGGCGGTGCAGATCCTCGCGACCGGCGACGCGCAGTTGCGCCAGAAGCTGCATGCCCACAAGCAGAGCCTGCAGCGCAAAGTGGCCGAAGGCAACGCCAACGTGCAGGCCGAACTGGCGCGCGCGGACTGAGTCCCCAGGCCCGGATGGAGCGGCAAGATGAAGACCATCACCGTCACCCCTGAGACGCGGGCTGCAGCCGTCCGCGAGGCCGCCGCCGCCCTGATGGAGGGGGGCGTGGCCGTCATCCCCACCGACACGGTTTACGGCATCGCCGCCCACCCGCGCCAGGCAGCCGCCGTGGCGCGCATCTGCGCCATCAAGAACCGGCCGGCCGGCAAACCGATCGCGCTGCTGGCGGCCAACCTCGACGCGGTGCTGCGCCACGGCGCGGTCCTGCCGCCGGCGGCCTGCAAACTGGCCGAGCGTTACTGGCCCGGCGCGCTGACGCTCGTGCTGACCTGCGACGGCGCGCTGGAAGGGTTCCGCGTGCCCGACCATCCGCTGACCCGCGAACTGCTGGCAGCCTGCGGCGGTGTGCTGCGAGTCACCAGCGCCAACCTCAGCGGTGGTCTGCCGGCCGTGAACGCCGCCGAAGCCCTGCGCGACGTCGGCCTGGAGGCCGATGTCATGATTGACGACGGCGCCTGTTCGGGCGGCGTGCCCAGTTCGGTGGTTAAGGCGACGGCCACGGGACTGGAGATCATCCGCGAGGGCGCGCTGCGTACCGCCGACCTGCTGCACACGGCCGGGCTCTCCCCGGATCCCGCGGCACCCGCGGCGCCGCCGCCGGAGCCGGCGCGGCCGGCGAATGGCTGAGACGCATGGCCGCCAACCACATACTATTCGTCTGCAGCGGCAACATCTGCCGCAGTCCCATGGCCGAGTACCTGCTGCGGGCGGCCCTGCCGCGCGAGTCCGGCTGGATCGTCGAATCGGCCGGCACCTCGGCCATCGCCGGCCTGCCGGCCAGCCCCGAGGCAATCGACGTACTGGCCGAACAGGGCCTTGACCTCGTCCCCCACCGTAGCCGGCCGGTCACCGCCGAGGGCGTGCGGCGAGCGCGGGTGATCGTGGCCATGACGCGCATGCACCGCGACCTGCTCCAGGACCTCGACGCCAACGCCGGACCGAAGACGTTTCTGCTGCTCAGCTTCGGTCCCAACGGCATGGCCCGCGAACTGGACGACCCGATCGGCGGCTCAATGCGCGTCTACCGCGCCTGTCGCGATACGATCGCCAGCTGCCTGCCCGACCTGCGGGACTACCTGACCGGCCTGCCCTGACCTCAAACTGCGAGAGTTGCCGCCGAATCTGCCGCCCCGACGTGCGCATG
>CAZZCT010000150.1:0-13077 GCA_964652365.1 uncultured Lentisphaerales bacterium
TGCGGTCGAAGAAGAGCACGTTGGCCTTCACGCCCTGGGCGTAGAAGATGCCGGTCGGCAGGCGCAGGAGCGTGTGGACGTCGGCCTGGGCCAGCAGGCGGCGGCGCACCGTCTCGCCGGCGCCTCCTTCGAAGAGCACGTTGTCCGGCACGACCACGGCCGCCCGGCCGTGCTGCTTCAGGACCGTGAAGACGTGCTGCACGAAGTTGAGCTGTTTGTTGGAGGTGGTGGCCCAGAAGTTGTCGCGGTTGATGGTCAGGCTCTCGCGCTGGTTCTCGCCCTCCTGGTTCACGATGGTGACGCTGCTCTTCTTGCCGAAGGGCGGGTTGGTCAGCACCATGTCGTACTCGCCGTGCTTGCCGGCCAGGGCGTCGCGGGTCTGTACCGGCAGCGTGCCCTCGGCGTCGCCGCCGATGCCGTGGAGCAGCAGGTTCATGGCGCAGAGGCGGGTCACCGCGTCCACCAGCTCCACCCCGAAGAGCGTGCCCGACTTCAGCGCGTGTCGCTGGTCACGGTCCAGCTCGTAGTGCTTGGCCAGGAAGTCGTGGGCCGCCAGCAGGAAGCCGCCGGTGCCGCACGCCGGGTCGCAGACCGTCTGGCCGGGCCGGGGCGCCATGGCCTCCACGATGGCCGCGATGAGCGGGCGCGGCGTAAAGTACTGTCCGGCGCCGCCCTTCACGTCTTCAGCGTTCTTCTGGAGCAGCCCCTCGTAGGCGTCGCCCTTCACATCGGCAGATAGGCTGGTCCAGGTCTCCCGGTCGATCAGGTCCGCGATGAGCCGCTGGAGCTTGGCCGGGTCCTGCACCTTGTTCTGGGCCTTGCGGAAGATGAGGCCCAGCATGCCGCCCTTCTTGCCCAGCTCCTGCAGCACGTGCCGGTACTGTACCTCCAGCGCATCGCCGCTCACGGCCAGCAGGCTCGACCAGTCCAGCTCGGCCGGCACGGCGACTGCCCGGCCAGGGTGCAGCTTCGCCTGCTCGTCCGCCATCTTCAGGAAGAGCAAGTAGGTGAGCTGCTCCACGTAGTCGCCGTATGAGAGCCCATCGTCCCGAAGGACGCTGCAGTAGTTCCAGAGCTTCTGGACGAGGGCTTGGGGGTTGACGGTACTCATGTCGGGGTCACCTGCCACGGCGTGCATGCTGGCATTGCCATTGACGTTACCAGTGCGTGCGGATCCACGACGCGCACCGCCCAACGCAGCTTTGCGGCTATGTTGGCCGCATCCTTTACGCCGGGAAAGAGCTTGGATGGTGGGTCCGGCAACTCGCAGTGGAGGACGACGCGGACGCGGGAGAAGGAGCGGCACTTCTGCCAGAACTCCCTTAGGCCAGGCCCGTAGCTCGTAGCACTGCTGTGGTCATTCGCGCCGGCTGCCGGAAGCAGCGCCAGGGAATCACGGGTCTTGAGTGCGATCTCGTCCCACACCGACATATCCTTCCCGCGCGCATTGGACCGGTAATCCTTGACCTCCACCAGCCACAGCACGCGGCCGGCTGGATCATACGCGAGGAAGTCCATCTCCCTGGCGCCGCCGCAGAAGCTCTGGAAGTGCTTGGAGTAGAACGTGCATTCCTCTGGGCGGCAGATGGTCCACGCGTCCGGGAAAGCAAACGTGACGGCGCCCTCGGGCAGTTGCTGCGCCATCGCTAGAGCGATTCCTGCGCGGCGAGGTACCGCCGGCTCTGGTCGATCTCTGCGTCGAGTGAGTCGATAGGCTCTATCTCGTCAGCGCTGCTGCCCACGGTGAGCCGGACCCTCAAGCCGTCTGTGGTCGGCGCCAGGGCGTAGAACCGCCGATCCACGCGCTTGAAGGGCTTGCTCTGTAGCAGCATGGAGAGCTCGCGCATCATGACCAGGCTGTGCGTTGCCAGGATGACCTGCGTTCCGTTTGCCGCCACCTCCACCAGGAGCCTGGCGAGTTGCACCATGATCGCGGGATTGAGGTTGGTTTCGGGCTCATCCCAGAACAGCACGGACTGCTTCGCCAACGCGCCGTTCGCCAGAAGGTACGCGACGGCGCCCAACTTGCGGTAGCCCTCAGCAACCAACGGGATTTCGAACCGGCCGCCGCCGGGCTGGACCAGGGTGAACCGGTCGTTCTCAAGCTGTATCGACCCGCCGATGATCTTCTCAACCGCGTCAAGCAGCGGCCGCACCTGCAGCAGCTTCGGTCCGCGTGGCAAGGGCTTCCCAAGGGTCAGACTGAGATCGTAGTACGTCTCGTCGATCTGCAGAGCGTAGTTCCGATAGAGGGCTGCGAAGCCCGGGTACATGGTGAGCATCTCCTTCGTTGGGAAGAAGACGGCCTCACCATCGTAGAAGAGGTCCGGGGCGTTCACGAGTATGGCGTCGGTCACGCTCTTGGTGGAGAACCGGAAATCGAAGTTGGCCCCAGGGCGATCCCGGAAGGCAATGGAGACATCGGTGCGCTGCACCCCCGCGCCTCGCGTGCTCAGTCGGCCGATGCCCTCGCACCGAAACACTCCCATCAGCTTGTTGGCCAGCTCCTTCTGCTGGGTTGCCTTGTCCGGGCGCACCTGCGTACGTTCGCGTTGTGCCATTTCCTGGCTCCAACGGGCACATGCGTACGCCAGCTTGAGCAGGTGGCTCTTGCCGGTGGCATTGCTCCCGATCACAACGTTGATGCCGGCCGCGAACTCGAAGGTGGCGTCACGCAGAACCGAGAAGTTGCTGCAAGTAAGCCGTTCGATCATAGCGTGCTCCTGGCGGGGTTCGAGCGAGATCTCCTCCCCGTCTGTGCTCGACGTAGTCGCCGTAGGAGAGCCCATCGTCCCGAGGGACGCTGCCGTAGTTCCAAAGCTTCTGTACGAGGGCTTGACGACTAGTGGCCTGCTGTACCATCGACCTTGACCAGTACCGGCTGCTCGATCTCGGCCTCAACGGCCTGACTGATCCGTTCGTAGACGGGTATGTCTACGCCGAGTGCTTCGACCGAAACGACCAGGCTGAACCTGGCGAAGGCACTCGGGTTGCGCCGGTCCCACCCTTTGTGACCCCTCACGACGACACCAAATACATCGGGCAGCTCATGGTTTTTTAGATGCGCCCAGTCTTTCTGCACGGTCCCATTCCGTCGGGTGATGCCGCCGGTTAGGCCGTCACGCTCACGCTTATTGCCGAGCGCCCAAGGCATAGAGATTCCTCCTATGGAGTCAGAGTCATCATCCTGCTTCAGCGCCCGGTCCACGAAAGCGGAGAAGTCCTCGCCGCGTCGGCTGCTCTTCCAGTCCAACCAAACGCCGAGGTAACCCCTCCTGCTGCGCCGCGTACGGCGAGGCTCCGCAGAGTATGCGAGCGTGACATCAACGCGAACGTCGTACTCCTCCCCAGGGCTCCGCAGTCCGACCGGGATAGGGACGCCGAATACGAGCCCCTCTCCTGCTCGGATAAGATACTCACTGTCAGCTACCAGCGTGACCCTGTTGGGATCGTTGCCCGTTGCCCGGTCAAGGTCCGGGATGCCATATCCCAGCGTCCTAGCGATCGCTGGCCGTTGGTCCGCCCGTGCTTGCTCCGCCCATACCGGCCAGCGTGCAGAATTCACAACCAGCGCCCGGTACAGTTGCGTGGTTTCGCCTGGAAACAGTGCGGCAACAGCGGCCACGACGTGGGTCACCTTCGGTGCCGCGAAAGACGTTCCTACGGAGTCCTTGGAGATCGCGGGGCCTCCATGTAGTGTTGAGCGAACCAGTTCCGGGCACACTGCTGGCGGGTTGGTTAGCGATGGCGGGTTACCGGTATCTGCTACATCGTCCCCACCGTACTCGACGACGTCCGGCTTGATGCTCTCCCAGAGGCCGAGCCCTGCTCTGCTAAACGAGGACGCATGCCCCGCGCCGGCGACAGAATGCCTATCCGCATCGTGGTACTCCACAGCCGCTACTGAGCCGACGGTCAGGGCCTGAAGGCTCTGCCCAGGATTCGCGACGCGACTACTGCCGAGCAAGAGGTAGCTTGGGTAAGCCCGATTCTCAACCAGGTGGTCGATGATGCCCGGCGCATTAGGGCGTCCCCTCGTGGCTAGGTTGCCCGCTGCTTGGATTACGAGGACATCGTAGGCATAGCTCAATACGTCGATCGTCGTAGCCCACGCACTCATTCGGGTCGTGCGGCACGGTGAGCCGGCCGAAATCGAGTGGTTGTAGATGCGCGTGCCGTAGCCGCTCAGATAGTGCTCCACGACTTCGCGAAGCACATCGGGTGGATAGGCCCTTTCCGGCAAGCAGTTGACGTGATCGAGCACGCGAGCATTCTGTAGAAATACTGGTGCGAACACCTGCCCCGTGTGGGGCACCACACTGGCGTACAGCACAGCCCCGGCGACTCGGGTCCCATGCCCGCCGCCCCCAACGAGGTCAGCTACATTGGCAGGGTCTGCACCAGGAAGGAAGCATCGAGACGATTGAGTGTGGAGCGCATTCCTGAGCCAACGATGCTCTTCCTGGATGCCGCTATCAATGATGCACACCAGGGGACTACCTCGATCAGGAGGCAGCAGCTCAAAGTGAGCCGGCTCGTCCCCAAGTCCATCACCCGCGCGTGCGGGTTCCTGGACGATGTCTGGACGGGCGACCTCAAACAGGCTAGGATAGTTGGCGACTAAGTCCGTAAAGCCACGGCCGCTCATCCGGATTCGCATGGAGAAGCTGTCAGGGAACGGGACAACATGGGAGTCGTCAGTGATGCTCAGAATCTCGCCGTCGTAATGGGCAGTGAACTCCTCAATCTCGGACTCTCTGGCTCTCCGCTTGCCGTCCCAGCGTGCACGGTGCTCGTCGAGGGCTGCCTCATACGCAGCCTCCCTTGCTGCACGCACCTCGGGCTTGGATCGGGACGTGACGCGTGGCCTGGCTGGCCGACCAAGGATGGCAGATTCAACAGATACATCCAATACATATGTGTCGTTGTCATAGAATGGCCATCTTCGGTATAGATCGTCGCCCAGAATCCGCAGCAACCGAGCTTCCGAGAGAGGATCATCGTCTATGCCGATGATCTTGGCCATCGCGCCTGACCCGCGCTTCGCCGATCCGAAGTCCTCGGCAGCCTGCATGACGGCAGCGAGATCAAGGTCTGAAGCAGAGACAATCAGATAGCCATCGGAGTACTCGGCGACCACTTCAAGGCCCAGCTTGTCGGCAATGTATGCAAGTGCGTCGTCATCCTCATTGGGGATCTGCAGCACAAACGGAACGCCTCCGGCGATCGAGGGTTGCGCCTGCTGCTTTCTAGCGGCCGAGCGCTCTACAGAGCGTGCTGCGACGCCCCGCAGCCGCAGTGTCAGGGCCGCAGCGTGGGATACCCGATCCCTCTTGTTGTCCTCTACGCGTTGGTCTTTGCCGCCGCCACCTTCCAGGCGCGCCAGCCCTTGGACCTTGCGGATCAGCGGCAGATGGGGAAACTCGGGCTTATACGTTCGCACTATGCATACCCAGTGACTTCCCTCCCGGCGGTGTATAGGTCGTCAGCGGACACCACGGTTCGCCCACCCATTACTGCACGCTTGGCTGCCTTGTGCGCGATGCGCTCAACTTCCGAACAACTCAGGCCGTCGAGGCCCTTGGCCATAGCGCTGTACTCAATGTCATTGGCAACCGAAAGGGACTCCAGCGAGACGGCGAGCAAGCCTGCGATCTCGGACAGCCCTGGCAGGGGCACCTGTATGCACTCGTCGAACCGACGGAACAGGGCCTTGTCGAGCGCCTCGAAGACATTCGTGGCGGCAATCACCAGACCTTCGCCATGGAAGTCCTCCATAAGCTGCAGGAGGGTATTCACGACCCGAGATACCTCTCCGACATCGTTCCGTTGTCCGCGCGTCTGTGCGATTGTGTCGCATTCATCAAGGAATAGTGCACAAGGTTGTGAGTGTGCTACGTCGAATACGCGCTGCAGGTTCGCCGCCGTCTCACCGAAGTACGACGAGATCAGCGTGTCAAACCGGACCCGGTAGAGCGGCAGGCCTGTAGCCCAGCCCAGCCTTTCGGCCCCCAGGCTCTTGCCGCAACCGGGCGGACCATACAAGAGGATCCGCCGGGGTGCCGGTAAGCCGTGCCGGGCAAGGCGCGCTCTTGCGGCGTATTCCTTCTCGATCCTGATGAATCGGCACTCGACCGCATGAGGTAGCACCATGAAGTGCCGCAGGCGATCACGCTCGATCACTTGTACAAGCGGTGCGGCTTCTCGCTTACTGGCTGGGAGCGCTCTGAACGCCGCAGCGCATGGATCATCAGCCTTGCGCTGGGTGTCTGCGGCGTCCATCTTCCTTAGGTGCCGGTCGAGATCCTCGGCCAGCCTAACGTGTCCAACGCGGCGTTCGTCCTCGGCGATTCGCCTGCAGACCGCGAGGAGTTCGCGAGCGGGCTCACGCTCGACCGCTTGGAAGAGCCGTCGTAGTAGTGTGGCGTTCACTCACGCCCTCCATTCGGCTGTGCTGCTTCCATCTTACACTAGTTACTGGCTCAGTGGTTCCGGAACCCTGGCCGCGAACGCGCGGTGAAGTGCACTGCGACGTAGGCCGTCGCCGGCCCGGAGTGCGGCCGTGCACGCCGCGCTTAGGTGCTCAGCCAGACTGACGCACCGGCCAATCTCGATCACGATGCGCGCTTGCTCACCGGTTGGCGCAAGGGGTAACGGCATCGCCTCAACCCGGGCCTTGTTTAGCGCGGGCTGGTTGTTCCCGGAGCTTGCTTTGCGGGTTATCTCGTAACGTCCCTCAAGGAAGTGATAGACGTACTCAGGTATGACATCCGCCTGCGGCAGGCGGATCGCCGCGCAGTTCTGGTTGTTGCATGCACCGATGTCGAGCATGGCGACCTGCCCGCGGGTTCGCCCCTCGCCGATCATCCCGATCAGGACGGTCCCGGGTGGGTGCACCTCTGTTGACGTACGGGCGAGCCCGGTCGCGGAGATGGTCTCCCTGGTCACCTTGATCCGGCAGAACGCGACTTCGCCGCTACTGACCCACGGAATGCAGCCGCCCCAGTACGACGGCTCCTTGCGACTGGGTGTAGCACCGACATGGACTGTACCAACCTGCCCCACACTCGCCCAACACCACCCCTCCGGCAGCTCACGCAGCCCCATCGTATCCGGCGGCTCGGGCTCCTTGTACTTCCCTTTGCCGGTCCACGCCTTCCGCCGCTCGGAGAGGATGCGCTCCAGAAGCTGAGCGCCGGTCTCGTAGTCGCGACCCTCACGGCGAGCCAACTCGGCCTCGGTGGGCACAAGGCGACCCTCGCAGGCGGCCTTGAGGACCGATGCACGGTAGCGCTTGAGGTTGGCTTGGGCGCGCTGGAGGGCGGCAACGCCCGCGTCGAGACGGGTGAACTGGGTCTCGATCTCGCCTACAATTGCGCGTTGCTCATCGAGCGAGGGTACAGGTACTGGGATCTGCATGGCCTTCTTGCCTGAGATCTCCAGGAAGGTGGTTCCGCTCGCGAGATCGATGGCAAGTTGCCTGGCGTGCTGGAGGTAGTAGTACACGAAGTCGGGCAGCAGGTCGTCGTTCAGAACGAAGCTCTTGAATCCCTGGTTCGTTGCCACAGGGTTCGCAGCGATGGCGACATAGCCGATCGGCGCACGCGAGCTGAACAGCACCGACCCAGCCGGAAGCATCCGGGCACCGGAGTTTGCCAGCCCGGCTTCAGTGATGCTGCGCGCACCAGAGCCAATATACTTGTCTCGGTAGCCGGACAGGTCGGCTGGCGTGAGCCACGGTATCTCGCCACCGAAGTACTCCGGACGAGCAGTGCTTGGCGTGCCACCGCCAATGACGTCTGCGACATCACCCATAGTCTTCCACGGCCATCGAGCAGGACTGATTGCGGGGCTCATGCCGCCAAGACCTGGTTCAACTCCGCCAGCACAGGTTCGAACCGCTCACCAAACACTTCATATGCCTTTCCCAGGCCACCCCGTTGGCTGAAGGGCGCGTAGTCGAAGTCGTCGGCCTCGATCGTGAGGCTGGAGGCGACGTGGTCGCGGATCATCTCCAGCCATCTGCGCTGCTCCTCGGTGAAGCTGCGGCCCAGGGCTTGCTGCTGGGCGAGCCAGGCGGCGAACCGATCCTGCACCGTCTCGCCGAAGGGGCGCAGGAGGGTCTCCTGCTCCAGCGCGAAGCGGATGAGCGAGACGAGATCCGTGACGACGCGGCCTCCGCTGCCCCGGACGCGGTCCTTCTGCAGTAGCTCGTAGGCGCGCCAGAGCAGGTCGGGGGTCCAGGCGCGGGGCGGCAGGCCGATGGTCTGGGCCAGCTCCTTGAGCTGCTTGAGGGTGGGTCCCCGGCCGTGCCGCTTGGTGTAGAGAAGCTCGATGGCCGTGATCTCGTCGCGGTGTTCGTCCAGGTAGGCGCGGAAGGAGCCGACGATGCCCCGGGCCTTCCTGGTGGCCTCTTCGCCGGCTCCGGCGAAGAGCACCTCGTCCTGCTCGGTGGTGGCGATGGTCTGCTCGGAATCCTGCTGCAGGTTCAGGAGCAGCTTGCGGAGCTCCGGGTTCAGGAAGGGCTGGGCGGCTTCGTGGCGCATCTCCGCGGCAACCCGGGCCACGACGGCCGGGTCCGGGGCGACCGGCTCCTCGCCGGTCTGGACCGGTTCGGACGCGGGCTGCGCCGGTTGGGCGGCGCGCTCGGCGATGAGGTCCGGGTCGGCGCTCTGGACCAGGCCCTGCACCAGCTGCGTGACCGTCCGGCCCGCCACCTGCTCCAGCGTGCTGCGCCGGCCGGGGCTCAGGACCTTGTCCAGGCGGGCGATCCGGCCGGCCAGTGTGCTGAGCACCTCGGCGTCGGTGCTGCCCGCGCCGACCGCCTGCAGGATGGACTTGAGCGGCACGGTGGGTTGGCGCTCCAACGGCGGCGAATCGCTCAGGTTGTGCTCAGTGACCCCCACGGCGTCCACGATGACGTAGCGGGGGTGACTTTAGCTTTTCGGGAAAACCCGACGCTAAGCACCCTCCTGGAGCCGCCCCACTGCACGGTCTGAGGTAGACTCGCGACGATCTCAACTCAGGAGAGAACTATCCTTCTCTGCTGAGTCGCCGGCAACGCAGGGCCACGTTCGTTCGGAGCTCGAATCTGGATGTCCCAGAATGGTCGGCGGAAACTCAGCAGGGAAATGATCCCACCCCTTGTTAGTGAGTTCCTCGGAGCCATGCCGCCGCGGTCCGAAGCGACGCACGTTGTCTACGGGCGCGTCCTGAGGCAACTGGTCGAGTGGATCGCGGCGCGGCCGGGCAGCGAGGGGGACTTCCGTCCTCACCTCTTGACCGCGACGGCACTGTCGGTCTATCTCGAGGAACTCGGGGCGAACGGTTACAGCCTCAGTCACCGGACGCGGGTCAAAGCCATCACCAGCCGCTTCGCGCGCTGGCTGATCGAGGAGAAGGGCTTGCTGTCTCGGAACCCTGCCCGCCAGGTGGTCCTGCCACCACAGCAGCAACTGGCCCCTCGTGAGCTATCTCCGGACCAGCGTTACGTGCTGCGCGACCTCGCCGAACGTGATGGAACCGCGCGTAGTGCGGCACTGTTCGCGCTCGGGTACTGGGCCGGATGCCGGGTGAGCGACGTAGCTCACCTCACTCTTGAAAACACACATGTCGGGCCGAAGCTTGGCTGGATCCGCGTCGGGCACAAGGGCGGCAAGATGCGCGACATCGATCTTGTCAACCAAGCTCGCCGGGAGCTCCATCAGTACATCACGCAGGTGCGAGAGAAGCGCAAAGAGACGCTCAGCCCCTATGTCTTCCTCTCTCAGCGGCACGAACGTCTCACCGAAAGCGGCATCCATCAGTGGTTCCGGGCGATGAAGGAGAAGGCAACCAGATCGGAGGCGGAAGTCATCGAGGACGTGACTTTCCACGATCTGCGCCACGATTTCGCCCACCGCGCCCGGTCGGCAGGCTGGAGTCTGGAGGAGATCGCCTACTACCTGGGCCATGTTACCCAGCGCGGACTGCCGGCTATCCAGACCACGGTGCGCTACACACAAGTCAGCCGTGAGCAGGTGAAGCAGAAGCTCCGCCTCATTGCAGGATAGGACCAGGGCTCGCTCTTGCCGACACGAGAGGTCCTCACGCCGGCGCAGCGCGCCGACTTCCTCGTCATTCCGAATGACATTTCGCCGCAGGACGTAGAGCACCACTACACCTTCCTGCCGGAGGAGCTCAGCCACATTCGGGAGAAGCGGCGGCCGCACAATCGGCTCGGCTTCGCGGTGCAGTGGGCCTATCTGCGATACCCCGGTCGGCCGTGGGAGGCCGGAGAGAATCCGCCGGAACCGGTATTTGCATACATCGCCGAGCAAGTCAGCGCCGACGTGGGCGCGTTGAGGAACTACGCGCACAGCCGTGAAAGGACACGGCAGGAGCATCTGCAGGAGATCATCAGGATCGGCGGCTTTCAGCCCTTTGGGGCGCAACTCCAGCGGGAGCTCGCGAGTTGGCTGTTACCCGTCGCCCTCTCCACTGACAGCGGGGTGAAACTGGTGGAGACGTTGGTACGGCATATGCAAGCGCGACGCATCGTTCTTCCGGCCTTATCGGCACTGGAGCGACTTGCGTGGGAAGCCCGACACAAGGCGCAGAACCAGGTGACCCGCGCCCTGACAACTGGGCTGAGCGCAGAACACCGAGCCCGGCTGGATGCACTGCTCCAGATTGCCCCTACCGGCGATCGTCGCCAGATCCCTCTGACCTGGGTTCGGCAGGCGAGCGGCAAGACGGCAGCACTCACGATCCTGCGCTTCCTCGAACGAATCACGTTCCTTGCCGGCATCGGTATCCCGGCGGAGTTGTCCCGTGCAGTGCACCATAACCGGCTTCTTTGCCTGGCACGGGAAGGCGCACGCTACACCCCTCAGTTCCTGGCGCGAACCCATGCGGATCGCCGCTATGCCATCCTCGTAGCCTTCGTGCTGGAGACCATCGCGGCTCTGACCGATCAAGTCCTACAGATGCACGACAGGATGATCCAGCAGATGATGCGGCGCGGGGAACAGAGCCACCAGGATGACTTCCAGCGCAGTGGCAGAGCGATCAACGACAAGCTGCGTCTGTTTGCGCGGGTCGGTAAGGCGTTGATCGCCGCCCGTGAGCAGAGCTCCGATCCCTTCGCGGCCATAGAGACTGTTCTCAGTTGGGGTGAGTTCGAGGCCCGCATTGCAGAAACGGAAGTGTTGGCTCAGCCCCCCGAGTTCGACTATCTGGACCACATCGAGCCACACTATCAGCAGATCCACCGCTACGCTCCCACGACTCTGACGACGTTCACGTTCGCTGGAACGGAAGCGATGCGGCCGCTACTCTCGGCACTCGACGTCGTACGCCGGCTCAACTCGAATGAGATCCGCAGGGTTCCGACGGATGCACCGACGCGGTTCATCAAGCCGCGATGGGAGGGTCATGTCTTCACCGACAAGGGGATCGATCGGCGATACTACGAGTTGTGCGCGCTGACGGAACTGCGGGCCGGACTGCGTTCGGGCGATGTCTTCGTTTCGGGGAGCCGTCAGTTCCGTGACTTCGAGGGGCATCTTCTTCCTTGGGATGCCGCTCGGGAGATCATCGCCTCCCTACCGGTTGTGCAGGACGTGAACGCCTACCTCGTTCAACGGCGAGAGCGATTGCATGCCAGCCTGACGCGGGTGGATGAGCGTCTGGCCTGTGGGGCGCTGGAAGGCGTTCGGTTGCAGTCGTCAGAGGCCCGAACGCGGGTGCCGAAGGCCAGCCAACGGGTCGTGGTCTCGCAACTATCCTCACAGGTGCCACCACACGCGGACGCCCAGACCCGTCGGGCGTACGATGCACTCCCTCCGATCAAGATCACCGAACTGCTCGTCGATGTGGACCGCTGGACCGGCTTCACACGCCACTTCACTGCGCTTCGGCAGGGAACACCGCCGCGCGATCGCGAGGCTCTTTTCGCCGCGATCCTGGCTGACGCAACGAACCTGGGGCCGGTGAAGATGGCCATGGCCACGCCGGGGATGAGCTACGGTCGGATTGCCCAGGTCAGCGATTGGCACATCCGTGACGAAACCTACGCGCATGCGCTGGCTGAGCTCGCGAATGCGCAGCACCAACAGGAGCTCGCCACGCAGTGGGGTACGGGAACCACATCCTCGTCGGACGGTCAGCACTTCCCTGCGGGTGGACGGCGGGAGAACAGCGCGCAGGCCAACGCCCACTACGGCACTGGGCCCGGCGTCATGTTCTACACGCACATCTCCGACCGGTATGCCCCATTCCACACCAAGGTGATCAGTGCCGGAGTACGCGATGCAACGCATGTTCTCGATGGCCTGCTCTACCACGAGTCCGACATCGAGATCGACGAGCACTACACAGACACATCGGGATACACAGAGCACGTCTTCGCCCTGTGCCACCTGCTCGGGTTCCGCTTTGCGCCCCGCATGCGTGACCTCGCGGAGAAGAAGCTGTTCCTGATGGGGTCGTCCGAAGCCTACCCCCATCTGGCGTCCTTGATGGGCGGAGCAATTCGGGAGAAGCAGATCCGTGAGAACTGGTCAGAGGTGCTACGCCTGGCGGCGTCCATCCAGAGAGGTACCGTCACGGCCTCGTTGATGCTGTCGAGGCTTGCGGCTTACCCAAGGCAGAACAACCTGGCATGGGCACTCCGAGAGATCGGCCGGATCGAGCGCACGCTGTTCACGCTGGAGTGGTTCGAGAATCCTCAGTTGAGACACCGGGCGACAGTGGGCCTCAACAAAGGCGAGCAGCGCAACTACCTCGCCCGGGCGGTCTACTTCTACCGACGCGGGATGGTACAAGAGCGCCGATTCGAGGAGATGATGCTTCGCGCCAGCGGCCTCAACCTGGTCGTGGCGGCCATAATCCTGTGGAACACGGTCCAGCTTCAGAAGGTCATCAGCCGATTGGCGGATCAGGGCGCCCCAATCCCTGATGACTGTCGCCCACACCTGTCCCCTATAGTCTGGGACCACATTCTGTTGACAGGCGAGTATCAGTGGAAGCTGGCAACCGGCTGACTCGCTCAGCCAGCCTTAGCGTCGCATTTTCCCGGAAAACTGAAGTCACCCG
>CAZZCT010000151.1:0-12981 GCA_964652365.1 uncultured Lentisphaerales bacterium
CCTTTGTGGTCGAGCAGCATCATCAAGCCCTGCCTCGCTGGACGAGCCGCATCCGTCGTGGAACACTCTCCCCGCCGCAGTCCATCCTTCACGTCGATGAGCACCACGACATGATGGACGAGAGGATAACGCCGAACATAGGGAACATGATGTACCATGCCATGATCCGCTGGACGGAGTGCCGGGTGTGCTGGATGGCGAACGGTCGGATTGACGATCCCAGCCAATGGCTGGCGGATCGGACATGGGGAATGCTCAAACGGCGCTTCCGCATGGTGGATCGATTGCCCGCACGCTGGCCGAAGCCCGATCTGGTATCGGTATGCACCAGCCCTGAGTTCGTGGAGCCGGCCCTCCTCAAGCGCCTAACCGCAGTCCTGAGCGGGCACAGCAGCCCTGGGACAGGAACATGAGCCACAGACCGCCATATCCCCCCGAAGACCCACGGTTGAAGTCCAAGGGGCAGCGTCCCAGAAGATCGATTGCCAGCGGCGCCGAACAGAAAGTGTGCACCATGAGCGTTGAACACAGATCACGCCGCGGGCAGACGTGGCACCTGCACGCAAAGACCACGGCCACGGGGAAGCCGAACTACTTCTTCTCCATGGACGCTGACGGTCAACTCGTCGAAGCCGTCCCGGACGGGTACGAGATCTACGAGAACGCCAACAGTCAGGTGTTCCTGCGCAAGAAGACGGCGCAGGTCATCCAGCCCAAGGAGTTGGCGACCGTGGAGGATGCCCTGCGCAAACACGAAGACCCGTGGCGTCACTGGGTGGAGGCGAAGAAGGGCGCAATCGTCGTGTATCATGCGGGGGAGATGAATGGCATCGACGGCATGCTGACGGCGTTCGGACGCGGGCGGTTGTCCGACACGGACAGGCGCCGGTTTGCCACGTACACGGCTGTCCTGCGCTTCACCCTGGCCGACAAGAAGTCCCGCGTGTTCGTCGCCGAGCGGTTCTGCTTTCGAGGCAGTGTCGACGACTGGATTCCCATCGGCGGTCCCGCTCCGCTGGCCGCCCATGTCAGGCAGTTCGTGAAGCATCTGGGCCGGGAATCGTTCTTTGAGTTGTTCTGAGGGGATGATTGTGGGCCAGACCTGGCACCTCTACATCGTTCGCACGGTCGGTGGTGCCCTGTATGCCGGCATTGCCACGGATGTCAGGCGCCGTTACCAGGAACACGCGACCGGCGGGCCCAAGGCGGCCAGGTTCCTGCGTGCGAATCCTCCCAGCGAGATCGCATTCAAGCGCCGGATCGGTTCACGCTCCCTGGCGCTCAAGGTGGAGTACCGTGTCAAACGGCTACCCAAACGGGAGAAGGAAGCGATTGTCCGGGCGGGCAAGCTACGCTTTGACCGGGAAACGGGCGAGATCCGGAGGTGAACCCAGTGGGACGCGGCGGAGTGGGTTTGATCGGCGGGGAGCCAGGTCAGTGTCGATCCCTGGGGCACAGTGTCCGATCAGCGTCGGCAGGCGGCCCATCAGTGTTCCAGTCGCTCGAAGGACCTGCCGAAGGCGCACTTCAGGCCCCGAAATGTGACCCAATGCGGAAAAATCCGACGAGAAACTGGGCCACTATCACTCAGAATAGACCCATAATGCGGTCGCAATATTTCTAACTGGGTCACTCCCTGCTATTCGTGACCCAATTCAGGGCTCGCCAGCGGTCGCCAGGACAAATTGGAGTGGCTTGAAGGCGGAGTGGGATGGGATGCCAGGCGGCTGGGACAGTGTCGACCCCGGGCGCACAGTGTTCGAACAGTGTCGACCCTCAGTATTCGTCGGGCAGGAGCAGCGTCGTCACCGAACGATCCCACTCGGTAATGACCCACAGCCGTTCGCCCAAGGACGTCCGATAGGCGCTCAACAGCCGGTCGCCATTCTCGACCGCCTCGTCGTTCGCCTGCCAGTCCTCGGGGCACACCTCGCCCCAGTCGCGCCTCAGGTGTCTGATGATGAACAGCAGCGGAGGCTGTCCAGCGGCTTCCAGAGCGGCGAGAGCCCCCCTCGTGGCGACGAGGGTGCCGATGCTGAACGACTTCGTTGTACGGATGGCTACCATGGCGTCACCGCAAGCAGCCGTCCAGCTCCGCCAGCTTGTTCTTGATGCTCGCTGCCTCGGCGATGAGGTCCCGGAGCAGGATCGCCAGCACGGGGTTTGCCCGGCAGGCGACCGAGTGGGCCTCGCGGAGGTCGCCGACCAGAAGATCGGCGCACTGCGTGGCTTTCGTGACTGCTTCCTGCTGTGGGGTCATGCGCGTCCCTCCTCCGACGGTGCTCTGCGGGCTGCCGACCTTGCCGAGAGGGTCGCCCAAGGGCGATCCGAGCTTGGCGGCCAAGTCGCCCAGCGGCACGTCCACTGTCCTGATCAGCTCCGAGCCGACCCGGTAGGTCCAGCCGACAGAGGGGCCGCCCTCGGTCGAAATGACCATGCGCGTGCAGTCGGCATCGCCGTACGCGGGCGAGCCCAAGGCGTTGTCCTCGACTATGGACCAGCCGTCGCCCTCCTCGATGGCGTTGGATATGTCCTCCTCGGTCTCGGGATCGGCCGATCCAATGC
Organism: uncultured Lentisphaerales bacterium; assembly: GCA_964652365.1. Taxonomy (GTDB): domain Bacteria; phylum Verrucomicrobiota; class Kiritimatiellia; order RFP12; family CAZZCT01; genus CAZZCT01. Next base: position 2,566 of record CAZZCT010000151.1, read on the forward strand.
ACTGGGGGCTGGCGTCCCAGTAGCGGGTTTCCGAGACCGAACGGTCCTGCGCCAGCAGGTCCATGCCCCGTTGTGCCCGCCGGGCGATCTCAGCGACCAAGGCGGCATCCAGCTTGACCGTCGTCCAGTCATGTCCGGAGACGAACTCATTCAGGTGGTTTTTCAGCAGCAGTGTCATAGGGCTCCTTTCGTCTTTCGCAATGTTGAGAGGTTCAGACTTGCCGCAGCCTGCCCTGGCTGTCCAGAATCAGTGCAGCGGGCATGAAACGGGTTCCCAGTCATGGCAAATCGTCGAGGGATTCGGATTCTTCAGCCCCATTTCTCTCTACCTTTCCGGTTCCGGCGGGGGCGAACTCTCGATCCCCGGAGCCGATCTCTCGACCTTTCCAGCCTTTGGTAGACAGAACGGAGGTCCGTCGGGGCGGATCTTGGTCACTGCGCGGGTCAGCCGCTCCATGGCGTCCATGCCTGAGCAGATCTGCTCGGGGGTCACGTCGGCATAAATCTGGGTGGTGGTGATCCTGGAGTGGGACAACTGCTTCTGGAGCAGCCGCAGGTCCTTGGTCGCCTGGTAGGTCATCGTGGCGAAGGTGTGCCGGGCCGAGTGGAGCTTCTTCGGACAATGCAGCTTCCAGCGGAGCCACAGCCCAGAGACCGAGAACTTCTCGGTGCGGGCCGTCCGCAGCAGGTACGAGTCGGGGGTCAGTTCGCCGTTGGCCACCTTCCAGTGCAGGTACTTCTTGAGCGTCCCCTTGTACTGGTGCCCGAAATGCACCACCTGATTCGTCTTGCCGCCCTTCCGCATCCGGGCAATGAGGTGGCTCTGTCCGTTGGCGATCCGCAGGTCGGCTACCCGCAAGTTGCAGATCTCGGCACGCCGTAGTCCCGTGAAGATCGCCGTGTGGATGAGCATCCAGTCCCGCACATACGACTTTCGCCGCTTGGATATGCCAAGGACATACAGTTCCTCAGCCTTCCGGAGCAGCCGGGACAGTTCCTCAGCGTTCAGGTACTTCTCGGGGGTCAGCTCCCATTCATCACGCATGGACACGCCTCCTTCGCCGCCACAAGATCAATGGCTTTCTGCGTCGCTACCCTGCCTCGACCTGTCTTCCGGACGAAGCCTTTCCTGATGAGAAAGGGTTCCACAGTCTGTAGCAGGTTGTCTTCCCCCTCACCTACCGAGGACGCCAGGGTGGAAACCCCCAGCGGAGTTCCCGCCTCGACCAGAATGGACAGGTACGAGCAGTCCAGCTTGGTCAGTCCGTTGGCGTCCACCTCCTTCAACGCGAACGCCTCGCCGATGGCAGCCATGTCGGGATTGGACCCCGTGCCATCGCAAAACTCATTGAACCAGCGGAGGTTCCCGATTGCCGTCCTGGCTGTTGCCCGAGACCGCACGGCGACCGCCATAGCGACATCTGCGGAGATGACGAACTTCATGCCGGCGGCGGCGTTCAGGACGATGGTCTGCAGCTCGGCATCGCCATACGGCTCCAACTGCAGGATCTGGACGAAGCGTGAACGCAAAGGATCGGACACCAGACCAGACAGCGTGGTGGCTCCTACGCAGGTGAAGGGGGGCAGGTCTACCATGGCGGTTGTGGGTTGGGTTTTGCCGCCACCGCCGATTCCCAGCGACTTCATCAAGTCATCGTAGCCCGCCTGCACGATCGGAATGCGGCCGTCCTCAAGGGCGGCATACAAAACCTCTTCGACGCCCCGAGGCAAACCGTGAATTTCGTCAATGAAAAGGACATCATTGGGCTTGAGCTTGGTCAAATGCTTTGCCATCTGGTCAGTCGCCTGCAGGTTGCTGGCCACGACTTCCACGAGGCGACTGCCCATCTCGCCTGCGACTATCCGGGCCAGCGTGGTCTTACCCAGTCCCGGCGGACCGGACAGCAGAACGTGGGGCACGCAGGTGCCCTTCTTCTTGGCTGCCCTACACAGAATTTCCAGCACCTTTTTCGGTCGGTCCTGCCCGATGAAAGCGCCAAAGCTCGATGGTCTACATGCGTCGCCCATTTGCTATCTCCTCGGCTTACTTAGTCCGTGCCATCATCCGACCTTCGCCAGCGCCTGCAGCACTTTCTTCAGCGCACCGTCTTTCGTCGTGTCGATCGCGTCGCCCGGCGCGACCACATGGATGCCACGCTTGAGGTGCACCTCGTTCAGCAGCCACAGCACGTCATCGATGAAGTTGCCAAGCATCGAGACTCGCCAGACGCAGACTACGTCGAACTTCTTCCTTCGTCCAAGCAGGGCATCGATGAGAGTGATCCGGGCCTTACCGCTTTGCACCCCCGGCAGTCGGCCAGGCGGATCGACGTAGGCTTCGTGCACGGTCCAGCCCCTCGTCTGGCAAAGCCGCTGGAGGTCGCGTTCCTGGGCTCCCGCCGTCTTGCCGGGAATGCCTTTCGTGTAGATGGCCACACGCATGCCGCGCTTCCTCTTTCCCATATGGGCGGTCAACCGCCCGTCAGCCGTCTCGATCAACGCCGGTCATCGCGATGTTCGTCGCGCCCGCCGCCGAACGAGGTCTGGCGACCGCTGATGATGCGGACTTCCTGCCCCGAAAACTTCGCCCGTAGGATCGAACGGGCATCCATCTCCGCGGCAGCGCTGATGGTCTCCTTGTGGATGCCGCAGACCCCGCTCCGCGGGAGCTCGTAGCTGAGTTCGTAGGAATTGCTCATTTCATGCCTTTCGTTCAAGGTTCTCTTCTAGTTCTGCAATGCCTCCAGTGAGCTCCACCAGTGCATCCAGCGCCAGCAGAAAATCGACCAGTTCGGTGCAGAAGACTCTGACGGAGTTCGCAAAGCACCGAGTTGCGCCTGCCGGCGGGATGCCCGATCTGGACAATGTGCTCGCCTGCGGGCACTTCCGTCCGCACGCCGGTTGCGGATTCCTTACCGGCACTGGGAAAAACTGACATCGACCACCGATGACGACGCCCGATTAGGACGCCCGACACTGTATCGGCTTCCGGATCAACCGCCGGCAGATGCGCATCCATGTCCGCTGTCTGCATTGCATTCCTCCAGATATGTCTCAGCGACCGGACTCGGTTTCGCCAACAGACCCGTGGCATCGCCATCCGCCTTTGCGGCAGCCTTCTTGATGTCCGCCGCCTCAACCATGATCGTGCCTTTCCGTTCATCAAAGATGGCCTCGCTCGCAAGGGTCGAGACGACCCGCTTCATGGCCCGGAAGAAGCCGCCTTCCATGCCGTGTCTGGCGAGAGCCTCCGTGGCGGATGGGGTGAGAAACAACATGGACCCGTGTGCCGCCAGCAGGCGGTTGTAGGCGGCCACGATCCCGTGATCGTGGTTGACGACCCTTGCCAGGGTGGACAGACCCGGTGGCTGAACCACGATGATGGTTGTCAGTCGTGAGGTTAGTTCCTCGATCAGCCCGAAGTCCATGAGCCCTCCGATCAGCCACTCCCGGTCTCGCCGGCTCTCGTCGCCCACGGCGAAGCCCAACTGACGCCTGCCCATCCGCTTCTCGATCATGCGGTCGAGTCCGGGGCAGTGCCCCATGAGGGCGAACCCGGTGCCGATGGTCGACATGCCAATCGGTCGGTCCCAGCCCCGGCGACCACCCACGAGCATGTCCTGCCCGGAAATGATCCTTAATGCCTCTTGCTGGACCGCCACGGTATTCACGGGGCTCTCGCCCATGCTGCGGGCTTTTTTCGTGAACTCGTCGACCGCGAGGAACCCGTAGCGGGCGAGGTCAACATCACCCTTTGACGCAAGTATCAGGAAGCGCAGCGTGTCGGCCATGGACAAGCCAACATACCCTTCGGATGAGAGATCACTTCCGTCCGCCACGGCAAATGGCATAGTGCCGCCACTCAATTCCGATGCCGCTTCGCAGGCGACCTGGCATATGTGCGTCTTGCCGGCCCCCGGCGGACCTATGATCAGCCAACATTCATTCGGCGTTCCCGGATCATTGCCAGCCCGCAGCATGCTCGCCCGCGTCATGTGCATGATCAGCCGGCTGGCGATCACCTCCGCCTGGGCGTCGAGGCCGATCACCCGCTCCCTGATCCTCTGGAATAGCTGCTGGGGACTGGGGATCTTCGGAGGTTCGGGGGAATGCCCGTCGTTGGCGTTTGCTGCCGGGGACGGCACGCCGGTCAGCCTGCCCACGGTCAGGTAGCCCATCGAGGACTTGCCGCCGGCCAGGTACTCAAGGGTCGGCAGGGGCAGTCGCACCTTGCGGATTGAGCCGGCGGCCTCGTCGGAGATGCCGATGAGGGAGTCCTCAGCCGCCATGGCGCCGATCTCATGCCGCGCCTTCAGAAGGGCTTCCACGGGGAGCGACCGGGTGTCGGACGCCGCTGCCGCGAGTTCGCCGATCTCGGCCGTGTCGGCGGTAAGCCGCAGGGTCTGCCATCCGAGGACGGCGACTGCCTTCATCCGGACGTATGCCCGTTCGCGTGCGATGCCGCGGCGCAGCCCGATGCGCAGACACGCCAGTTGGCTCTTGGCGACCTTCCCGAGCAGGGCTTCCGCCATCGCCTCGACCTGCTCGTTGTCGGGCGCGCAGTACCCGTGATTGCGGGGGACGGATCGCCGAAAGGACGCCCGTGCGGACAGCACCTCGCCAAGTCCGAGGATTTCAGCGGGCAGTGCGATGTCGATCATGTCTGTAGTCCCCATAATGCTACCACGGCATTTCGCTGATAGTGACTGTGGCCCGGATGGGCCGTTCCGGAGGCGTCGCCGGCATGTCGCCATCGCCCGGCGCTGACGCTGGCTCGGACTTGCAGGTTGCCAGGGCCTCCGCAGGCAGACCGACAGGCGGGGTGCCGTCGAAGTAATAGGAGTCCCGGAAGTCCGTGTCGTGCAACTCTGCCCCGGAGAGGTCGGCGCCACTGATGTCGCCGCGGAATGCGGCTCCCTGCAAGCGGGCGTTCCGCAGGTTCGCTCCCGGACAAGGGCCGAGTTTGGCCCCCTTCAATGACGCCCCTTCGAACTCGGCCCCCTCCAGATCACAGAGGGTCAAGTCGATGCCGTTCAACTTGTAGTGCGCCCTGCGCAGTCCCCGGAAGTTCAGAATCACGCCGATGGGCGGCGGCCGTTCACCCTTCGACCAGGCGATGGGCGTCATGCCCCGCCTGGCCAGTTCGCCGACGAACTCGTTCCACGATGCGACGGTGAAGTGCTGGAACGCACTGCGGTCCAGTTCGATCGCCACGAGCATCGCCCACTTCGTTCCCGACTCGGCCTCGCTGTTCATAGGTCTTCCTGCCAGTTGAAGTAGAGTCGCGGTTCGTGCTGGAACTCCAGCGACCCGACCACGCCGTCGGCCTTGCGCCTTACGACCACGAGCGGTGCCATGAACCCGATTACCTCGAACTCGGCCGCCAGCCCTGCGGGGTCCCAGACATGCCCGTGCTGCCGCTCCAGTTCCGCCCTGTCGATGCCGGGGTTGAGTTCAGCGAGCCGCAAGCGCCGGACCGCCTCGGTCGGGTCTGCCGTCGAGCAGCATGTCGCTTCGGAATGCATCTTCACGCCATCGCCTTCAAGAATTCGGCCACCGGTTCGTACAGGACGCCGACCTCATTGCGGCTGATCGTGGCATCCTCGGTCTCGCCCTCGTCCTGCGGCACCTGCCAGACCTCTTCCGGATCGGCGCCCTCGGCGTCGTAGTCGATCACGACGACCTCATGGCCGACCATGGCGGGGTCATCGCTGGAAACGCCCTGCACAAGGCCGCCCTCGACGGTGATGACGATCATGGCGACTCCTTGGCGGGGCTGCTGGCGGCGCTTGCGGCGGGCAGCACCAGCTTGACATGCGAGTTCTCGCGCTTCACCCAGAAGCCGAAGCGGCAGGAGCGGTTGCGGGGTCCCTCGTGCGGGTTGAGCCCCGGCTCGTTGCCACGGGCGGACAGCACCACTTGAGCGTCAAATGCGGCCAGCTTGGGGGGCTTGCCCGTGGCTTCGGCGAGCAGGTCGATGAGCTTTTCGCGGGGCAGGCCTTCGGCATGACTGGCCAAGATATTGAAGCAAACATGGTATGCCGACGATGGCCGTCCGAAGGGGTTCTGAGGATGGACAGGCCACTTGCCGTCCTTGGGCGTGGCGACGGGCTTGGCGGGCAGCTTTGCAGCCTTCGCCTTGACGGCTTTGACGACCTTGCCCGCGACGGTCTCGGTCTTGTCGCCCTTGGCGGGCGCGTTGGGCTTGTTGGCAGCCAGCAGGGCGTCAATGTCAGGTAGGATTGCCCGAAGCATCTTGGTCAGCGACGAACTGACTGAACCCTTGTACCCGAGGCTGTGCGCCAGCCCGGTGAGCGACGAGAACTTGCCTTCCGTGATCGCCTTGCGAACCGACTCCGCCGTGATCTCGACCTTCGACTTCCGTGACATGGTTTCCTCCTGCTTGTCGCTCGATTCGGTGGTGGCCCACCGGGGTGAAACGACAAGCGGAGCGTACCGGAAAGCAGGTGCAAAGTCAAGAGATTAGAAGGTGCAACTACTTCAGCCAGTGCAGGTTACGCAGTGGTCTGGAAACCAGATGGTGCGTCTGTGAGAGAGTCTGGATGACGACCGGCAGATTGGTGGCAACCCCCAGCCCAAGCGTGTGTGACAGCCAGAGAGAGTTCCAATCAGATTGGACCTCTGGGATCACGGCGGCGGCCGTCCTTTTATGCGCAAGTGAAAAGCCGCTGGCGCTACTTCTTCCAGCGCCACGCCCAGTCGGGCGTGTCAGGCGGCTTGGGCGGCCGCTGCGGCTGCGGCGGGCGCGGGATCGGCGTCTTCGGCACGGCGGGTCGCAGGGGGCGGGGTGGGCGGTTCTGCTTCGGGACTTGTTCGTAGGGCATGGAAGTTCCTCCTGCACTGTGGTTCGATGAGCGGACGGAGGATTCCTGCGGTGCGAGTTGACACGGCTCCTTCGGCTTGTCTGGATTGATCCTCGACGGTCGCATCGGCGTCGGACGGGGCGGGCGGGTACTGGCGGCAGGGCGTTCGGCGGTGTCCGACTGTCAGCGCCATTGGTCAGCGCCGCTTCGGTATAAGGATTCCAGGCGCTTGGCAACTTGGCAGACTCTGGGCGGCTTTGCCCCGTCCGTAACGCCGTCAGAACTCGACTTCCGTGGGCCGACTATTGGTCTGCATTTCCATTGCCATCTGCCGTGGTCACCTACGACCCGCTGACGTCCGCCTGCTCGAAATCGTCAAACCAGCGTGTGTACGCTGGGTACTGGTACTGGAGCGCCTCGGTGATGTGGCTGATCTCGATGAGGTCGCATCCGCCCAGACGGGCGACAGTCGCCGCCACAGCCACGGTCTTGTCACGGCTTGCCCCGTATTCCTTGATAGCCATGCGGAGTAGTTCCTCGGCGTCGGACGGCATAACGCTGGTGTCAAGCCGGTCAGTCTTCCGGGCTTTGAGGATGCGGATTGCCATCAGCTCTTCGTTCTCGTTGAAACGGGCGGTGTCCCGTGCCTGCGGCTCGACGGTCTCGATGATGATGTCGGCCTTCTTCACCATGGGCATGAGCTTGCGGGCGTACTTCAACAGGGCGGCCGACGAACAGTCGCACTCCTCCTTGGGGTTCCCGTAGGCTCCGCAGGGACACACGGGGACAACCATTCCACTGAATGGGATGCCATTGGCCTTGGCGATGTTGGCGGCTGCCCGCAGCAGGTCTGACGCTGGAGAGCGGACGGTTGCAAGGATGACCACCTTATGTTCGCCGGCCAGAACCACCTCCAAGGCCCGCTTCGCCGAATCATTGCCAGCAATGGCGTGCATCCGCTTTGGGGGCGGTTCGGACCAGTTGATCGTGGCGACCTCCAGCGTAACCTTCGGCTGTGCCTTCTTTGTCATGGTCTTGCGCCTCCCAGTGCTCCTTTGAACAGTCGCAAGACTACCAGAAGAGAGTGCAAAAGTCAATGCGGAACACTCTCCAGTGCAGCAGGTTATAGACGTTTCAGCAGTGGTTTACATCGAAGGGTCGCCAGGCATGCACCTGCACGGGACCGGGACATGTCAGCAGGTCCTCTGGGCGGCCTTTTACTTGAGTGAAAGCCGCCGGGCTCTACCTTTCTCAGCGCAACCGCCACCGCCATCGCCACCGCCAGCCGCAATCACTTAATCACGGGATGCTGCTCGCTGCCTCGCCGCCTCGCCGCCTCGCAGGCGGTCACAATGCTTGCGATCCCGCCCCCGCTCTGGCAACCTATTCCCATGGCCGACCGTATAGAGCCGATCAGGAAGACACCTGCCGAGATCCTGTCCGACCTTCTGGACGGCCATGAGGAGGCCCTGCGGATCGGCGGACATGAGAAGGGCAGGAAATACCTGCAGAACTTCATTGAGCGAGCCAACTCGGTCCCCAACGCGGTCAAGTTCTTCCTGTTCGACCTGCTGGCCGAGGATACGTTCCGGGCTGGCGACGCCGAAGCCTGCCGTGCCGCCGTGGCGCGGGCGGCGGACTACCTGCCAGCGGCGCAAGAGGAGATGGCCGTGGTCAGCGACATGGACGCTTCGATGTTGACCCCAAATTCGCCACGCGACTCCTCGGAGAGAAAGGCTACCTCACGGCAGAGCCGCTGGAAATAGGGGTTGTCCCGCCGGAAACGGATGGCACCCAGATCGGTACAGGTTTCGAGCGGATTGTGCGGCTTGAGCACGCTCAGTTCCGGGCCCCACTCGATCACCCCCGCCAGCAGCGCCGCTTCGATCGCGCCGCCCATCTGCGGGGCGATGCAGGGCACGGTATCGTCCGGCACGGTGGCCCGCGCCTCCCACACCGCGCGGAAATCGCGACAAAAGGCGGCGATGTCTTCGCCGTACTTGGTGTAGTCGTACCCCGCGCCGTTGTACATCGGGTGGCGCCAGGACCCGATGGTGTCGAAGATCACCGGCGGCCGGTCCAGCGCCTCCCCGCGCCAGAAGGCCCGGTAGCGGTCCCGCACTTCATTCCAGTTGTGCTTGAGCAGGGTCATGGTTCCTCCTCCGCCACACGGACCTCGTTCTCGATTCGATACCCGCTTCGGGGCTCGGTCTGGAATAACACGAGGTCGCCGGTCACGGTGTGCGGAACCGGTTCGGCCCGGTCGGTGGTCACCCGGCAGGGACCGGCCCAGGGATTGCGGATGCGGCACTCCTCGCCGCGGCGCGACTCGATCTCGACGGTTTGAATCTCGCCGCCGTGGATGACGGCGGTGACCAGCAACCCGCCGCGGGCGAGCAGCCGGAACTCGGCGTCCCAGGCCTTGGGCCAAGCCGGGAAAACGCGGATAACTTCCGGCTCGCCGGGGCGCGGCGACACGCTCTGCAACAGCGCCTCCTGCAAGGTCATGGTCAGCAGACCCAGGTGCTCGATCGAGTGGGCCTGGTATCCCGGCGTGATCTGCTCAAAGAGGCTGAAGCCGTTGGGCAGCGGCGCGAACGCCGCGCGATAGCTCTCGAGGATGGCCGGCAGTTCTTCGCCTCGGCCCGCACGCACGGCAGCGATGGGCGAACGGAGCGCTGTGGACAACTTGGCGCCGCCCAGTACGGCGCGCTGCTGCGGCGCAAGCGCCAGCGTCCGCTTCGCGACGGCATCCATCGCCGCCTCCCGCGTCTCCAGAGTCCAGTCCTCGAAGGGGAAGATGGGGGTGAGTTGCACGTCCTCGGAGTTATGCGAGCCGTTGACGGTGCCCAAGTAGCCTGCGGCCCAGGCATCGTCGGCCAGCGCGCCGCCGGTCAACGCCTTGGCGCGCGGGTCGGCGCCCAGCGGATACGGGGCCAGTTCAGCGAGGAACGCTTTCCACTGGCCGCGCAGCTCCGCGTCGATCTCCAGGATTTCGGCGGCGCGGATGGCCAGCGGCAGCGTGCCGCGGATGGCGGCCAGGTCCATGATGCTGTCGGTGACGCTCCAGAAGTCCTCGTGCGCATTAGTGCCGTGGATGTGCCAGCGGCCGTCGTCGCCGCGACGGGCGATACTGCGGTAGAACTCGGCCACGCCGCGCAGCAGCGGATAGGCGTGCGAGCGCAGCCAGGCCTTGTCGCCCGCATAGCGATAGCGCCACCAGGCGTGCACCGCCAGTTCGGCGCCGGACGAGGCCACGTGGCTGATCCAGCTGTACCCGCCATGGGCCGGATCCGTCCGGCGCGTCGACGCCTCCAGGTGCCAATCGTAGGCGCCGCGCTCTGCCAGGCGCGGGGACACCGCCGCTCCGGCCGGATCATGCAGAAAGCGCTGTCGATACTCGTCCAACAGGTCCGCGGACAGTTCAGCCGGTCCGTCGAAAGGCATGGTCTCGGGCAGGAAGACTCCGTTCGCGTCCCAGCGCTGCCGCGCGGCGACGGTCATGGCCGGCAGAGCGTTGCGGTACAGCTCGAAGAACGGCTCGGCAAGAACGACGATGCGACCGCCTGGCAGGCGATTGCCGACGAGTTGG
>CAZZCT010000152.1:0-12970 GCA_964652365.1 uncultured Lentisphaerales bacterium
TTTGGTCCCGAACCAAACGCGCTACCAGGCTGCGCTACTCCCCGAGATGAGACCCGCCCTGCACGGGAGGCAGGGCGGTGAAAACCGTGTGAGATTAGCTGAACCGGCGGCGGGCGTCAACCCTGCTGTGACGGCGCAGCCGAAGAAGTCCGGCAGCATATCAGCAACATGCTGGTAATAAGCAGGTTGCGACGCAAGACGATGGAGTGGTCAGCGCGCGCCGGCGGTAGCCGTCGCGCGGGCATGCAGTCGTTTCACGGTTCGTTGCGTCACGTAGACCTTGCCCGTCGGTTCGATCAGGATGGTCACGCCGTCCAGTCGCTGGGTGGCGCCATTGTCGATCAGCAGGTCCTGGTTGACCGGCAGGGCGGCGGTGCCAACCCGGGCAACCGGGTTGGCCGGATCTGTCCGATCGAGCTGGACGTCGGGGAAGGCGTTGGACAGGTCGACGAAGAGTTCGGTGGCAAGTGCCCGCATGTCAAACCCCAGCGCTTGGGCTGCTGCGCGTCCCAGTTCGGCGTTATCAACCAACCCGGTGGGCCGACCCGGGCCGAATGACCAGAGCGGCACATCAGCGCCGGTGTGGTCGTGGGTGCTCCAGCCAAGGTCCGTGGCGTGGCGCGAGACGACTTCACCCATTGCAAACCCGGCCGGCAGTCCCTGGCCGAGCAGACTCGCCAGGTCCGCGAGTGCCTCGGGTTGGAGGTCGATGTCCCACCACGCCCGCACCTGAGCCGCGATGGTCGCGGGTGTGGTGTTGGTTCCAACCCGGGTATGGAGGGAGGCCGAGGTGGCCCGCATACCCATGAGGGGTCCCAGCACGCTCTCGCGGGTCCGGCCCCGGTAGCCGGTGCGTGGATTGCCGATGGTCAGTCCGCCGGTCTCATGGTCGGCGCAGGCTACGACCCAGGTTGAACCGCGGCCGTCGCCGGTTGCGAAGCGGAGGGCCTCGGCCACGGCGGCATCGAAATCGAGGAACTCGTGCAGGGCATAGGCGGCGTCGTTGGCGTGGCAACCCCAGTCGATCTGACTACCCTCCACCATCAGGACAAAGCCTTCCGGCGCCTGGCGCAGCAGGGCGATGGCTTTGCGGGTCATGGCCGCCAGGGTCGGCTCAGTGCTGGGCTGATGGCCGCGGTCAAGAATCGGAGTGAGGCTGTCCGGCGCGAAGAGCCCCCAGACCCGGCCAGTCGCGGCCTGGTCGAGCGCGGCGGCTGTCTCCACCACCTGGTAGCCGCGCGCGGCCAGGACGGCATACAGGTCGGCGCCGTCCACGCGCGTGCCGCCCTGGGACGTGGGCCGCATGAGGTCGCGTCCGCCACCGAGCACGACGTCCAGCTCCTGGTGGACCATCTGTTCGAGGAGGTCGGGTTCGGACTTGCGGCTGGCGCTGTGGGCTGCGAAGGCCGCCGGGGTGGCTTCGCTCAGGCCGCATGAGACCACCAGGCCGGTGGCGCGTCCGCTGCGGCGCGCTGCCTCCATCAGGGTCGGCAGAGGCGCCAGCGCCGCCCGCTCGCGGCCGCCGTAGGGGCGCTCCGCGGCCGGCGCGCTGACGCCAATCGAGCCGGTGGCGGTCTTGACCCCGCTGGCCAGCGCGGTGGCGGCCGCGGCCGAGTCCGTGATCAGCGAGTTCGCCGCATGGGTTCGCACCTGGCCGCTGAGCAGCGGATCCACGGCCAGCGGCCCGTTGCGATGCCAGCGCGCCAGCGTCACGAGGTCCGGCGGGCAACCGTCCGGGATCAGGATGATCAGGTTGCGAACCTGGTCGATCGGCCGCCAGTTCGAGGCGGCAACGGCCTGCAGGCTGAACACCATCAGAATGCAGACGATGGCCGTGCGGCGCGGGCGGCAACGTCGCGCAGGGGTTCGGTTCGGATTCATGCCCTGATGATACCACGATCGATCCGCTGCGGGGAGTGTCGAGCGGCAGATCCGTCGCCCAGTGAACCGTTCAGGTCTTTTGTTCGTTTGTAGCGACGGAAGGTGTGACGCGGGAAGCACCTGCCAGGAGAACGACCATGTCATACGCACGTGACAGTTTCTGTGGCTGCCTGCTGCTGGCGGGCTTTCTGGCGTCGGGGACCATGCACCTTTGGAGCGCCGAAGCTGGCGGTCCGGCCGCTTCCATGGCAACGGACAGCGCACTGCGCGAGCAGGCGAGCAGCGCCATGCTCAAAGGATTGGACTGGCTCAAGACGCACCAGAAGGATAACGGCGCCTGGTCCGATACGAACTATCCGGGCCTGACCGCCTTGGGCCTCTGGGCTGCGGCCAGGAGCGGCCGCCCGGATCTGGCCGAGGTGCGGAACAAGGCCGCAACCTTCATCGCCGGCTGGGTCCAGCCTGACGGCGGCATCTACAAGCCCGCCACCGGCGGGCGCGGCACCGGGGGGCTATCCATCTACAATACGGCCCTCTGCATGGTGGCGCTGCACAGCCATGACCGCGGCAAGTACACACCGGCAATCCTGCGGGCGCGCGAGTACCTGGCCAGCGGCCAGGTGCAGGGCGATTCCGCCGGGGCCGGCGGTTTCGGCTACGAGCGCCCGAGTGGCAACCCGCGCGAACGGGCCGACCTGAGCAACACCGGCTGGAGCCTGATGGCCATGCGCGCGACACAGGACGTCGAGGATCTGCGCCCCAAGACCGCCAGGACGGTAGACGTGGACTGGGCGTCGGCGTTGAAGTTCGTGACCTCGCTGCAGCAGCGCGACGAGCAGGACCCCGTGAACGACGGCGGCTTCGGCTATGAAGGCGGCGGTGAACGCAGCAGTCCGTCGGCCAAGTCGACTGGAGCGGTAGCCCTGCGCGGCTTCGGCAGCATGACCTACGCCGGAATCGAGTCGATGATCTATGCCCAGGTTGACCGCAACGACCCGCGTGTCCGTTCGGCCGTCGACTGGGCCTCGCGCCACTGGTCGGTGGACGAGAACCCCGGCATGGACTCGAAGGGTTTGTTCTACTACTACAACATCATGGGCAAGGCGCTGAGCCTGATGGGCGATGAGGCCCTGAAGATGCCGGACGGCAAGCTCGCACACTGGCGGCAGGACCTGGTGGGAAAACTCCAAGCGACGCAACGCCCCGATGGCTCCTGGGCCAACAGCGACAACACCTTCTGGGAGAACGACCCCGCGCTGGTGACCGCCTATGCCGTGCTTACGCTCCAATCGGCCATGTGGAAGTAGGCGGTTCGTTCCTGCAGTACGGCGGGAAGCACCTGCGTAATGGCCGCGAAGCGCGGTGGCACTGGGTGGTCGGGCCTGCTATGATCTGGCCGGTCTTCGAGTTCAGGCGGCGCCCGCAGCCTTGGGACGGCTCGGCGCCCGGCACCAGGCTCGCATATGACCGGACTATGTGTGCAAGCCTTCCAACGCCTTCGGGCGAAACTCCTCATCTCATCCTCGTGTTGGCGCCGCTGCGCGGTGTGACTGGGCGTGCCTTTCGCGGGGCCTTTGCCCGGCACTTCCAGGGCTTGGACCTGGCTGTGGCGCCGTTTGTGACGACCGTGCGGGGTGAGCGTGTCAAACCTGGCCATCTGGCCGATCTCCAGCCCCTGCCGGAGCCGGCGCTGCCGGTGGTGCCGCAAGTGCTGGGCAAGGATCCGGTCGAGTTCACGACGTTGCTGCGGACGCTGCGCGACCTGGGCTTTGCGCAGGTCGACCTGAACGCGGGGTGTCCCTGGCCCCAGGTGGTGCGCAAGGGGCGCGGGGCCGGGCTGCTCGCCGACGAGGGGGCCTTGCGCCGCATGCTGGATGCCGGTTGCGCGGTGCTACCGCAGGGGCTATCGATCAAGGTCCGGTTGGGGTTGACGGCTCCGGATCTGCTTCCCGCGCGCCTGCCGCTGCTGAACGGCTACCCGTTGCGCGAGGTCGCTATCCACCCGCGCACCGCGCGACAGATGTACGAAGGCACGGTGGATCTGTCGAGCTTCGGCGCCTGTCTTGCCGCCTGCCGTCATCCAGTGGTCTACAACGGCGACGTCCGCACGCCGACCGACCTGACCCGGCTGCGCCGGGCCTATCCCCAGGTGCGGGCCTGGATGATCGGGCGGGGGGTGGTGGCGAACCCGTTTTTACCCGAGCAGTGCCGCGCGCCGCAGATTCCTGCCGACTCAAAGCGCCTGCGCGCGTTCGTGCAGGACTTCACCGAGACGAGTCGCGCCGAACTGCATGGCCCGGCGTCGCTGCTGGGACGGCTGAAGGAGTTCTGGAGCTACCTGTCGACCGCCTTTGTGGGGGGCGACCGGCTCTGGCAGTCCATCCGCATCAGCCGCCGCATGGAGGAATACCAGTCCGTGGTCGATGACTGGTTCGCGCGCGAGCCGCGCTTGAGCGCGCCCCGCGACGGCCTGCCATGATTGGAGTGCGCCGCCGCCGTCTTGCGTGGGGCGCCTTACTCGCCGTGTTGGGCCAGTTGACTCAGGTAGCGGCCGTAGTCGTTGTTAGCCATGGCGCGGGCCTGGACGGCCAGTTGCGCGGCATCGATGTAACCCATGCGGAAGGCGATCTCCTCCAGGCAGGCAATCTTCAGTCCCTGGCGCGTCTGGATCGTCTCGACGAAGTTCGAGGCCTGCAGGAGCGATTCGTGGGTGCCGGTGTCGAGCCAGGCCACGCCGCGGCTCAGGACTTCCACGCGCAGGCGATGGTCCTGCAGATAGACCCGGTTGACATCGGTGATCTCCAATTCTCCGCGCGGTGAGGGCTTGAGCGCGCCAGCGATCTGAACAATGTCGTTGCCGTAGAAATAGAGTCCCGGTACGGCGAAAGGCGACTTGGGCTGGCGAGGCTTCTCTTCGATCGAGATGGCCTGGCCCTGCCGGTCGAACTCCACGACCCCGTACCGCTCCGGATCGCTCACGCGGTACCCGAAGATCAATGCGCCCTCGGTCATTGCTCCGGCTGTGCGCAGGACGGCAGTCAGGCCCTGGCCGTAGAAGATGTTGTCGCCCAGCACCAGGGCCACCGGTTGGTCGCCAATGAACTCGCGTCCAATGATGAAGGCCTGCGCCAACCCCTCGGGGCGAGGCTGCTCGGCATAGGTCAGGCGCACACCAAACTGCGTGCCGTCGCCCAGCAATTCGCGGAAGCGCGGCAGGTCGCTGGGTGTGCTGATCAGCAGGATCTCGCGGATGCCTGCCAGCATCAGCACGGACAACGGGTAGTAGACCATCGGCTTGTCGTAGACCGGCAACAGTTGCTTGCTGACAACCCGTGTGATGGGATAGAGCCGGGTGCCCGAGCCGCCTGCCAGGATGATTCCGCGCATGGATGGACCTCCCAGGCTCGTCGTTCCGACGTGCCGTGTATGGTTTCGTCGTGAGTGCCGTTGCGTCCCGATCGAGCCGCATGATGCCACAGGCGGCTCAAGGGTTCAAGCAGACCTTCAGCCTGCGGGGCAGAGGACCACCGCCAGATCACGGTAGCTCTTGCAGAACCACTGCAAGAACAGGGTTCAGGGTGTCAGGATTCAGGCGGGAATCGCACCCTGAACCACGAACCCTGAACCGGGGGTTGACGGCTCCCATGACTCGACGCTAACATTCTGTATCAAGAGAATTTTACGCAGGCAGGAATGTCGGGCCGCGTGAGCTCCAGAACCGACCGCGAAGATGAAGGAAAGGGAATGTCACTCAAGGAAGCCATCCAGCAGCATGCGCGTGAGTTGGGCGCCGACCTGGTCGGTTTCGGCAGTATTGATCGCTGCCGGCATGCCCCGCCGATGATGAGTCCGCAGGGACTATATCCTGGCGCGAAGACCGTGATCGTGATGGGAATCCATCACCCCGATGCCTGCGTCGAGCTTGGTGGCGAGCAGCATCCGCAGGAGATCGGTCCATACTCCGTGCAGTACCTGATGAACTCGCGACTGGACGAGATGTCCTATCGGTTAGCGACCTTCATTGAGCGGCAGGGCTGCGGTGCCCTGCCGATCGTCTCCAGCAACATCTGGCGGTACAACGAGTATAAGGATCTGAAGGCGGTCTTCGCTCCCGATGTCAGCCACATCTACATGGCTGTCGTGGCGGGCCTGGCGGACCTCGGCTTCAATGGTCTGGCGCTCTCGCCCCAGTACGGTGCGCGCAACCGCTTCATCACCGTAATCACGGACGCGCTGATCGAACCCGACCCGCTGCTGCCGCCAGGCAGCGTCTGCGATCGCTGCATGCTCTGCCGCACGCACTGTCCGACCCAGGCCCTGTCGAAGGAGATCGACGGCGAAAAGGTTCTGAGAATCGGGGAGTACGAGTACCGCTTCCCCAACAAGAACCTCTGGCGTTGCGCCTGGGGCGAACATTTCGACCTCGACCTCGATCTGGTGATCCCGGAGCAGGTCACCGAGCGAGTCATCCTGGACAACGTCAGGACCCACGGTATCCGCTCCGGCGAGATGGGCCAGTGCCTGAAGTTCTGCGTGCCCAAGACGCTGCGTACGTTTGACCGGGCGTACTCCAGAACTCCCCTGCGCCGCTACGAAGTAACTCCGTCCCTGGCGGCTGGCCCGGTCGTCGACCGGTTGCTGGCTCCGCTGCTGGCCGGCGGAGCCGACGAAGTCGTCATTCATACGGCCGACTTCCTGCGGGCGGGCGGATTGGATCTGGAGCGGTTTCTGCCGGGGGCGCGCAGTGCCGTGACCGTGGCGGTCATGTGCCCCGCAACCGGCGCCAACGACTCCTTCTGGTTCGGCGCCAGCTACCAGGCCGACTCGCTGTGTTATGACCTGACCCGCGCGCTGGAGGCGTTGGGGCACCGTTCGTTGTTGACCGTGCAGCGCAGCGGTTCGCATCCCGACCCGATTCGCGACGCCAACCCGACCGGCAGCATCGTGGCCGGCGTCGCCAAGTGGCAGGGCCGCACCGTGATCGCGAACACCGTGATCACGCGCATGGACCTCCCGGCGCAATGCCGGGTTGGGCATACGGCGGTCGCCGCGTGCACCGGCGATCTGACTGCGAGCCTGCTTGCCAAAGCCCAGATGCTGGGAGTCGACCTGGCGGGCGTTGCCTCGGGCACACGGATGGATGAACTGGCGGCGCAGCTGCGTCCCACGTTTGAAGCCGACGAGGTGTTGGACGCAGACGACCGCTCAATCCGCTTCACGCCGTGGGATCCGGTGGTGCAGGCGCGTGGTCGGCGGGTCAAGTGTCCAACGGACTGGCTGCCTGGCGCCCAGTCGGTGCTGGTCTTCGGGTTGCGCTATCACAGCGCGGTGTTGCGGCAGGCCACCCGACCACCCGCGGAGGCGGTGGGCCCGTATGCTTTCCAAACCTACGTCACGAACTGGCTGGGGTCTGTGATCGGCTACCGTCTGGTGAAGTTCCTCGAAGCGTACGGATATTCCGCCGTGTTGACGACCGACATCACCGGAACCGACTCGTTCACCGCCAGCCCGCGCGGGCCGCAGCCCGACTTGTTCTCGAACCGGTTTGCGGGGTTGGCCGCCGGGATCGGCCAGTTGACTGTCAGCGGCCATCTCGCGACGGCGCAGTTCGGCATACGGCAGCGGCTAATCGCCGTGGTGACTGATGCGCCCCTGACCGCCTCGCCGCAGGCGGCTGCGGAGGGACAACCCGACGCGTGCCGCACGTGCGACCGGCCCTGTATCACGGCCTGCCCTTCGCGGGCGATCTCGGACGTAGCGGTCCAGCTCAAACTTGACGGTCGCACGTGGGCCTTCAACCGGATTGATGCCAAGCGCTGCGACTGGGTCAAGCGCTACGCGCTGATGGGCGAGGGCGGCTTCAAGTATCTGGGTTCAACCGTTGACTTGCCACCGCCCGATCCGATCACGGCCGGCGCGCTGGCGAACGCGCTGCGACAGCACGATCCGATCAAGAAATACCGCCCGGTTGTTGCCGAGCCGTGCGTCATTCAGTGTCCGTTAGCGCAGTAGCACCGCGGCCCCTCTGCCCCGTTGTCTTTATCGGCCTGGACCAGAGTCGCGCCCGGATGGATACTGCGAACCTCACACAGGAGCGCTTGATATGAAATCCGCATGCAGGGTGTTTCTCGCTGGGGTGTGCTTGGGATCCTCGCATTTGTTGGCTGCCCAGGATGAGGATGGGAGCGGTTGGTGCCGCAACCGGCAGTTGTATGCCGTGCCGGCGCCAAGCGCCCTTACGATCGACGGCCGCCTCGACGATTGGGACCTCTCCGGCGCCATCCAATCGTATGTCATGGCGGAGACCCGTGAGAACCAGAATGCGGTGTTCGCCCTGATGTACGACGAGGAGGCCCTGTATATCGGCTGCGTGGTCCGTGATCCGACCCCGCTGATGAACCACCGCGACCCGAAAACCGAGGGAGACAAGGGATGGGATGGCGACGCGCTGCAGTTCAGGATCTGTGTAGATCCCGCCCAGGGCTATCCGGTTACTGACGCATCATGGGAGACGCAGCACAACCTGGCCTTGGTTCACCTCACGATGTGGTACTACACCGAACGCCAGGAGCCGGTGTTGGTCGCGCAGACCGGGATGGACTACCAGACCACGCCCGGATCGGAGAAGTTCGGCGTCATCCCGAAGGATCGATTCCAGGCAAGGTACCGCCTGTCCGAGGATCAACGGGAGTACGCGCTCGAGTACCGGATCCCGTGGAGCACCTTGATGGCACGCCAGCCGCCTAAAGGAGGCGATCTGGTGGCCGGAGCGATGCAGGTGCTCTGGGGCAAGGCCGGCAACGAGCATATCGGCGTCAATGGCGTCACGTACGATATCCAGAATCCCGGCGGCTTCGCCTATCAGAACGCTGCGGTGTGGGGCAAGGTTATCTTCTCCAAGTCGGGTAATCTCCCCAAGGAGTTGGTCCGCGTGGGGCTGCCCCGGGAGCGACCGTTGCCGCTTACATTCGAGTACGACTTGCCGGAGAGCGGCGAAGTGACGCTCCAGCTCGTCAACGCGACGAATGAGGTGGTCCGAATCATCGCTGGCGAGGCGTCGCGCCTCGCCGGCAGGAACATCGAGCGTTGGGACGGGCTTGATTCGCTCGGGCGGCCGCTGGCGGCTGGGAACTATACCTGGAAGGGACTCTACCACCAGCCAATCACCACCCGGCACGTGCTCTCCGTGGAGAACTCAGGCCTGCCGCCCTGGAAGAACGACGACAACACCGGCGGTTGGGGCGGGGACCATGGCGGTCCGTGCGGCGCCTGCGCAGCCGGTAACGACATCATCCTGTCATGGATCTCAGCCGAGGCGGGATACGGGCTCATCCGCGTCGATGCGGAAGGGCGGAAGAAATGGGGCGCGCTCCGATCCTGGATCAGCCAGATGGCCAGCGATGGCGAGCGACTCTACGTCGCGACGGGTTTCGATGACGACGAACGCATGCATCCATATGGCCTCGAGTGTCAGGGGATCGAACTGCTCTCGGCGAAGGATTTCCGCCCCCTGAGCTTTGGAAACGGCGCCACTCTGATTCCGCCGCCCGCATCGGGCGCGGCGGCTGGCCAGGTCGGTCCCGTGATCACCGGGCTGGCCGTGGCCAAGGGAACCCTCTACGCTTCCTGGCGGAAACTGAATCTCGTCGTCAGCTATGACGCGACCCAGGGCGACCGGAAGGCGTCCTGGGATGTGCCCGCCCCAGGGGGTCTGGCGGCGCGCCCTGACGGCGCCATCGTGCTGACAAGCGGCAACACGCTCTCGCTGCTGAAGGATGGAAAGCTCACCGCTCTGGCCGCGGAGCATCTGGATGAACCGAAGGGCGTCGCCCTGGACGCCGCCGGCAACATCCATGTCGCCAATCACGGCCGGCTGCAGAATGTCTCGGTGTTTTCGCCCGAAGGGACGTACCTCAAGAGCATCGGCAAAGCAGGGGGGCGGGCGTCAATAGGAGCCTATGATCCCAGCGGGATGCTCAGTCCCAAGGGCGTTGCCGTCGACCCCCAAGGCAAGTTGTGGGTCGCGGAGGCCGCCGAGGCCCCCAAACGCGTCAGCGTCTGGAACTGCCAGAACGGCATGCTTGAAAAGGAGTTCTTTGGCTGCGCGCATTACTCGGCGTCCATCTGCATGGATCCCGAACGGGGCGACGAGGTCTATTGCGACAATGTCCTCTGGAAGGTTGATCTGGATAAGCAGAGCTGGTACCCGAAGAGCACGGTCTGGCGTCCGAGTAATCCGAATTCCCCCGGGTTGTTCGCCACCCATGGAGGCGGACTGACGCTGTTCACCGCCAGGAATGGCAAGCAGTATGGTTGGGGACGTGATGAGCATTACGGCACGGTCCTCAGCGTTCGTGAAGGGGACATCATGAAGCCGCTGCTAATGTTCTTCTGGACCTGGTCAGCCAAGCAGATCGGCTACCCGGTCACGGCGGACACAGCCAGATTCCCCGACGGCGGAACCTATATCTGGGTTGACGGCAACAACGACCAGATCCTGCAGGAAGGCGAGGTCACGGCAGTTGCGAAATTGTCCCCGGAATGTGCCAGACGATACTTCCGCGGCTTCTCCGCAGTGGACAAGGATCTGAATCTCTGGCACGAGCGAGGCGCGGTGAACCGCCCCCTGCGGATCCTGCCCGACGGCAGGCCGGAGTATGACTTTGCCAAGCCCGCACCGTTGCCGGTGGTGGAGACGCGCTTTGTGGACGATGCCGGAGCGCTGTACACCCTGACTCAGGACGACAGCAAGCCCGAGAGGATCGGCTACGGCAAATGGTCGCAGGATGGCAAACTCCAGTGGGGAATGGCCGGGTTCGCCAACTGGCCGAAGGCCCTGAACTACCCGTCGCAGAAGCCGGGGAAGCTCTGGGGGCCCACGATGCTGCTGGGAACGGCCGGCGGTTACACGGGCTTCAACACCTACTTCGGCGTGGCGCACCTCTACACGGAGGACGGGCTCTTCGTCTCCAGGATTCTCAAGGACGTCAGGACCGTGGTCGGCAAACTGGGCGCGGACGTCATCTCATGCGAGAACATGAACGGGTGCCTGGTTCAGCCCAAGGGCTCGGATCGTTTCTTCTTCCTGGGCGGCGACCAGGATGGCCGGGTGACTGAAATCCTGGGACTGGAGACTGTGCGGCGCTTGAAGGGCGGCGTGTTTGTCATCAGCGAAGCCGATGCGCGGAAGGTGGCCGCCGAGTTTGAGGCCTACCACACGACGCTTTCGCAGGCGCAGAAGTTGGGCATTGGGCACGGGCTGCAATCCCTCGCCACGACCAAACCCGTCGTCCGGACGCTCGACCCGAAGCGCAGTTTCGAGGCGCAAGCCGCCTATGACGACAAGAACCTCTATCTCAAGTACCAGGTGACCAGCCCGGCCAAGCTGGTCAATGGCATTCCGGATCAGACGATCATCTTCAAGGGCGGCAATCTGATCGACATCCAGTTGGCGGGGGATCCGAAGGCCGCGGCGAATCGCAAGACGCCCGTACCGGGTGACATCCGGATTCTGGTCTCGCGACGGAACGACAAGTCCGTGGCGGTGCTATTCCGCCCGAAGGTCGCAGGGTTCACCGGCACGCCCGTGGTGTTGAAGTCACCCGTCGCGCAGGAGTCTTTTGACGCGATAGAGCCAAGCGACGGCATCGCCCTTGAGTACATCGAGGACAAGGGCCGCCCGTCATTCACCGCGTTGGTGACGGTGCCGCTGGAGTTGATCGGTCTCAAACCGGCACAGGGAATGCGGCTGAAGATGGACTTGGGGTACATCTACGGCAATAGCGAGGGAACAAAGGCTATCGTCCGCAGCTACTGGACGAATAACGGCTTCAGCGCCAACGTGTTGAACGACATCCCCAGCGAAAGCAGGCTCGAACCGGTCCACTGGGGCGAGGCCGAGATGGAGTGACGACGCATGTGCGTTGCACCAAAAAAACATCTGCGCGCAGTACGGACAAAGTGGATGCCCGGCACGGGAAATGGCGGGAATTGGGGACGGGAATTGGGGACAGTGAATCGGTGACGCACGCGCGGAAGTGGTCAATACGGCGATTCTGGGACGCAGCTCGCAAGGATGAACCAGAATCGATGGGACGGAAACGGGTTGCACGCGCAAAGCGGGCAGACCGGTACGCGGAACCGCCAGGTCGCGCGGCCGGAAATGACGTACGCGTTCGCAGCGGAGCGGTTCACGTTCCCGTACACGAGGATGCTAATAGAACTCGACCACGAAGTCGGGTGCAAGGGCAAGGATCTTCTCGTGCGGATCGTGGCGGTGCTGACGCGCCGTCATCGGCCGCGCCGTCCACCAAAGTTACCACCCCTCGTGTGTTCGCGGCGCAGCCGCGGAAGGCTTGTCTCTGACGGCGGTGTGCAGTATAGTCATCCCACAGACGCAACCCCTTCAGCGAGGAACGAACGTGCTCTCACGCGTGATTTCCGGCGCCGTCTACGGTGTGGATGCCTACGCCGTCGAGATCGAGGTTAACGCCGGTCTCGGCGAGCAGAACATTGTAGTAGTGGGCTTGCCCGATGCCGCGGTCCGCGAGAGCAAGGATCG
This sequence comes from uncultured Lentisphaerales bacterium, assembly GCA_964652365.1. Taxonomy (GTDB): domain Bacteria; phylum Verrucomicrobiota; class Kiritimatiellia; order RFP12; family CAZZCT01; genus CAZZCT01. The sequence goes on from CAZZCT010000152.1 coordinate 12,443, forward strand.
GGTCTGGACCGCGATCGGCAACTCCGGCTTTCGGGCGCATGTCGGCCGCACAACCATCAACCTGGCGCCCGCGAATGTGCGCAAGGAGGGGCCGAGTTTCGACCTGCCCATCGCCATCGGCTGGCTGCTGGCCACCGGCGAGATCGAGTCCGACCGCGCGGACGAACTGGCGCTGGTCGGCGAACTGGCGCTGAGCGGCGAGGTGCGGCGGGTGCGCGGCGTGCTGCCGATCGCCATGGAGATGCGCCGTCTCGGCAAGCGCGGGATCCTGGTCCCGCCCGAGAACGCGGAAGAGGCGGCCGTAGTCTCCGGGCTGGAAGTCTACCCGGTGGCCAATCTGCGCGAGGCTGCCGACCTGCTGGAGGGGCGGCTGACACGGCCGGCGGTGAGTCTGGAGATGGGCGAACTGGCCCGGCGGCGGCACGAGACCGGCGAGGATTTCGGCGACGTTAAGGGCCAGGAATCGGCCAAGCGGGCAGTGGAAGTCGCAGTCAGTGGCGGGCATAATCTGCTCATGATCGGACCGCC
>CAZZCT010000153.1:0-12842 GCA_964652365.1 uncultured Lentisphaerales bacterium
CCGGCATCGCCGTCGGCATGGCCACCAACATCCCGCCCCACAACCTGGGCGAACTCGTGGATGGCTACACCCACTACATTGACCACCCGGACTGCACCATCGACGACCTGATGCGCTTCATCCACGGGCCGGATTTCCCGACCGGCGCCATGATCTGCGGCACGCGCCCGATCGAGGCCATGTACAAGCTGGGCCGCGGACAGATGACGGTGCGTGGCCGCGCCGAGATCATCGAAGAGGGCAACCGCGAGGTGATCCTAGTCTCCGAAATCCCCTACGCGGTGAATAAGGCCAACCTCATCGAGACCATCGCCCATCTGGTGAACGATAAGGTGCTGGAAGGCATCTCCGACATCCGCGATGAGAGTTCCAGCGCCGGACTGCGCGTGGTGATCGAGCTCAAGCGTGGCGCCATCGGGCAGGTGGTCCTCAACAACCTCTACAAGCATACCCAGTTGCAGACCACCTTCGGCGCCATCATGCTGGCCATCGACCAGAATCGTCCCAAGGTGATGAACCTGAAGGAGATCATCCGCTGCTACGTGGACCACCGCTTCGAGGTGATCACCCGCCGCACCCGCTTCGAGCTGGCGCGGGCCGAGGCTCGGCGGCACATTCTCGAAGGCCTGCTCAAGGCGCTCGACCATCTCGACGAGGTCGTCGCCACGATCCGGTCGTCAACCAACCGCGACGAGGCGCGCCGCAAGCTGATCGCGCGGTTCGAGTTCAGCGAGCGCCAGACCGACGCGATCCTGGAGATGCGTCTCTACCAGCTGACCGGGCTGGAGCGCACCAAGGTGGAGGCGGAGTACCGCGAGGTCTGCGAGCGGATCACCTATCTCGAAGGCCTGCTGCACGACCCGGCCCTGATCTACGGGCTCATCAAGGCAGATCTGGCCGAGCTGAAGCAGTTGTACGCCGACCCCCGCCGCACGGCCCTGGTCCCGCTGGAGGGCGAAGTTAACATCGAGGACTTGATTGCCGATGCGCCCTGCCTGGTGACACTCAGCCACAAGGGCTACATCAAGCGCGTACCGCTCGACACCTACCGCGAGCAACGCCGCGGCGGGCGGGGCGTCATGGGCGTGGCCACGAAGGAAGAGGATTTCATCGCCACGCTCTTCCTGGCAGCCACGCACGATACGATGCTCTTCTTCACGAACTTCGGACGGGTCTATGCCGAGCGTGCATTCGAGATTCCGGAGGCATCGCGCACTTCGCCCGGGAAGGCCATCGTAAACCTGCTCGAGTTGCAGGAGGGCGAAGGCGTGGCTGCCATGTTGCGCATCCGTGAGTTCCGTGAGGACCAGTATGTGCTCTTTGCAACGGCCTGCGGCATTGTCAAGAAGACCTGCCTGGCCGACTACCGCAACACGCGCGCCAGCGGTATCATCGCCATCAACATCGAGCAGGACGACCGCCTGATCCAGGTGCGCCTGACCAGCGGCAACGACGAGATCATCCTGGCCACGGCCAGCGGGATGTCGATCCGCTTCCCCGAGGCGCAGGTTCGTGCCACCGGCCGCGACTCCATGGGCGTCAAGGGGATCGCGCTGGAGGGCGACGACCGGTTACGGAACCTGGACGTGGTGGATCCCGAAGCCACCTTCCTGATCGCCACGGCCAACGGCTACGGCAAGCGCACGTCGTTCGACGAGTTCCGTTCGCAGCACCGCGGCGGCAAGGGCATCATCGGCATTCAGACCTCCGACCGCAACGGCGCGGTCGTCGCGGCCTATGCGGTGCGCGAGAGCGAGTCGCTCGTGATGGTCACCGCCAAGGGCATGATGGTGCGCTCGCCGGTCAGCGAAGTGCGGATCATCGGACGCAATACTCAAGGCGTGCGCCTGATCAACCTTGAAGAGGGCGACACGCTGGTCTCCGCGAGCATCGTCGAAGCCGAGGAACCAGCGGTCGACGCCGGCGGCAGCGAGAACGAGGCGGCGCCAACCGACACCGAGGCGTAGCCTTTGTGAGCTGGGGTGCGCGTCCGTGTGGGAAACACCGCGATCTCGCCGAAACTCGGGCTCGCCATGCCGACAGCCATCTGATGGCCGAGTCGTAGGTCATCCTCGCCTCGCAATCTGTGTCAATCTGAGTCCATCCGTGGTTCCCGTTCTGCGACGCTCGGCACGTCGAAAAGCCGACAGTCAGCCGCGGGCTTCGGGCTCCGACATGCGGCAAGCGGTGGCGGCTTCCAAGCCGCACGCACCCCAGTAGTGGCGATCGTAGGCTGGCGACGATCGGGGTCAAGCGGGATTGAAGGCGGCGCGGCGCGGAACGGTCCGGCGGGGTGAAACGCTGTCAGCCGCCCTCCGACTTCTGACATCCGACCTCGGGGATGCGTGGAACTTGCGGCGCGCCGACGGTCGCGTCGTGTGTCGTTGGCCGGGCCGTCTCCAGGAACTCCACGACCTGTCGCCACCAGTCTTCGTGCGCGCCGCTGGGCCAGTCGTTGTGGCCGACATCCTCGAAGACCCACAGCCGGCGGGGTTCGCCAACACGCGCATACAGACGCCGGCTCAGTGCCTCGGGGATGATCTCGTCGCGTGCGGCGGTCAGCACCGCCACGGGACCGCGGTAGGCCGCGACGTGCGCCAGGGTGTCGTAGCGGTCGCGCAGGAGAATGCGCGACGGCAGCCAGCCATAGTGCACGCGGGTCACCGCGGCCAGGGTGTCCCACGGCGTGATCAGGGCCAGACCCGACACCTCCGGGCCGGCCGCGTGCGCAACGGCGCCAGCAACCGCCGCGCCCAGCGATTCGCCCCAGACGTATACCGGCGCGCCAAACTCGGCGCGCGCCTGCCGCACCGTCGCCAGTCCATCAGCCACCAACCGTGACTCGGTCGGCGCGCCGGCCCGACCGCCGTACCCCGGGTACTCTGCCAGCACCACGCGCCACCCGAGCGGCTGCAACCCCTCGACATAGTAGTTCCGAAAGGCCGCCACGCCGGCATTGCCGTGGAAGACCACCACGGTTCCACGGGACCCGTTGGTGTGTGCGGCCGTCACCCATCCGCGATAGTCGGCCGCATCGCCGGGCCAAGGCCGCAGGCCTACGCGCTTGGCCATGGCGCGCGTCATCGGATAGGTGTAGGGCCCGGGCTGATACAACAGGGAGCGCTGCACCCGGCACCCCATCAGTAGCAGCAGGCCGGTCAACGCCGTGTAGACCGTCAGACGACTGTATCCCAACGACATCCGATACCCCTTTCCTGCCAGGTGCGGCCGGCCGCACATTCCCGTACGCCACACGGTAGGCATCCGCCGCCCACAAGACAAGCCGCGAAACAGGACCGGTGCGCGCGTGCCGCGCCGCGTTACGGCGGGTGTCCGGCAGCCGCGCCGGTTCCCGCCGCCGCGTCCGACTCGACCAGCGTGACCACCCACCACGGTCCGTGCGATCTCCCCAGCACGGCTGCCCAGAACCAGGCCGCGACATCGGACCACTGGCCACCCGCCGCATCGGCGCACCGTTCGCGCACGCGCAGCCGCAGGCGGCCGCGCTGCGCCTCGACGACCGACCAGCGTTCGCCACCCGTCGTGTGCAGCGGCAGGGGGCGGATCCGCCAACCGGCGGACCGCAGGCAGTCGGCTGCCGAGTGCACCCGGTGGGTCGGCCGCGCCACCCAGCGCAGGATCACGATACGGGACCCGTTGGTGAACCGCCCGATGCGCCCGGGGAAAGCCAGGTTGAAGGCGGTCTCCTGTTCCGACAACGGCGTCTCGCGCAACGGCTGCCCCTCGAACGCAGCCGGCCAGCCCGGGAAGCCCGCTGGCGGCGCCGCGCTGGCCGGCGGCGGCGCTTCGCAGGTTTGCGCCAGAAACGCCCCGAGGCAGGCACACCCGAAAGCGCAGACACCCGCACGGCCCCACCGGCTGTGGCAGTGGGGCGCGGTGGACCGCGGCGGCGTCGCCGTCGTGCGGGGTGCCAGACGCCAGACCACGGCAGCCACGCCCGTCGCCCCGAGCGCGGCCAGCAACGCCCCCAGGACTCCATGCAGTCGACCGGCGCCGGGAATCACGCCACCAGCCGCCAAGCAGAGAAGCGCCACGCGCGCCGCGTTGGCAACCACCACGATCAGGCCGGCCGACGCAACCGCCAATGCGGTCCGGCGCCAGTTGAGGCGCAAGACCCCGGCCGCCGCGAAAGCCAGCCAGGCGCCGCTCCACAGCATGCGGACACCGGCACACGGCGCATCCACCCAGACCACGCGGTCGTGCCAGGCCAGTTCAACGCCCTGCCGCACCACCGGCAGCCCGGTCCCGGCCAGCAGCATGGCGGCCAGCCACGACGCGGCCAGGCGCAGCGGGTAACCCAGGTAGAGCTCGACCATCATGGCCGCCGGCAGTGCCAGAGCCAGCACTCCCGCGATGGCCGGATCGGGGAGTCCCGCGCGCCACCATGGCCCCGGTAGCGCCAGTACCGCGACCAGCGCAAGCGCCCCGCGCACGGTCATGGGCAGCACGCCGCCGGTCAGCGCAAATAACGCCAGGGCCACTGCCGCACCCCACCAGCAGTATGTTGTTCCGGGCCCGACTCCCGCGCGGTCCGGCCTGGCGGCATTGCGCACGGCCAGCGCCACGGCCGTGCCCAGGGCCAGCGCGCCGGCCGCCAGTTCCTCGCGGTTACTGAAGCGTCCCCACCACCAGCGCCACAACGGGCCGCAGGCCAGCGCCCAGAGCGCCAGCGGCAGCCCGCCAGCCAGGGCGCGGCGTCCGAAGCCGCTCATGCCCGGGTTGCCGCCGCGCGCCGCCGCATCAGGATCCACACCAGGGCCGCGGCGGCGGCGGCGAGGGAAACCCAGAAGCCGGGCTCCGGCACGGTCGGCACGGAGTCGGCCGAAACCGCCTCGAGCCCGGCATCCTGGTACTGGCGCTGCGACTCCAAGACCACGGCGCTGCTCACCGGCGTCACGAGGTTCCAGGCCAGCGCCAGTTGCTGCGCGGCCCCGCGCCGCACCGGGTCGCCGGTCACCAGCAGGCGGCGCACCTCCTCCACGGCCCAGATGCGCGCCAGGTGGTCGCCGGTCTCGACCGCCCCATCCGGCGACTGCGTGCCCTCAGTATGCATTCGCAGGAACTGCCAGACGGTCGCGCCGGGCTGCCAGGCGTCGAACAGCTCGCGCAGCGGGCAACCGGCGTCCCGCAGGGATTCGGCCGGGGCCAAAGTCGCTGCCGCCGCGCCGCCGTCGAGTCCCTCGCTGACCGCGCAGGTACCGGGCGCAACCTGGGCCATGAACACGCGCAGGGAGCGCGGGGCGCGCTCAAAACGGCGCTGCAGATCGTCGGTCGAGGCGGCCGGATAGGGTTGCGGGCCGTGCAGCCAGACCAACGCGCCTTCGCCGGCCTCGTTGGCCAGGTCGTCCCAGGCCGCCTGCAGCGTGCGCAGGTTGCAGCGGCCGCCCTGGCACCTCCGGGCCGAGAGCAGATCGGCCAGTGACGCCCACGCCGCGTCGTCCAGCGGCGCGCGCACCACGAAGGGTTGGCCCGGTCCCGGCCCGTCGTCCACGAACCACACCCGCGCTTCGATGCCGGCCGGCAGCGCGCGCAGCGCATCCGCGATCGCGGGCAGGCGCGCGGCCATGACGCCGGAGCCATCAACAACCAGGGCCATGCGCCGCGGCCGCCACGCGGGGTTCCGGCTTGCGGCCTGGTGCACCGTCGCCGGCCTGCCGGTGCGCTCCTCGCGACACCACACCGCACCCGGCACAAGCGGCGGATCGAGGTCCAGCGTGCGCGTCGCCGGCAGATCGAGCGTATCGGTCGGCAGTTGAAAATTACGCGCCAGGATGGCCGGCGCAGGCAGCGTGGCGCTGCGCCCGTCGGGCGCCACGCGCAGCGGCACGGTCAGTCCGAGGCGCAGTTTCATCTCGCCGCCGTCGGCCGGCACCGGGAAGCACTGCACCTGGATGCGGTCCGGGCCGCAACTCGCAACCAGCACCGGGTCGCGCTGCTGCCGCACGATCCGCTCGTAGGCCTGGCGTGTCTGGCTGCGCCCGCCGAACGCGGCCTCGCGTTCCTCGCCGTCGATCCAGAGCGTCAGGCGCGAGACCACGCTGCCGGGCGGCAGGGCGATCCGCGCGCGCGCCTCGCGCGGACTGTTGTACTCGTTGCGGAAGACCAGCGTCCACTCGGCGTAGGCCAGGCCGGCGGCGGGAACGAGGCGCTCCTCGAACCGCGACCCGTGCAGGGACAAACCCTTGAGAATGCCGCCCACACGTTCGCCGCCCTGCTCGCGGTCCCACGTCAGCGACGCCTCCGCGCCGCCGCGCCCGCGCCATCCCCGCACCGGAGACCACCCGCGCTCGAGATGGAGCCGGTAGTCCTCGCCCGTCGCCCGGTAGAAGATGATGCGCGCGCGCTCCTGGGTCAACCGGTCGGCATCCGGCAACAGCATCCCCATCAGGCCCTTGAACGGCGAGTTGCGGTGCCACTCGCACGCCTTGAGCATCAGGTCGCGCCGGCCGGCGCGCCGCAGCAGTTCCAGGCCTCGAGCCTGGACCCGGCCGTACGCGCTGGCGGCCAGGTGGAGCCCGGAAAGAGTCAGGACGTCGGACGCCAGCAGCAGCAGCACGGCCAGCACACCCAGCAGGAACCCGCCGCGCGCGCCGGGCACGCGCGCGCGCGCGGCGACGCCGTAGGCGCGGCACAGGCGGCGGCGCAGCGCCAGGCCGCCGAACAGCGCCAGTACCGGCGCCATCGGCAGCAGGCCAAGCAGTCCCAGACCGAAGTACCACCAGGCACCGACCAGGACCAGGGTTCCCAGCAGGGCCAGCGGCAGGAAGCACAGGGCGAACCAGGTCGAAAGCCCCAGGGCCAGGCCGACTAGCAGGCCAGCCGCGCGGCGCAGGTCCGGCGGTGCGTAACGCGCGCACAGCCAGACTGCCAGGTTGGCCGCGGGCACCGTGGCGACCGCCGCCATGTGCCACCCGGTCGGCAGCGGATCGAAGAAGGTTGCGGCGCACATGCCGGTGGCCCACTCTACCAGCAGCGCCAGGCCTGGCAGGACCACCGTAACCCCCAACAGCAACCAGCCGCCGGCGGTGACCCGGGCCCATGCCCGCCGGATCCATCCCCGTGTATCCAGAGCCGCTGCATCGTTCGTCATCGGTGCCTCCCTCCGCGTTCGAACAGAGACGGTTCGCGACCCCGCGCCGAAGCTGTCGCCGCCTACGGCGCGTCGTTGGCGTCGATCGTCCGCGCGATCAGGCCGGCGACGGCCGTGCGTTGAGCCGGCAGTCGCGCCACGCGCGTCGGCAGGCCTTCCAGCGCGTCAAGCAGCGGATGGTGCGCCAGGTCCTGCCCCAGGGCCTCACGAATGGCCTCGCCGAACTTGGCGGGATGAGCCGTGGCCAGGCAGATCGTGGGTACGGCCGGATCGAGATGCGACAGGGCCACGTGCACACCGACCGCCGTGTGCGGGTCGAGCAGGTAGCGATCCCGCTCCCAGAAGGTGCGAATCGTCGAAAGGGTGGCCGCGGTGTCGCCGCGGCCGGCCAGGAAGAGCGGATCCACCGTCTGTCCGGCCGCGACCGGCAGTTCGAGACGTCCCGTTCGCTGGAACGCCTCCATCCACCCGCGCACGTGCTCCGCGTTGCTACCGGCGCGGTAAAACAGGTAGCGCTCAAAATTGCTGGCCACCTGGATGTCCATGGACGGACTGCGCGTCGGAACGACCGTTCCCTGGGTGTAGTGCCCGGTGTTGAAGAAGCGCGCCAGGATGTCGTTCTCATTGGTCGCCAGGATCAGGCGGTCAATCGGCAACCCCATCCGCCACGCCACATGGCCGGCAAAGATGTCACCGAAGTTGCCGGTCGGCACGCTGAAACGCACGCGATCCGCGCCGGTGCGGTCCATGACTCGGAACGCGGCGTAGAAGTAATAGACCACCTGCGCCAGGACCCGCGCCCAGTTGATCGAGTTGACCGCGCCCAGCTGGTAGCGATCGCGGAATGCCAGATCGGCAAAAAGCGACTTGACGATCGACTGACAGTCGTCGAACGAGCCGTCGATCGCCAGGTTGTGCACGTTGGCGTCGAGCACCGAGGTCATCTGGCGCTCCTGCACCGGGCTGACGCGACCGTGCGGGTGCAGGACAAAGATCCGCATGCCGGCGCGCCCCCGCACGCCGTGGATGGCGGCACTGCCGGTGTCGCCGCTGGTGGCCGCCACGATGTTGAGCACGCCGCCCTGCGTCTGCAGCACGCGTTCGAAGAGGTTGCCCAGAAACTGGAGTGCCACGTCCTTGAACGCCAGGGTCGGCCCGTGAAACAGCTCCAAGATGTGGACCGGCCCGACCGGCACCACGGGTGTGACCTCCGAATGGCGGAAAAGACGGTAGCTGCGGTCAACCAGATCGCGCAGCACGTCCACCGGGAGGTCATCGGCATACAGTCGCATGACCTCCACGGCCAGGTCCGTGTAGGACAGTCCCCGCCATGCGGACAGGCGTTCGCGCACGTCGGGAACACTTGCGGGCAGCAGCAGTCCGCCGTCGCGCGCAAGACCGGTCAGAACGGTTTCGCAGAAAGGCAGCGGCTCACCGCCGCCACGTGTGCTGATGTACTGCATGGTGAAGCGCAGCTTACCATGAAGTTGCCCACCTTGCGAAGTGCCGGGTGTCCATTCCCAGCCGTACCGAGACCACTTCAGCCGCTCTACCGCAGGACGAAAACAGTTCCGCCGGCCAGGCGCGTGATCATGATGCGGTTGCCGTCAGCTGTGACACTGAATGCGCCGCCACTCTTCGTGGGCAACCCCACCCGCGACGCGCCCTGTGCCACGTACCACGGACCCGACTTGACCGGCAGCCCCGGCACTTCGGAGATCGCGATCGCGACACCGCTCTCGAAGGTCAGCGTGCCGGTCGCATCGACCAGGCTGCAGGCCGTCGAAGCAGTGCCCGTGAGCTTGACCCCCAGGGTGGATCCGGTCTTGAACGTCGCACTGCTGGCCCGCAACGTGCCGTTGGTCTGGAAGGTCAACGCGCTGGTGGCCCCGAACTCGACCGCGCCCAGCGCACCGCGCACGTTGCTGGCGCCAGCGTTGTAGAACCCGACCGTGCCGGCCGTGGTGTGGGTGACACCGTTCGCAAAGGTGGCCACCGTCGCCGTGCCGCTCGGGCCGACCACGGCCACGCCGCCAGAGCCCGCCAGCGGCGCGAACTCGGTTCCGCCCGAGATCTCCTTGAACGCCAGCAGCGCGGCCAGTGTGTTGCCGCCATTGCTCCACCCCACGTTGAAGTAGTTGGCTGCGCCGGTGACCGTGTTGGCGTACTTGACCTTGACCGTGCCGTTCACCGTTGTGTTTGCCGCGAACCCCAGGGCGAACGTGTTGACGTTGGCGCCATAGTCGCCCCGCACCGTAACGACACTGGGTGCCGTGGGCGTCCCGGTGCCGTCTCCCAGCGTGAGCGTACCCGCGGAACCGCGCACCAGACCACCGTACTGGGTACCCGTGCCTTGCAGGATGCCGCCATCGTAGACGCGAATATTTGCGCTGGCCGTATTGACCGTGTTCGCCTCGGTCACGCTTGTCGTGAAGATGCCGCCATTGCTGACCGTGATGTTGTTGGCCCCGGTCACCAGGCTTCCATCGTACCCGCGGTAGGGCTGGTAGAAGAGATGCGAAAGGCCCGAGGATGAGACACTCAGGCTGGCGGTCAGGTTCCACGTGCTGTTCCAACCGCCGCCGATCGGCATGAGGTTCAACCTGCTGCCGGGCTGGAACGAGATGTACGACGGATTGAGCGTCCGGTTGAAACCGTAAGCACCGATCGAAAGCGTGCCGTAGACCGTCGTGATGCCTCCGTTGGCCACAATCTTGCCAAGCGGATCAATAGCTGTCACGCCGCCGTTCACGAGATCCAGACTCGTGCCGGCAGCCACAACCAGGCCGCCGAGATCCAGCGAAGTCGCGGTCGCGCCGGTGATGTTGAACCCTGTTCCGGTCCCCGACTTCGCGAGCGTCAGCGTGCGGGTCGCCCCCGAGATCGCCGGGTTCAGGCTGACGGTATGGGCATATGTCGCACCCGTGGCATTGGTGATGGCCACGGAACTTGCCAGGGAGATCGCGCCGTTCAGGTTGTAGAGCACCCCCGAGTTTCCGGTCACGCCCTTGACCGTCAGGTCGCCGCCCAGGTTCAGTGCCGGCATGCTCAGCGTGAAGCCATTCGCCGGGCCCGTGAAGTCCAGGGTGCCGCCGCTTGCCGTCACCGTGATCGGGGATGTGAACGTGAACGTCGGGTTGTAGTGCCCTGCACCCGTGTGGTTGAAGCGCAGCGTGCCGCCGTTCAGCGTGACCGTGCCGGGCAGACTGTATGTCGAGATCCCTGTATCGACGCTGTTGTGATCGAGCCGCAGCGCGCCCGCGTCGATCTGCGTGTTGCCGCTGTAGACGAGCTTCGTACCGGTGCCGACGATGAACGTGCCGGCGCCGCTCTTCAGAAGGTTCAAGTTGCCGGCGATCGCCGGACCGAGGGTCGCATCCGTCGATGTGTTGATGGTGAGCGTCACGGCGGCTCCGCTGTTGGTCAGCACACCCGCGCCCGTGGCCGCACCGAAGATCTGGTTGTAGCCAGCCGCGTCGATCGTTGAGCCCGGCTGCATCTGCAGCGCGCCGGATGACAGGACATTGGCCGCGCCTGCCACGACCTTGCCGGAGTTGACCGTCGTCGTGCCGGTGATCGCATTCGCTCCCGACAGAGTCAACGTGCCGCTGCCGCTCCACGTTAGCCCGCCGCTGCCGGTGATGGCGCCGCTGATGCTCAGGTTGACTGGGGAGGAAGTGTCCAGTGGCGTCATGAAGATCGCCTCTTTGGCGCCGTAAGCCAGCGTGGCGATCGAAAGACCGCTGTTGCCCGCCAGCGCCAGGACGGCGCCGCTGTTGACAGTCAGCGATCCGCTGCCCGTCACCCCGCCGCCGCTGACCAGGCGCAAGGCGTTGATGGTCGTGGGGGCGCTCAACGTCTGTGCGCTCGCGACGCTGACGTTGTCGAGCGCGGTCTGCCCATCGGTGATGGCTGATTGGTACTCGCCCGCGCCCGCGTTCAGCAGCCGGATGCCGTTGGCCGTGTGGGTCACGAAATCCGTGCCGTAGCCGGTCGCCGAGCTATCGCCAACCGCGTAGGGAACGATACTGATGGTCGTGCTGCCGGCAGCGCCACCGCCACCCGTCAGGTTCAGGCCCGCCGTTGCCGTTAGACTCAGATTAGCCACATTAGAGGACGGATAGGCTGCCGTGCCCAAGCTAGTGCCGCGAAACAGGGCCGTGCCGCCGGCTGCGCGACTGGCCGAAGCCGCGGTCAGCCTGGCGCCCACGCCAACACCGGGAGCAACCGTTACGATGCCAGGACCGCCATACGCCGTGATGACGTTGCCGGGCAGGTCCGCACCGTTGCTGATCCCCAGAATGGCTATGCTCTTCGCCGTGTCGGCCACACCACCGGTGATCTCGAAATCGCCGCCACCCACCCAGACACCACGGTAGGTGCTAAGCGATCCGGAACCGGTCAGAGCCAGGACGCCGCCTGAGATGAGCACATTCACACTGGCCGATGCCCCCACCCCTGTGATTTCGGCGCGTCCGTTCCCGTGCTTCTGCCAACCGTTATTGCTGCCGGAGTTGCCTCCGTTGAACTTGAGCGCGCCGTTTACGACTGCCTTGTCCTGTGTCAGGGGGATCGCCGTGTTGTGGATCACGTTCAGGCCGGCCCACTCGTTGCCCGGATTGCCAGTATAGTTCAGGCTGTTGTTCAGCGTCACCACGCTGTCGCCGCTCGCCGACCCCAGCACAACCGAGCCCTTCACGTAGGCCGGAATGAACGAGCCCGTGGACCCGACCACGAGGTCGGCGCCACTGTTCAGCGTCACGCCCAGCGCGCCACCCCGCGCGGCGAACCCGCCGCTGCCGCTGAAGGCAATGTTGCCGGCACCGGTTCCGAGATTGCGCGTGATCGTGCCGCTGGTCTCCAGCACGCCGCTGCCGTTCAGGTACAGGACGCCCGTCGCGCTGGGCAACCCGGTGCCGTAGTCGGCCCGCAACACGCCGCCGCCGGCCGTGGTACTGCCGGTGTAGGTGTTGACGTTGGACAGAATCAGCGTGCCGCTGCCGGTCTTGGAGAGCACGAGCGAGCTGGCGCCGCCATTGGTGACCACGCCCGAGATGGTGGTGTTGCCCGCACCGGCAATCGCGAGGGTCTTGGCAGCCGCTGTGCCGCCGGTGCCGCCCTGAACCTTGCCGGCGAGCGTCAACGTGCGTCCCGCGCGGCTGCTGGTGAGCGTATAGGAACTGGCAGTGGCCGTGCCGAGCGTGAGGTTGGCACTGACGGTCTGGTCGTTGGTTACGGTGCTATTGACCGTGATCGCGCCGGTGTCGTTGAGCGTGAGCGTCTGACTGCCCGCGCCGCCCGTGCCGATCGTGTAGGACGCGGCGTTGACCGTGTCGAACAGCACGGTCTTGACCGTCACGCCACCCCCGAGGTCCAGCGTCGTGTTGCCGTTGCCGGCGTTGTTGAAGGTGGCCGTGTTGCCCGTCACGGGAGCCAGCGCACTCCAGTTCGCGTCGGTCGCCCACGTACCGTCCGTCATGCCGTTCCAGGTCGCATTGGCCGCTGTGGCCGTCGCGCACAGCCCCAGCACAAACATCCCCGCCCCCACGCTCACGACCATGCGTCGCATATTCATCGCCGCCCCCTTTGCATCGCACAGATAACAGTTTACGAACCCATCTGCCGAACCCATCGCCATTTATATAATGATGCGCGCAGGCACCCCCGACCGTCAACACCCTGTATTGCGAGAGTTGATGCGCGAGGGAAGCGAAACGGGCCGAAGTTGCTG
>CAZZCT010000154.1:0-12769 GCA_964652365.1 uncultured Lentisphaerales bacterium
CCGACGTGGTCCGGCTGCTGGCGGGCCGCGGCTGCCGCGTGACCCTGCTGGACGCGGCGCCGCCGGACGCGCTGCGCCCGGTCGCGGCCCGGCTGGCCGGGTCCGCGGTCGAGGTGTGCGGCGGCGCGGAGGATCTCCCGCCAGGTGTATACGGACTGTGTGTTGTCAGCCCGGCCTTCGCCCCGGCCCACCCGTGGCTGGCCGCAGCCCGCGCCAGGAGCATACCATTAGTAAGCGAACTGGAGCTCGGTTTCGCCGCCTGGCGCGGCCGCATTCTGGCGGTCACGGGCAGCAAGGGCAAGAGCTCGCTGATCAAGCTGTGCGCCGACACGCTGGTGCGCGCCGGCGTGACCGCGGAACCGGCCGGCAACTACGGTACGCCGCTGTGCGAACTGGCCCTGGACCGGCCGGCGCTGGCCTGGGCCGTGACCGAGGTGAGTTCGTTCCAGCTCGAACTGGCGGACGCGTTCCGGCCGGACGTGGCCGTGCTGCTCAACGTGCAGCCCGATCACCTGGACCGGCATGGCAGCCTGGCGGCGTACCGCGACCTCAAGCTGCGGCTCTTCGGCCGGCAGGGCGCGGGCCAGGTGGCCCTGCTGCCGGAGGGCTTCGACGTGGGCGCGTCCGTGCCGCGCGGCGTCCGCGTGCAGCGTTTCGGCGACGGGCCGACGGCCGACTGGCGCTACGCCCCCGGCCAGGTCACCGGGACCTGGGCCGGGTGCCCTGGCCGCGTGGACCTGCGCGGCAGCTGGTTTGACAATCCGGTCCTGGGACTGGCTGCGGCGGCCGGCGTGGGAGCCCTGACCGCCTGCGGCCTGCCGCCGGATGCGATCGCGGCCGGATTGCGGTCATTCGAGCCGCTGCCGCACCGCCTGCAACTGGTCGCCACGCAGGCCGGCGTGCGTTTTGTGGACGACTCCAAGGCCACCAGCCTGGCAGCCGTGGCCGCGGCGTTGCGCATGGTGCCCGGCCCGGTGCGGCTGATCGCCGGGGGACGGCTCAAGGAGTATGCCCTCGACAGTCTAAAAGAGTTACTGACAACGAGGGTCCGGAAAGTCTATCTTATCGGCGAATCCGCAGCCCAGATGGGGGCAGCATGGTCGTCGGTCGTGACGTGCGATGCATGCGGGACTGTCGGTGCGGCGGTGGCCAGCGCGGTACGGGAGGCTGCGGCGGGCGAAACGGTGATTCTGTCTCCCGGGTGTTCGAGTTTTGATCAGTTTCGTAACTACAGGGAGCGTGGCGAGGCCTTTGTACGGGCTGTTCGCGCGCTTTTTCCGAGCGACACGCCTGCGTGAACGCCGGAGGAGTACGTGGTAGACATGAAGAGCAGCAGTTCGTCGGTGGTTGGGGTGGTGGTTGGGGCGAACATGGTCTTGGGCCTGTGCCTTTCGTCCGGTTGCCGGACGATTCACAGCCGTGAGGGCGACGGCGGGGGCACGGTTCAGCCCAGCCCGCAGTTGCTGGAGGCCGAGCCCGTGCACGCACAGCTCAAGACCGCGCCGACGGCGGCTCCGGAGATGCGCGTTGAGCGTGTGCATGCGGCGCCGGTGCGCCCGATTGTGTTGACCACGCCCTACACGGTCCAGAAGGGTGATACGATTTCGCACATTGCCTACCGTTACAGCCTCCGCTGGCAGGACGTGATGGCCGTCAACCCGGGGCTGAATGCCAACCGCCTGCGCGTGGGCCAGACGATCAAGCTGCCGGGCCAGGTCGATCTCAAGAAGGTCCGCCAACCGAAGGTCAAGGCGGCAGCTCCCGCGCGGGCCCCGGTCGTGGCCGCCGATGGGACCACCTACACGGTGCAGCGCGGCGATTCGCTCTCGGTGATTGCCAAGCGCTTCGGCGTCAAGACTTCCGAACTGCGCGCGGCCAACAACCTTTCGGGCGACATGATTCGCGAGGGGCAGAAGCTGCGGATTCCGGGCGCAAAGGGCGTCTCCTCGACCCCGGCCCCGACGCCTGCTCCGGCGCCGCTCCCGGTGCCTCTGCCTACCCCCGCGCCCGTGCCGGCGCCGATTCCGACAACCAACGAGATCTCGCTGCCGCCGCCCGTCGACACCAGCTTGACTCCGGCGCCCATCACCCCGCCGGCCGTGGGGACGCTGGCTCCGCCGACCCCGACCACGCCGACGCCGCCCGCGGCGCCGGCGCAGACGCACACGGTCAAGGAGGGTGAGGACATCTACGCCGTTGCCATCCGGTGGGGCGTGAGCCCCAGCGAACTCAAGGCGCTCAACAACCTGACCGGTCCTGACCTGCAGCCCGGAACGGTCCTGAAGATTCCGTTGGCCCCCTGAGCCGCTTTCCGGCGCGGTAACGAGTCGCTCGGCGGCTCTTGCAACACACCTGCATGAGTCTCGGAGACCAGGGTTCAAGGTGTCAGCGTTCAGGCCTGAACCGCCGCCTGAACCCTGAACCCTGAACCCTGAATCCTTGGACTGGCCTGCCGTCCGGGGCGGGTGGCGGTTGGGGACCGGGGACGTGCCATGCGATACCTGCTCACCTTGCTGGTCTCGGCGGCCGCGCTGCTCACCGGGTTCGGCATCATCATGATCGGCAGCGCCAGCACGATCCGCGCTGACGACCTGCATGGCCAACCCTACTACTTCGTCCTGCGCCAGGTGGCCATGCTGGGCCTGGCGCTCGTCAGTGCGCTGGCGGCCATCCGTTTTGACTACCACTGGTGGCAGCGGCGTCCCGCCCAGATCGCGCTGGTGCTGCTGACGCTGGGCGGTCTGGTGGCGGTGTTCGTCCCGCCGTTCGGCCACCTCTCGCACGGCAGCCACCGCTGGTTGGGTTACGGGTCGCTGCGCATCCAACCCTCGGAACTGGCCAAAATCGCGTTCGTCATCCTGGCGGCGTTGTGGTTGGGGGGGATCGGCAAGCGCGTGCGGCACTGGTTCTGGGGGTTCGTGGCGCCCGGGGCCGGCACCGTGCTCATTGCCCTGCTGCTGATCATCGAGCCCGATTTCGGTTCCACGGCCCTGGTGGGTTTCGTGGCCGTGGTGCTGATGTTCGTGGCCGGGACGCGGTTGCTCTTCCTGGTCCCGTCCGGGCTGGCGGCTCTGACGGGCTTCGCGCTGCTGGTGCTGCGCGATCCCGTCCGGCGCGAACGCGTGCTGGCGTTTCTCTGGCCGGAGCGCAATCCCCGGGTGGCCCATCACCTGTTGCAGGCCAAGGCGGCCTTCATGAGCGGCGGCGCCTGGGGCGTCGGACCGGGCGAAAGCATCCAGAAACACTACTACCTGCCCGAGGCGCATACCGACAGTATTCTGGCAATCGCTGGCGAGGAGTTGGGCGTGCTGGCGTCGGTCGGGGTGGTGCTGCTGTTCGGGCTGATCCTCTATTGCGGCATTCGCATCGCCCTGCGGGCGCCGGACAAGCTCGGCCAGTTGATGGCCACGGGCCTGACCCTGCTGCTGGCCATGCAGGCCGGTATCAATGTCGGCGTCATGACCGGGTGCCTACCCACCAAGGGTATGGCGCTGCCGTTCATCAGCTACGGTGGGTCGAGCCTGGTTGGCTCCTGGCTGGCCGTGGCCGTGCTGGTCAACATCGGCCGCCACGTTGACATGCGCGACGAGCACATCCACACGCGGCTTTTCAAGAACGCCATCCAGCGGCCGTGACGGCGCCGCGTGCCCGGGCCAGACGAACGTGGCGGGGCGCGACGGTTCGCGCGCCTGCGGCGCGCCTACGCCTGCGGATGGTCCGCGATCACACGCGCGAACTGCTGCTGGTACAGCTTGGCATAGAGGCCGTTCATCGCGAGGAGCTCGACGTGGCACCCGCTTTCCACGATGCGGCCGCGGTCCAGCACGACGATGCGGTCGGCACCCAGAATCGTTGAGAGCCGGTGCGCCACGATCAGCGAGGTGCGCCCTTGCAGTAAGGCTTCCAGCGCCTGCTGGATCAGGTGCTCGGCAGTGGCGTCGAGGCTGCTGGTGGCCTCGTCCAGCACCAGGATGCGCGGATCCTTGAGCAGGGCGCGGGCAATCGAGAGGCGCTGGCGCTCGCCGCCCGACAGGCGGAAGGCGCGCTCGCCCACCACGGTGTCGTAGCCCTGCGGCAGGCCCGCCAGGGTGTCGTGGATCTGGGCGGCGCGCGTGGCGGCGAGCAGTTCGGCGTCGGAGGCTTCGGGCCGCGCGTAGAGCAGGTTCTCGCGCACCGAGGCATGAAAGAGGAACGTCTCCTGCGTCACCATGCCGATCTGCGCCCGCACGCTCTCCTGTTGCACGCACCGCAGGTCGTGGCCGTCCAGGGTGATCGCACCGTCGTCCGGGTCGAGGAAGCGCGGCAACAGGTAGGTGATGGTGGTCTTGCCTGCGCCGCTCGGACCGACCAGCGCCACGCGCTCGCCCGGTCGCATCTCGAACGAAACTCCCTGCAGTGCGAAGGGCGTGGCAGGTTGCGCCGGAGTGGGCGCCGCATCCGGCGTGCCGGGGGCCACCGGGTAGCGGAAGCAGACGTGCTCGAAGCGCACGTGGCCGCTGACGCGGCGCAGCGCCGGTGCGCCGGTGCGGTCCAGCACCTCGGGCGTCAGGTCGACGTATTGGAAGATGCGCTCGAACACGGCCAGCGCGCCCTGCACGTCGACGTAGACGTTGGCGAGTTGGGCGAGGGGACGGTAGAGGCTGGTCAGGTAGGCCACGAAGGCGATGATCGTGCCGGTCGAGAGCCTTCCGTGCACCGCCATCGCCCCGCCATAGGCGTAGATCAGCGCCGGCCCGGCCACGCTGACCACGCCCAGGCACATGAAGAGCCAGCGGCCGGCCAGCGCCTGTCGCACGTTGAGCTCCTGCACCGCGCGGTTGCGGTTTTCGAAGGCTGCGGCGTCCGCGGCCGCCTGCCCGAAGATCTTGGTCAGCAGCATGCCGCCGATGTTGAGCCGCTCCTGCAGAAAGGCCAGCAGATCGGCCTGCCGCTCCTGCGTCTGCTTGGACAGGCGCCGCCGCACGCGGCCGACCAGGCGCGTGGGCACGATCATCAGCGGCACGGCCAGGATCGACAGCACCGCCAGCCGCCAGTTCAGCGCGAAGATTACCGACGCCGTGGCGACCACCGTCAGCACGTTGCGCACGATCTCGACCAGCGTGCCGGTGGCCACATGCTGCACGGCGCCGACGTCGTTGTTGACGCGCGAGACAATCTCGCCGGCGCGGGTGGCCGTATAAAATGGCAGCGACATGCGCTGCAGGCGCACGAAGAGGTCGCGCCGCAGATCAAACAGGATTTTCTGCCCGACATGCGCGTTGGCGTAGGTCTGCAGCACGCCGATCAGTCCTGCGGTCAGGTTCAACGCCACGATGGCGGCCACCAGGGCGTAGAGTTGCCGCAGGTCGCGCTGCGGGATGGCGCCGTCGAGAATGCTGCGCACGCACAGCGGCGGCAGCACGCCCAGGCCGGCGCTCAGTCCGACGCAGGCGAAGATCACGAGCCAGTTGCGCCAGTACGGCGCCAGGTAGCACACCACGCGGCCCAGATGGGCGCGGTCCAGCGTCGCGGCCGCGGCCCGGCCGTCAGGCGGACCGTCGCGGTGCATGCCGAAGGTGCGGGACATCCCGCCCAGACTCATTCCATCGCCCATCGATCCGCCACGCATGACGCCACTCCGTAGTCCTGGCTGCAACTGCCGCGACGATACCACAGGAGGCGCGCAGGCGGTGGCAGGAAATGGAACCCGGCCGTGAGCAGCACGGTCCTCCAACTGCCCGCTAAGAACCTGGCGTGACGGCTCTGTGTCGTCCGCCCGCACCACGTGAGGCCTGCGAAACCGGGTGAACCCGCACGCGAAAGGCGCTACACTTCTTGGCTCACGCTGGGCGGTTGTGGACTGGCTTTTCCGATCGCCAGGCCGCCCGGCGGGTTGCCGACGATCTCCCGGGGAACTCCATGAACTCCAAAGCTCGCGTTTACGCGGCGCTGCAGCGCCAACCGGTCGATCGCGTGCCGGTCTGGATGTGGTTTCACCCCGATACGGCCCGCCGCCTGGCACAGCTTCTCGACATCCCCGCCGCGCGCCTCGCCGACGTGCTGGGCGACGACATCCGCCAGGCCTGGATCGGCAATAACCACGGCATGGAGGGCATTGTCCACACTCACGACGGCGAGACACACACCGATGTCTGGGGCATCGAGTGGGTCCGCGAAGGCGGCTTCAACCAGATTCGCCGCCATCCCCTGCACGCGGCGGACGCGGCCGCGATCCGCCGGTACCGACAGCCGGTCAGATGCATCCCCGAACTCCTCGAGAACCTCTCGCCCGTGATGGCCGCCGCCCGCGACCGTTTCGTCGGCGCCGACGTTTCCCCCTGCCTGTACGAACTCGTCTGCCGCTTGCGCGGCATGGAGCAGGCCACCTGCGATCTGGCTGCCGACCCGGATCTGGCCGCCGCGATGCTCGAGCAGGCCAGTCGCTTCTCCGTGGAACTCGCCGAGGCCGCATGCGACCGCTTCGCCCTCGACTGGCTCTGGACGGGCGACGACGTGGGCAGCCAACAGGGCTTGATCATGAGCCCCGCCGTTTGGCGCGCGTTGATCAAGCCCCGGCTTGCCCGCATCTTCGCCGTCGGCCGCAGTCGCGGGCTGTGGGTGGCCTACCACGCGTGCGGGGCGATCCGCCCGATCATCGCCGACCTGATCGAGATCGGACTGCACGTGCTCAACCCGATTCAGTGCAACTGCCCGGGCATGGACCCGCTTGAGCTGAAGCGCGAGTTCGGCGCGCGTCTGGCTTTCATGGGCGGGGTCGACACGCAGGGGCTCTTGCCGCGCGGTTCGGCCGACGAGGTGTTTCGCGCTACGCGCCGCCTGGTGGAAGGCATGACCGCCGATGGCGGCGGTTACATCCTGGCCGCCTCCCACACCGTTCCGCCCGAGACGCCGCCCGACAATATCTTTGCCATGTACCGCGCCGCCGGCATCAGCCGCGTGGAGATTTTCGACCGCGCCGCTGCCGTTCGGGCCGGGAGTCTGCCGGACCCCAGCCCGTGGCCGTGCCAGACCGGAGTGCCACCGCCATGACCGATGCCTGCACCGACTTTCTTGCCTGCGCCGCGCCGCCGCACCGCCAGCAGGCCGAGACCTGGCTGCAGGTCCCGGCCGGCGTGCCGGCCTGGGCCGCGCACCAGCGCGCCTTCCTCGACATGGTGGGGCATTTCGCGGCCGCCGAGATGGCGCAGCCGGCCACCCACCTCGTGCAGACGCACGAAGCCGGCGGCAACTGGCGCATCGTCTTTCCACACCTGCGCGTACGGCCCTATCCGCGCGGAGATGCCCGCCTGGCCTCGGTTCTGACGGCGCGGCAGGCCTTTACCGCGGCGCACTATCACGGCGGTTTCCCCGACGAGTGCGAGGTGCACCACGACGTCGAGACCTTCCTGTACTTTCAGATTCCGCTCGTTCACGCCGGGACTACGGCCCGGGCCGAGGCCCTGCGTTCGATCGCCGTCGTGGCGGATCATTGCGGCAACTGGACCCCCGGCGTGCCGCCCTGGTACGACTGGCAGGCGCACGGCTTTCGCAGCACGTGGCTCGGCACCCGCCGCGTGCGCGCCGAGCCGCCCTACGACTACCAGGAGGCGAACCATTTCCGCTTCATCGTGCTCGTGCTGACGGCCTGGCTGGGCACCGGCAGCCGCCGGTACCTGGACCTGGCGGAGGACTATGTTGCGCGCTGGTGTGCGCACATCGAGGCGCATGCCGGGCGCGGTGCAATTCCCTGCCAGATCCTGCCGGTGGGGGCGGTCACCGAGGAACTGGGCAAGGCCGGGGCCAACACCCGGACCGACGTGTACCAGGTGTTCTACGCCGCGATGGCGGCCAATACCGCTTACGACATCGTGCAGGTCCTGCTCGACCTCCACCGGCTCACGGGCCAGGCGCGCTGTCTGCGCGCGGCGCAGGCCCTGATCGATCCCTTCTTCGAACACGCCATCGAGGGGCGTCCGGCCTGCGCCTTCTCCGGCGGACGCTGGGTGCATGCGGACACCGGTCGGCACGCCGAGCCCGCCCGCGGCATTACCCAGTGGTATGCGTTCGTTTGCCGGATGGCGCTCAAGCACGACCACGCCACCGGCGCGGGACGCTACCGGCAGCCGCTGCTGGCCTGGGCGCGCGCGATCGACGAGGAGTCCGTGTCGGCCGACCAGGCGGCCTGCGATGTGATGGCCGCGGCTCATGAACTCACCGGGGATTCGGCCTGGCTGCGCCGCGGCTATGCCATGGCGCTGCGCACGTGGGCGGTCTGCGAATCGAACCTGGGGCGCGCCGACGGCGAGGGCACCAACTGCAACGTGGCCACGCGCTACGGATCCAAGTTCATCATGGAACTGCTCTACGCGCCGCTGTTGGGCGGCTGCGACTGGGGCACGCGCGGAGGCATTCCCGATTGGCGCTGGCAGCATGAGGGCGATGCCGGCGGCGGCTTGCCCGATGGCGTGGCCCTCCGCCTCTGGCCGACGGCCGCGGGCTGGTCCTATGAGGCGCTGAACGGCGCCGCGCGGGAAGTCTCGTGGTTTCTGCGGGCCTGCTCGGCGGCAGCGCCGCCGGTGCCGGCCGCGAACCGCCAGCGCCTGAAGCTGGCGCCGGGTGGGTCGGCGCGCGGTGTACTGTAGCTCGCGCGTCGGGAGTCAGCCCAGCCCTCGGTCAACCGGCCGCCGCCTTCGGCATCGTGTGCGGCCGCGACGTGCCACAATTGGCACCGGGGCCCGGAAGTGAGTTCACACGAACCCGTGCCGCATGGATTAGGCGGGGGTTTGGCGAAGACTAACAGCAGGACGATCAGATGAACGGCAAGATGTTGAACTCGGGCGGGGCGATGATGGTGGTGATCCTGGTGGCGATGGTGCTGACGGATTCCCAGGTTGCGACCAACCTGGCCCTGACGGCCGCGCAGAAACTGCTGATTCGCCAGAAGATGAACGCAGGACCTGGTACGCAGAGCCTTCACGCCGAAACAGATAGAGGAGCTCTCGCTGGCCACCGGCGTGGGCGGCATGGCCCGGACCGCAATGGACGCTGCGCGCCAACGCATGATGCAGTACGACAAGGACGGCGATGGCCAGCTCTCCGACGAAGAGCGTCGGGCGGCGTTCCAGGAGTTCGGCAACTGGCGGCGTGACGCACCGGGCACACGCGACGAGAGTGCCCAGAGGCGGCGCCCCACGCCCAACCCGTAGGCCGCGATATGCGGGCGTGCGGGTGACCGGCGTAGGGCGTCGTACCGGTCACCCGCGCGCGTTTGTTTGCCGTGAGATATGCGTGACACGGCCCTCGCGGCGGCCTAGACTAACCCTGTGACTGGCATGGGTGCCGGCCGCGGGAAAAGAAACGGAGGCTGACCATGCCGCTCATACAGATTGCGACGTCGGTGGAGCTCGACGACGCCCAGGTGGACGCGTTGGCGCAGGAGATTTGCGCTGTCGTGGGCACGCTGATGAACAAGCCCGAAGAGTACATCATGGTGACGGCTCTGAAGGCGCACATCGAATTCGGCCGGGCCGAAGACCCGGCCGCTTTCGTGGACTTCCGCAGCATCGGGGGCCTGTCGCGCGAAACGAACGGCAAGCTGACCCAGCGGATCAGCGCGATCCTGGAGGCCCATCTGGGAGTTCCCGCCGGGCGGATCTATCTGACGTTCACGGACGTGCCGCCCACCCATTGGGGCTGGAACGGAACCACCTTCGGTTGAGGCGGTAATCAGGGCTCAGGGTGTCAGGGCCATCCTGAACCCCGAACCCTGAACCCTGACCCTGCGCGACCCGACGGTCCCGCAGGCGGTTTCTGCCGTCCGAGCCGCCGGTCTCAGTCGGCAATGCAGTCCGGGTAGCGGTACTCGTTGCCCTCGTAATTGCGGATGAGCAGGTCGCTCCCGTCGCGGCCGGAGACGTACTCCGGCGCGACCGGGATCTTGCCGCCGCCGCCGGGGGCGTCGATCACGTACGTGGGCACGGCATAGCCGCTGGTGTGGCCGCGCAGACCGCGGATGATCTCCACGCCCTTTGAAACGGGCGTCCGGAAGTGCGCCGACCCGGTGATCGGATCACACTGGTAGATGTAGTAGGGTCTCACCCGCAGGCGCATCAGCGACTGCATCAGCGACTTCATCGTGGCGACGTTGTCGTTCACACCCCGCAACAGCACCGTCTGCGATCCCAGCGGGATGCCGGCATCCGCCAGCAGGCCGCAGGCCCGTTCGGACTCGTAGCAGCACTCGTCCGGATGGATGAAGTGCAGGCTCATCCACAGCGGGTGATACTTGCGCAGCATGCGCGTCAACTGGGGCGTCACGCGCTGCGGCAGCACGGCTGGGATCTTGGTGCCGAGGCGGATGATCTCCACGTGGCGGATCGCCCGCAGATTCTTGAGAATCCACTCCAGTCGCTCGTCGCTGAGCGTCAGCGGATCGCCGCCCGAGACCAGCACATCGCGCACCTCCGGATGGCTCCGGATGTAGTCGAAGGCCGCCTGCAAGCGCTCCGAGGTCGGTGCGATTGCGCCATGGCCGACCACCCGCGAGCGGGTGCAGTAGCGGCAGTAGGCCGAGCAGAAGTCCGTGGCCAGTAACAGCACGCGGTCCGGGTAGCGGTGCACCAGGCCCGGGATCGGGCTCTGATGGTCCTCACCCAGTGGATCATCGGCCTCGCCGGGGCAGCGGCGCAGCTCGTAGACGGTCGGAATCATGGACCGCCGGACGGGCTGGTCGGCGTCCCGGGCCGAGATCAACCCCATGTAATGCGGGGTGACGGCCACGGGCAGCATGGATCCGGCCAGTTCGAGCGCCTTTTCCTCCTCCGCGGAGAGCTGGATCATGCTGCGGAGCTGGTCGGGCGTCCGGATTCGATTCCGGATCTGCCACTTCCAGTCGCTCCAGTCGCGGTCGGAAGCCTCGGGAAAGAACACCCGGCGGAACATCCGCGACTTGGGGTTCATCCGCATGACCCGCCGAACCGGCGGGGTCGCGACCGGAGGGGTTGCGATCAGCGACGGGGCCGTGTCGGCCACCGCCGTTGCAGAAGATAGAAACCGATAACTACTTGGGGGCTCGTCTTCCTGATCGCCCAGGAAGACGTTGGTGTCGGGTCGGTGCTGTGACGCGTCGTTCACTGCACACTCCTATTCGACAAAGGCGTCATTGTAGTGTGGCGCAACGCCCGATACGCCACGCGGCCAGATGCCGAGGCACCTGACCGCGTTCCGGACGACCGTAACGGCCGCCGGGCTTTCACGCGACGCACGCAACCGGTGTTGCGCCGTCCGTCCGCAAATCTGTCTCTTCCTATCATGCATGCCGCCGCGTCTGGCTTTCCGGCAGTGCTTCCCCTTGGGTATGCGACGTTCGATTCGACCTGCCGGGGCCTGATGCGGCTTTGTTGAGTTCGCTATTAGCCCTGTACGGGAATGAAGTCAAGCGGGTTTTTTTCAGACGTCGAGATTGCGCACATTCAGGGCGTTTTCCTCGATGAAGCGACGGCGCGGTTCGACCTCGTCGCCCATCAGCAGCGTGAACATTCCGTCGGCTTTGACGACGTCCTCGAGCACGACGCGCAGCATGCGGCGGGTGTTGGGGTCCATGGTGGTCTGGTAAAGCTGGTCGGGATCCATTTCGCCCAGACCTTTGTAGCGTTGGATCGTCAGCCCCTTGCGGCCGCGTTCGCGCACCAGCGCCAGCAGTTCCGGCAACGCGGTCAGAGGCTGGCGGACATCCCCGGTCACGGCCCAGCCGAAGGGCTCGGGGGTGCCCGCGCACTGCTCAGCCGAGAAGCCGCGCACCACCAGCGCGTCGACGATGCGACGCAGCGCGCTGGCGCGATGGATCTCGAGCCAGCAGAAGGACGTCGGCAGATTGCGGTGGTAGGCTTGCACCCGGGCCGCGGCCATGTCGATGGGGGTGCCCAGTTCGCGCTCGGCCTTGGCGTGCAGCGCCGCCAGGTCGGCATCCGCGAAGGCGTAGTGGATGCGGGCTTGGTCGCCGGCGCCGATGAAGACCGCAAAACGCGGGTACGCGCCGGTGTCATCGCGCCGATGCCGCAGGAGGTCTTCGACGATCAGTCCGCGGCGTGCCAGGCCCTGCACGGTCGTTTCGAGCTCGACCAGGGTGTCCAGCAGGGTGCGCAGATCTGCGCCGGTCAGGCGACGGCCGTCCGCCAGTTCCAGCTCGATCTCATCACTGCCCAGTTCCAGTAACTTGCGGGTCAGGGATTGGTCATCGCCGACATACTCCTCACGCTGCTTGCGTGTGACCTTGTAGAGCGGTGGCTGGGCCAGATAGATGTGGCCACGTTCGATCAACTGCGGCATCTGGCGATAGAAGAAGGTCAACAGCAAGGTCCGGATGTGCGCCCCGTCCACGTCCGCATCGGTCATGATGACGATCTTGTGATAGCGTACCTTGGCCAGATCGAAGTCGTCCGACCCGATGCCGGCACCGATGGCCGTGATCAGGGTGCGGATCTCGTTGTTGTTAAGCACCTTGTCCAGCCGTGCCTTTTCGACGTTCAGCACCTTGCCGCGTAGCGGCAGGATGGCCTGCGTCTCCCGGTTGCGGCCCTGCTTGGCGGAGCCTCCGGCGGAGTCACCTTCCACGATGAAGAGCTCGCATTTGGCGGGGTCGCGCTCGGAGCAGTCGGCGAGCTTGCCGGGCAACGCGGCCGAATCCAGCGCGCCCTTGCGGCGGGTCAGGTCGCGCGCCTTGCGCGCCGCGGCCCGGGCCCGCGCCGCCAGCAGCGCCTTCTCGACGATCTTCCGGGCGACCGACGGGTTC
>CAZZCT010000155.1:0-12717 GCA_964652365.1 uncultured Lentisphaerales bacterium
GGTGCCAGCCATCGCCATCTACCGCTACCACAGCGCGGACTTCCGCCGCGACCTGTCGGGCACGTACGCAGGGCAGTACCGCAAGATCGACAGCACCGAAGTCAACCGCGTCCTGTCGTACTGGCGGTATGGTTACAAGCCGAGCGCGACGGGCCTCGACGGCTTTGAGACAGGGTCTAACGCGGTGTGGACGGCAACGGACGGCCGGCACAGCGCCGATTACGATACGAATCCCGGCGAAATCAGCGGGGCAGAACGGGATCGCGTGCTCGCCTACTGGCGTGCCACCGACTCCGGCTACCACGTCAACCCGGCGGGCGCTGACGGCTATGCTCCCGACCGTTCGGGAACAGGACCGCGCATGGCGGCCAGCCTCAGTCTGCCGACGGTCACGCACACCGGGCCCGCGACCTACAACCCCGGAGAGATGGTGACGATCACCTGCACCTTCAGCGCCAGGCTGTTGGCGCTGGGTTACAAGCCGATCCTGCCCGCAGGTTGGCTCATCGAGTCCGTGAGTGGCGATGGCTCGCCCGAACTGGTGCGCGGTGAAATCGGCTTCATCGGCTCCTTGTCGGCCACTTCAATCCAGTTGACCTACACCGTACGCGTGCCGCTGACCGAGAGCCGGACCGTCACACTGGGCGGTGAAGCCAGGCTGTTCGCCGTGGGCAAGGACAATCCCGCAACCTATGAGATGACGGCACTGAAGTTGGCGCCGCTGGATAGTGACAACAACGGCATGGCCGACAGTTGGGAGAGCGCCTATGCCAGTGGCGCGGGCGCACTGGATCCGGATGCGGACCTCGACCGCGACGGGCTGAGCAACCTGGCCGAGTATCGGTGCGGGACGGAAGCCGACAACGCGCAGTCTGTGCTGCAGATGTTCGCCCTGACCCTCCTGCCTGACGGAATGACCCGGGTCTCCTGGTCAAGCGTGGCCGGACGCGTCTACACCCTGCAGCGCGCGGACGGATCGCCCGAATCCGGCAGCTTCAAGACGATCGCCGCCGGTGTCGAGGCGAGTGGGTCGGGTTCCAACGCCCATGACGATGACGTGGACGCGACGACGGCGCACTACTACCGCGTGATACTGCAGTAACACAGGCGTGGAAGCATTCGTCCGGGCGCAGGTGTCGCGCCTGCCCCGGACAGGAGACCGAACCATGAAGAACGCGCTGAAGAGAATCCATGTCAGGTCAGTCTCGCCCGTTGTGGCGGCTGTGCTGTCCGCGCTCGCGTGTCTCGCCACGGCGCAGGCCAAAGATGTCGTGCAAGTGACCCACGCGGCGTTTGGCTATGTCGCCGGCGCCAAGCAGGTGATCGAATGCACGGTCTCCTATCCGGCCGGCCGCCAGTTGCGGTCCCTGCTCTGGATGCCAAACCTGCCCCCAAACTGGACCATGGACAGGGCGCCAGCGGCGACGACGGGCGATGGTCTGCCCGAAGTCGATCCGGATGGGGCCGTGATCTTCATGGATCAGAATCTGTCGGCCCACAATCCGCTCGTCTTCCGCTTCACGGTGAACGTGCCGCCGGGCGAGGTCGGCGAAAGAACCGTGCGGGGCACGGTGGAATGCCAGTTGGATGGCATGGCGAATCCCGCCACCGTCATCCCGACCGACCTCGTTTTGGCGGATGCCTACGCCACGCATGCGGCGACCGGCTACCTGGCCGGCACGCCGCTGACGGTCACGTGCACCTTCGCTCTTCCGCAGGGCGTCCAGACCAGGTCATTGCTCTGGCAACCCGAGCTGCCGCCGGGCTGGGTTCTGACGACTGCGTCGGGTATGGGTTCCCCCGAGGTCTCGGCCGACCACGAGGCGGTCGTATTCGTGGGCAATCTAACCGCAAGTACGGTGTCGTTTACCTACACGGTGACTGTGCCTGACAGCGCCGCTGGGCCGAAGAACGTCGGCGGCTTCGCCGAGTACCAACTGCCGGGCATGGCCAACCCCGTCTCCTTGCGGGCGCGTCCTGACCCGCTGGTGCTCCGACCCATGCACACGTTGCAGGTCGTCTCGGCCTACGGCACCGCCACGCCCGCCGTCGGGACCTACACGAACTTCTACGGCGACACCCTGACGCCTTCAACCACGGCGTCTCAGACGATCGGCAACCGCACCTTCGCCTGCACGGGTTGGGACATGGTCGGCAACGTGCCTGCCACCGGCCCCGGGACGAACTTCAGCATGACGGTCACGGGCAACGCCGTGCTGACGTGGAACTGGGCCGCTCCGCTGATCACCACGCCCGCGGGCGGCGGAAGCCTTTCGACCGAGATGAACGAAGACGGCACATGGACGCCGCCGACGATCGTCGCCACGGCGGTCAGCTACCCCGGCACCTCGAATGCAGGCACGCTGACGTGGACGCCCGTCTCTGACGCCAG
This sequence comes from uncultured Lentisphaerales bacterium, assembly GCA_964652365.1. Classification (GTDB taxonomy): domain Bacteria; phylum Verrucomicrobiota; class Kiritimatiellia; order RFP12; family CAZZCT01; genus CAZZCT01. The sequence continues at coordinate 2,393 of CAZZCT010000155.1, forward strand.
CCACGGCTCGGCCACCGTAAGCGGGACGGGTACAGCATCGCCCACGCTCAGCTACACGCCGACCGCCAACTGGAATGGCAGCGATAGCTTCGTCATCCAGGTTGCGAATGGTCAGGGCGGACGCGAGGTCTTCACCGTCAACGTGACGGTACTCCCGGTCAACGACGTGCCAAGCTTTACGAAAGGCTCTGACCTGTCCGTATCCGAAGACGCCGCCGCGCAGTCGGTGCCGGCTTGGGCAACGGCAATCACCGACGGCGACGACGACGTGGTCCAAGCCCTGACGTTCAACGTCACGAACAACAACACCACGCTCTTCAGTGCGCAGCCCTCGGTCTCGACCAATGGTACGCTAAGCTATACGCCGGCCACGAACGCCAACGGCATCGCGACGGTGACGGTGTCGCTGACGGACGACGGGACCGCCGGCGGTGCGGCGCTGACGACGGCCCCGCAGACCTTCACGATCACGGTGGGTGCCGTGAACGACATGCCGAGCTTCACGAAGGGTGCCAACCAGAGTGTTGCCGAGGACTGCGGCGCGCAGACGGTGACCACGTGGGCGACGGCAATCAGCGACGGCGATGCCGAGGTCGAGCAAGCGCTGACCTTCAACGTTTCCAACAACAACAACGCTCTCTTCAGCACACAGCCGTCCGTCACGGCTGACGGTGCGCTGAGCTACACGCCGTCGGCGAATGCCAACGGGACGGCGACGGTGACGGTCACGCTGACCGACGACGGAAACGCCGGCGGTGCGGCGCGGACCACGCTTGACCAGACCTTCACGATCACGGTGAGTGCCGTCAACGACCTGCCGCGCTTCACGCTGATCGGCGCCCAGAGCGTTGCCGAGGATTGCGGCCCGCAGTCAGAGGCTACGGGGGCTACGGCGATCGACGATGGCGACCCCGAGGTGGGCCAAACGCTGACGTTCAACGTCACGAACAACAACACCACGCTCTTCAGTGCGCAGCCCTCGGTCTCGACCAACGGCACGCTGACGTACACGCCGGCTCCGAACGCCTACGGCTTCGCGACCGTCACGGTGTCGCTGACCGACGATGCCACGGCCGGCACCGCGGCGCTGACGACGGCCCCGCAGACCTTCACGATCACGGTGAATGCCGTGAACGACACGCCAAGCTTCACGAAGGGCGCCAACCAGAGCGGCGTGGAGGATTGCGGCGCCAAGTCGGTGGCCAACTGGGCAACGGCGATCACGGACAGCGACGCTGGCGTCGACCAGTCGCTGACCTTCAACGTCTCGAACAACAACAACGCGATGTTCAGCACCCAACCGACCATCACATCCGGCGGCACGTTGAACTACACGCCAGCGACGAATGCGAACGGGACGGCGACGGTGACGGTCACGCTGACCGATGACGGCCAAGCTGGCGGAGCAGCACTGACCTCCGGCGCGCAGACCTTCACGATTACGCTCAGTGCGTACAACGATCCGCCCGTCATCACCGGCGGCATCCCTGTACCTCCGGTCGGCGTCAACGAACTCACGCCGCTGACCTTTACCTTGGCGGTGACCGATCCCGAGGTCCCGCCGCAACCGCTCTACGCCAGCACGCTCCAGACACTCCACTACAGCCTCGAAAACGCTCCGGCAGGGGCTGCCATCAACGCCTCTGGCGACTTCACGTGGACTCCGACCGAGACGCAGGGTCCCGGCGACTACACCTTCGATGTGGTGGTGACCGATGGCGTGGTATCACCGCCGACCACGCTCACCTCCGAGTCTTTCGAGTCCCATGTGCCAGGCACGTCTGTGGGTGGGTTTGGTGGGGGGGGCGCCGGTGGGGGGGGAACCCCGCCCCCCCCCCCCCCCCCCGGATTTTTCGGGCCCCATGGGCCCGCGCGCGTGGGGGGGGGGGGGGGGGGGGTGGACCGGCACGGACGCGGTTGTGACCAACATCTCCGCCGGACTGGTGGGCTATGCGGGGGGGACGCCCTTGGCGGGTACCCATACCAACATGCTGCGGGTGGCCTCGGACCTGTCGTTGGCGGTGAGTACCAACGCTGACACGAGGGTCGATTTCATGATCCAGCCCGTTCTCTGTGCCGAGGTTCCGACGGTAGCCGCGGGTACTCAGGTGGCCTTCGCGTTCAAAGACGACGGGAACCTGCTGATCTACCACAGCACGCAGACGGTGGCATTGGCTTGGGTTCAGGGCTGGACCGAAATCGCGTTGACTCCGCCGGTGACCGCAGGGCAGTGGGTGCGTGTGACGCTCGAGTTGGACTACGACAGTTCGGTTCCGGCCAATCCGATGTACCGGATGCTCATCAACGGCGTCGCGGTCTCGCATGCCACACTGGGACACGCAACCCCGAGCATCTCTGGCGCCTTGAACGGTACGTGGTTTGTCGCGGGGTCGGGTGCGACGGTACTGAACGGCGGCGCGACGCAACTCAACGCGGTCTCCACGCAGGGGGCCTGCCTGCTCGACGACGTGCTCGTCACGTCCGCGGCCGCTGGCGACGCCACCGTCGGAGCTGGCGGTGTCATGCGCGACAGCGAGCGAATCACCGTGACGGTGAACGAAGTCAACGTCGCGCCGACACTGTCGGGCGTGCCCGCGTCGCTGACGATCAACGAGCTTGAGACGTGGACGTTCACGGCCACGGCGACCGACCCTGACCGCCTTGCCGGAGGCGTCTCCAACGCGCTGAGTTTTGCTTTGGTGAATCGGCCCGAGGGGGCGTCCATCGACTCGTTGACGGGCGTGTTTACATGGATGCCCACCGAGGCGCAGGGACCTGCCTCGTACGGTTTCAAGGTCGTGGTGACCGACAACGGAACGCCGCCGTTGGCCACGACGAACAACGTGGCCGTGACCGTTTCCGAGGTCAACATGCCCCCCGTGGCCGTCCTCGATGGCTACACGCTGCTGAAAGGCGGCACGCTGACGGTTGCGGCTCCCGGCGTGCTGGGCAACGACAGCGACGACGATCAGCCCGCCGATCCGCTGACGGTATCGATGGTCACCGGGCCTCTGAGCGCCAGTGCCTTCAGCCTCGCTGCAGACGGCAGCTTCGTCTACACGCACGATAACGGCTCGTCGACGTCCGACAGCTTCACCTACAAAGTGTTTGATGGCGAGGCGTACAGCGCCACGGTCACGGTTAGCTTGCTGATACAGCCGGTCCACAACGTGACGAGCGGGAACTACTACAGCACCATCATCGCGGCGGTGACCAACGCCGCGGCGGGTAACGTCATCGAGGTGGCCGACGGCACGTACGCCGAGTCTCCGGTCATCAGTCTGCCCCTGACGATTCGGAAGAGCGGCACGGCGGGGTACGTGGTCAACGGCGACGTCACCTTCAACGCCAAGCCCATCACGGTGACGGATTGCACGCTCGACGTCGCCCACGTCTGGCGCGTGAATCCCACCGCCCTCATCCAGAACGCCATTGCCGCCGCCACCCCCGGCGATACGGTCAGAGTGGCGGCGGGTGTGTATACCGAGAACCTGGTTGCAGGCAAGCCACTCTCGCTTGTCGGGCCGAATGAGGGCAAGGCGGGTAACGATCCGACGCGTGGGCCAGAGGCTGTGATCCAGCCGGCAGTCAACGATCAGGAAAACGGCATCGTGGTCACGCTGCTGTCCAGTCAGGTTCGAATCGACGGATTCACGATTGATGGTGACAACCCCGCTCTCGGCGAGGGTCTGTCACTCAACGGGGCGGACATCAATGCGGCGCGCGGCATCCGGAACAACAACGATGCCGTCACTCGGGACCGCTTCACGTTCGACAACAACGTGTTCCGCAACCTCAAGTACGCCGGTGTCTATCTCTTCCCGAACTCCCCGGCTACAAACTCGTCGTTCAACTACGTACGGCGGAACCTCTTCACGAACATGTGGTTCCGCGGGATATTCACCCAGAACGAGGTGGAGTTGGTCATCGAGGACAACACGTTTGCGGGAGTTCACACCGGCATCGCGCTCAATAGCGTGGGTACGGCCGCCGCTTCGGGGTTCGTGCCCCGAATCGCCAGCAATACCGTCATGCTGGCCACGGGCCGCAACTCGCGCCACATGGGCATTTCGGTGAACCACCGCTACAATGCCGCTGTGGACTTCGAGATCAACGGGAACACGGTCATCGCCGCGCCCACGCTGACGAACACCTGTGAGGCCATCCGGATCACCTCGATGGTCTTCGGCGCAGCACTGCTGGCGACGAATAACACGATCATCGGCAACGGTGTGTGCGACAGCGGGTACTGGGTGTGGAACACGGACAGTCAGGGCGGCGTCACGATTGCTGGCGGCTCCGTAACCGGCGTCAGGGGGAGCGGGGTAGTGGTCACCGACTACGACCCGGCCTTCGGTTCGAACTCCTACAGTGACGGGAACTTTGCCACGGTCAACAACCTTGCCATTAGCGCTGCCCCTACGGGCGCGGGGCTGCGGGCGCTCTGGACGGGCACGGGGTCCAATCTCGGGCCGTGCAAGCTCAGAGTTCAGGGCGGCACGGCACTGTCGGGCGCCAGCGCGATCGGTGCGGTCATCGACGGCGCGAAGGCCCGGATCGAATTCGTCGGCAGCTCCGCCGCCTCGTTTGACGTCGGGTTGGCCAACTATCTCAGCTTGCTCAATGCCGGCGCTACAGACCCCACGACCGAGATCGACGCTACGGCGGTAAGTTTCGCCGGCGAGGTCGGTTCGGCCATGGATTTGCCCGAGCTCTTCGCGGTTGAAGACAAGATCACCCACAAGGTGGACACCGCCACGCTCGGCTTCGTGCGCGTCAAGGCCGCAAACCTCCACGTCACGACGACGAGCGGCAGCATCCAGCGCGGCATCGACGCCGCCACGGCGGGCGACACGGTCCACGTGGCCGCGGGGACGTACCACGAGACAGCCGCCTCCTGGTCTGACCTGGTCATCCAGAAGGCAATCACGCTCGTCGGCGCGGGGTCCGGGCACACGGTGGTGGAACTGCGACAGTGGAACGGCAGCGCGCCCATGGACGGGCTCTCGATCGCTGCGTCCGACGTCACAATCGAGGGGATGACGCTCACGCGTGAAGCCGGGAAGAGCTATGGCCCCGGATACAACATCCGGGCGGGCATCAACGTGGCCGTAGCGCCCCCCGCGAACACGTTCTCCAACATCGTCCTGCGTGGCATCGTCTCCACGTACTCGTTCGGGGCGAACGTGGCGTTCTTCGGAGGCTACACCTACCGGAACGTCACCATCGAGGATTGCGACTTCAGCTACGGCGGAAACCGCAACTTCTACCTGACTCCGGGCACCGCCATCGACGGCCTCACCGTCAGCGGAAGCGATTTCACCCACGCCGGGCAGGTTGATGCGCAGTACGCCATGGGGTTCAATCTGCAGGGCAACGTCACCGGCCTGCAGATCACCGGCGGCAACTTCAGCCACAACGCCGACTGCGGCCTGATGCTGCACGACAACGCCTCCGGGAGCATCACGGGCGTTACGGCCAGCAACAACGGTAAGACGGGCCTCGGGCTCTGGATTGATGGCGGCGAGGTCGTCAGCGGCCTGACGTTCGCGGATTGCGTGGTCGCCGACAACGCCGAGGACGGGCTCTTGATCGGGACCTGGGACGGGACCGTGTCGGGCGTGACCGTCCGTAACGTGACCGCCTCGAACTCCGGGCGCTACAACATCTTCGCCTATCAGGGCGGTTCTTCCGCGTCCATCTCCGATGTCACGGTCGACGGCGCCGCGCTGACGGGTGCGGGTTTCCTTGCCGAGACGGATGGCGGAACGATGCGCAGCATCCGGGTGCTGAACTCGCAGGTCGCACTTGCGGGGAACAAGCATGGGATCTACTTCCTGGCCTACGGCGGGAGCTTCGACGGTGAGAGCGTGGCATGCAGCAACACGGTCTCGAACATCCCGGCAGGCTATGCCGGCGTGCGCGCGTATGGAGCCCTTGCGGGCAAGCTGATCGTGAGGCATAACAGCTTCGCGGGCAACGGCTACGGTGTGCGCTTCACAAACGGCTCGGGCACGCTCGACGCCGAGCAGAACTGGTGGGGCAGTGCGACTGGGCCCGCCCATGCGTCGAACCCGGGCGGCTCGGGTCTGGCCGCGTCGGACGACGTCGACTTCAGCCCCTGGCTGGGGACAGGTGCGGAGGATCCGGTGACCGGCGGCAATATCGGCTTCCAGCCGCTGCTCGATACGCTCCGCTACCTGCCGCTGGGCCTGAAGTTCACGGCATCGCCGGCGAACGCGGACCTCGGCGCGACGCTCAGCACGGTGACGGTCCAGGCGACCAATGAGTTGGGCGAGGTGGCGACGCAGTTCACCGGCGACGTCACTCTGGCAATCGGCTCGCAGCCGGGCGTCGGTGTCCTAACAGGTACGCGGACCCTGGCCTGCACGGCGGGCGAGGTCTCCTTCACAGACCTGGCCGTCACGGTTGACGGCGGCACGGCCCTCACGCTGGCGGCGTCGGCCGCGGCGCCGATCATGGGCGCGACGAGCGAGTCCTTCGACATCTCGAATCCCACGCCGGTGCTCAACTCGATGAGCCCGATCTTCGCGACTGCGGGGAGCGGCGACCTGACGCTCACCCTGAGCGGCTCGGCCTTCGTCGGCTCGTCGGTCGTAAAGTGGGACGCCAGCACACTGACGCCCACGGCCGCGAACGCGTCGAGCCTGACGGTCACGGTGCCGGCGGCCCTGCTGGCCACGGCGGGTACGGCCGAGGTGACGGTCTTCTCGCCTGCCGCGGGCGGCGGGACGAGCGACAAGCTCACCTTCACGATCACGGCCACGGCGCAGGCGCCGGAGGTCTGGGTCGACGGCGACTGGACTGGCTACGGCGCCTGCGGCGGCCACGTCTGGGGCTATAACGCCTTCAAGACGGTGCAGGACGGCGTCGAAGCCGTGGCGGCGGCGGGCACCGTGAACGTGGCTGCGGCCGCGAACGCGTATGCCGAGACCGTGGCGATCAACCGGGCCATGCGCGTGGTCGGCATGCCGGGCGACGCCTCGGCCGGCCCCGGTGTGGGCGCTCCGGTGATCGACGGCAGCGGCAGCGGCACGGTTGTCTTCATCACCGCCAGCAGCGTCACCTTCGAGGGGTTCGTCGTACGGAACTCCGGCAGCGCGGGCACCGACGCCGGCATCCTGGCCCAGGGCGTCACCGGGTGTGCGATCAACGACAACACCGTGACCGCCTGCGCGAACGGCGTGGGGGTGGTCCTCGGCTCGGCCAACAGCGTCAGCCGGAACGTGGTTACGGCCAACGCCTTCTACGGCGTGACCGCCGTGGCCAGCACGGGGAACAGTGTGGTGGCCAACGTCGTCACCGCCAACGGGCTGGACGCGATCGCGATGGATAACGCCTCGGCGGTCGGCGGGCCCGTCAGCATGGGTGCGACCGGCAACCAGATCCGCGGCAACACCCTCGGCAGCGCCCGTGACGGCATCTTCCTGGGCGAGAACTGCGACGACAACGAGGTCACCGACGGGAACGAGATCCGGGCGGCCAGCGTCGGCATCAGCTTCTGGCGCTCCGGCGGTCACACGGTCACCGGCAACGCCATCAGCAACGCGCTGGCGGGCATCCGGCTGCTCGGTTCTTCCGACAACCTGATCGAGGGGAACGAGATCACGGCCAACGCGACCGGCGTCGACGTCGATGCCAGCTGGCAGGTGGGCGTCTGGTACCAGTCCGAGGACAACGTGATCCGGGACAACAACCTCGCGGGCAACAGCGTGGCGGCCATCGCCTGTGGCGCCGAGCAGACCGCGACGGTCGATGCGTCCGCCAACTGGTGGGGCGGCGCCGACGCCGCCACCGTGCGTGCGAACGCCAACGGCGGAGCGCTGGTCGACTACAGCCCCTGGCTGGCGACCGGCAGTGACACCGACGCCGGCGCGCGCGGCTTCGCGGGCGACGTGTCGGCCCTCTGGGTCGATGACGACAGCCTGCAGAGCGGCGCGACGGGCCGCATCCAGGAGGGCGTGAACCTGGTCGAGGCCGGTGGCACGGTGAACGTGCTGGCGGGCGCCTACGTGGAGTCCAACATCGTCGTCGACCGGAGCGCAACGATTCAGGGCGCCGCGGCGACGCGCGAGGATGTCCTGATCGTGCCGGCCGCCGAGGACGCCAACGTGGATAGCGCGTTCGGCAGCAGCGCGCAGAACGGCTTCGTCATCAAGGCGCATGCGGTGACCATCCGCGGGTTGACTCTGGACGGCCGTGGCAACGCGGCGCTGACGCCCGCCAAGAACAACTTCCGCGCCGGCATTGTGACGGCCGACGCGAGCTACCCCGGCGGCGGTGGCGGTGCATGGAGCAACCTGCACGTCGACAACGTCTACATCCGCTACCCGTACCGCCGCGGCATCTCGGTGTTCCCGCGCGCGGTGTCTGGGACGTTGATAGAGAACTCGCGGGTGGAGAGCGTGGCATACAACCACGCCATGTTCCTTGGCGGGCAGAGCCAGGTGCTGAGCAACACCGTCGTGCACGTCTTCCAGGGGATCGTGCAGGATCCGGATGCGACCACGCCGGCCGGTCTCTGCAGGGTCAGCGGCAACACGCTCACTGAGATCGGCAGTTTCGTGGGGTGTTGGGGCTATCCGAACGGTCAACCGCGTGGCATCCAGTGCAACCCCACCGGCCCCGCCCGGACCTTCGTGGTGACGGACAACGCCATCAGCGACAACGGACTCGAGCAGTTCGCCGGCGCGGTCGGCATCTACACGCGCCTGTGGGACGCCGCGTCGGTGGTCGCGGGCAACACGATCACGCTCGCGTCTGGCGTCTCATGGGCCGACCCTGGCAGCCAGGCCGTCGGCATGCTGCTGGGCTGGTCGTACGACAACGGTTTCGCCGTGACGGGCAACCGCATCAACTCGACGAAGTACGGTATCGGCATGATGGTGTTCGGCAACGGCACCGCCGGGAAGCCGCTGCTGATCGCCGGGAACGCACTCACCAGTACGGCGAGCGCCGCCCGCGACACGGGTGACGGCACGGGCATCTACATCGCGAACGAGTACCTGTTAGGCCCGACCGACCACAGTCCGTCGTGTGTCAATGTCACCAGCAACATCGTCGCGGGCTACCAGACCGCCATCGGTGTCGAGAAGAGCACGGTCTCGGCGGAAGCGCTTACGGTGCAGGTGTGGCACAACAGCTTCAGCGGCAACGCCGCCGGGGTCTCCTCGACCGGAGGCGCTGACATCAGCGTCGTCGCCGAGGCCAACTGGTGGGGCAGCAGCACCGGCCCCACGCACACGACGAACCCGGGCGGGATCGGTGTCGCGGTCAGCGACCACGTCGACTTTAGCCCCTGGCTGGGTGACGGGACCGATACGCAGCTGACGACGATCGGCTTCCAGCCGAACCTGGCGTCGCAGTACTACCTCCCGGTCGGCATCCGCTTCAGCACGCCGCCGGTCGGCGCGCTGCTGGGCGCGGTGCTGGCGCAGCAGCCGGGCGTGACGGTGACCAACGAGATCGGTACGACGGCCACGCAGTTCAACGGCAGCGTCTCCCTGGCCATCGGCGTCAACCCGGGCGTACCCATCATCGGCGTGCTCAACGGCACGACCTCGCTGGCCTTCGACAACGGCGTGGCGACGTTCACCGACCTGTCGGTCAGCCTCGGCACGGGTGATGACTATACGCTGATCGCCACGACGGCTGGCCTGGCCCCAGTGACCAGCGCGGCCTTCGACATCGAGAACAGCGAACCGGAGCTCGGCGCGATCGGCAACAAGAGCGTCGGCGAGCAGGCGCTGCTGACCTTCACGGCCACGGCCACCGACACGGCGGCCGACCTGGCGGCCCAGACGCTGACCTTCAGCCTGTCCGGCACCATTCCGACGGGCGTGCAGTTCGACGGCGCCACGGGCGTCTTCACCTGGACGCCGACGGAGGAGCAGGGCGGCACCAACTACACCTTCACCGTGGTCGTTACCGACAACGGTACGGGCGCCCTCCGCGACAGCGAGGTCATCACCGTTACGGTGGCCGAAGTGAACGTGGCGCCGGTGCTGGACGCGATCGGCAATCGGAACGTGAACGAGCAGGCGACGCTGGCCTTCACGGCGACGGCGAGTGATCAGGACCGTCCGGAGCAGACGCTGGTCTTCAGCCTGGACCAAGATTCGCGCGACGCCGGCATGACGATCAACACGAACACGGGTGCCTTCGCTTGGACGCCGACCGAATCGCAGGGCGGGTCGAACTACACGGTGACGGTGACGGTGACCGACGACGGCGCGAACCCGGCCGCCCGGAGCGACTTCGAGACCTTCATGATCGCGGTGGGCGAGGTGAACGTGGCGCCGGTG
>CAZZCT010000156.1:0-12479 GCA_964652365.1 uncultured Lentisphaerales bacterium
GATGCAACGCGGGCGACACAAGGTCGCCCCTCCACGGCTTCCGCCGGGCCATGGAGGGCCGTGCTTGTCACGGCCGCGCGGACAGTCTCCGTCTGGCGAACCGATGCAACGCGGGCGACACAAGGTCGCCCCTCCACGGCTTCCGCCGGGCCATGGACGGCCGTGCTTGTCACGGCCGGCAGGCGATCTCCCGGCACGACCGTTGCCAACCCTGCTTGCCTGTCGTCGGCTGCAGGTCTTTGGTCGGCTTGCAGGAGTATCCATCCCCTCCTTCTACCATAAGCAGAAAATCAACATTCCGGGCGCGGTGCGGCAGTCAGTTGTCATTGGCTATTTCCTCATGCGCGCGTCTGACGCAGAACGGTGATTGAACCTAGACCCGTCAGTTGGATTCACCACGAAGGACGCGAAGTTCACGAAGGGGAACGAGAGACCGGGGTTGGACGGTGCCGTGCGAGCTTTGGCGTCCGACGCCAAGCCGTGAAACATCGACGCGTCCGGACGAACCGGTGAAGACGACGCACAGCGGGCCGACGTGCGCCAAAGGGTGCCGCAGCTCATCCCTATGCTCTGGCTGCAGCGACTAAAGAGCGCCAGTGCCCTCATGTAGAGGCCCACCCCGACGAGGCCAGGCCGCTCCACGACCGGACAGCCCAACCATGCGGCACCGACCAGGGATGCGTCCAGAAGGATGCGGGTGAGGCCGGACAGAAGCCAGGCCACCGCGAGGAACGAGAGTTGAAAGCCGGGGCGGAAGAGCTCGTCGGGAGACATACCGAGGATGCACAGCGCGGCAACTCCGAAACCCGTCGCAAGGCCGGAGCGCGCCGACTTGGGACGCAGAGCCCAGAACGTAAGCCCCACGGCGTTCATGATGCCCGCCCGGACAGCGGAGGCCGGCAGGCCGGTCGTCAGTGTGTAAACCATCACTGTTCCGAGCGAGGGCGCGAGCGTCCCCCGCCTTCCCATGCCGAAGCGCGCGCAGAGCCAGCAGACGACCACGGCGAGGGCAATGGCGGGAACGCGGTGGCGCTGAGCGAACCACGCCAGTCCGCCAAGGCCAGCGGCGGCGACAGTCATCTGCCAACCGGACCATCCATACGCCGCCAGGATGATGCCGTTCGCGAAGCCAAGAGCCGAGAAGATCGCGATCATGATCGGCTGCCCTCCTACGCCACTGCGCCCAGGGCGTCCAGCGGGCTCTTCGCGGTGCTGTCCAGCCCGCGGATGACATGCGTGTAGATCATGGTGGTTTCCACGCTGGAGTGCCCCAGATACTGCTGCACTTCGCGGATGTTCACACCGTGCAGCAGCAGATGCGTTGCGAAGCTGTGCCTCAGGGTATGCACGCTCGCCGGTTTCGCAATTCCGGCGCGGATAACACCGCCCAGACGGCCTTTTGCGTCACGCCCCAGGCACTACATGAACGATCGTTCCGTTATCGGACCCGAATTCGGCCTCATGACGCATATGCACCGTCTAGAAGATGTTTTGCGTCAATTGCATTTTCTGTGCCGATACTTCCTTGCGCCAACCATATTCGCGACTGCAGTGGGCCAGTCCTTGCTCTGCAATGCATTAACTGTCGTCTTCGATTTTCCTTGCTGTCCGCGTCCGGAGTCCCTACGCTACCGCTATCGTGTTGAGCACGTGTCCATACCCGTGAAAAGCAACTGGACGCTCATTATACGTTCGCGCAAGGAGATGATGAAATGGATGACAGAATGATAAAGGTTTGCTCAATCGCGGCCATCCTGGCCTTTGTGTTCTGTTTTGGTGCTGGACTGTGGATTCTCACCAAGACAGGATTGGATCACGGCAATGATGCCCTCACTACGGGAATTGGACTCTACTTCATCGGAAAAGCATTCTTCGTCGGCCCGATGTTGTTGGCGGCGGTGAAGGCGCAGAAAAAATGACCTGCGAACCAGCCAATTCACGCGACGCTTTACAGCGCGCATGATCGGCGACGTTCGGCACGGAGAAGAAGCATGTTTCACGAGATACCACAGTCCATAGTTGCACGCATGCGCGAGCTTGAACAGATCGATGCGCGAGATCGGACCGACGGCACAGCGCGAATGCACCGGCTGCGTCAGATCACGCCCGATGTCGGCAGGTTCATCGCGTTGCTGGCGGCAGGAGCGCCCGACGGGCGGTATCTCGAGATCGGCACGAGCGCCGGATACTCCACGCTCTGGCTCGCCCTCGCATGCCGCGCCACAGGCAGACGCGTGACGACCTTTGAGGTCCTGCCCGAAAAGGCGGAACTCGCCCGGCAGACATTTGAGATGGCGGGCGTCGGCGACGTGGTGGAGTTCGTCCACGCCGACGCGCTGGCTCATCTTCCCGGCTGCGCGGGGATCGCCTTCTGTTTCCTGGACGCGGAGAAGGAACTGTACGGCCGGTGCTACGACCTTGTGATCCCCCGACTGGCGCCGGGCGGGCTCCTGGTGGCTGACAACGCAATCAACCATGAAGCAACCCTGCGGCCGATGCTCGATCAGGCACTTGCGGACGCACGAGTCGACGCTCTGGTTGTGCCCATCGGGAAGGGCGAGTTGGTGTGCAGGAGGAAGTGAGGATCCGAAGCGGGTCAGGGGGAGTGATTAACTCCCCCCTCCCACACCACCGGACTTGCGGGTCCGCATCCGGCGGTTCAGACGGACTACCGTGACACGGCACGTTTCCCGGACGGATTTGCGGCCGGGTAGGCGTACACAAAGCCTCGGACGGTATTGCTCAAAGCTCGCAAACCGTTAAGGCAGTCGTTCGCAGAAGATCATGAAAGAGATTCCGAGACTTGAAACCGAGCGACTGATTCTCCGACCATTCGGACAGGCCGATGCCGCCGAAGTCATGCGTCTGGCGGGAGATCGGGCAGTCGCCGATACCACGCTCAACATCCCGCATCCGTACAAAGAGGGGATGGCGGAAGGGTGGATATCCAAGCATCAAGAATGCTTCGAGAAGGACCAGGGCGCGACGTGGGCGATCACTCGAAAGTCGGATGGTGCCCTTGTTGGTGCCATCAGCCTGATGGGAATGGCAAAGGGCCATCAAGCGGAACTCGGATACTGGATCGGGAAACCGTATTGGAACCAGGGATACTGCACCGAGGCAGGGCAAGTCGTCTTGTGTTGCGCGTTTTCCGATCTGGCGCTCATTCGCGTCCACTCCTGTCACATCACCCGAAATCCGGCCTCCGGCCGAGTCATGCAGAAGATCGGAATGCGGCACGAGGGATGCCGAAGGCAGCATGTGAAGAAATGGGACAAGGCTGAAGACCTTGAACTGTACGGTGTGTTGAAACCGGAATCGGACACAACTGCGAACCAAGCCTCGCAGGGTATGCCTCGCAAGCTCGGCAACCCTGAAGGCTGACGTTTGGCCAAAACCGGTGGCCTGCAAATTGTCTCGCGCACGCCCAACTCGGAACCGATGTCCAGGCGGTCCACCCAGTGCCGCACCCGGCGCTGTGCCGAGAGCGTACTACTCGGTTTGCCTGTCACCTTTCGTGCGGCGAATGCGGAGAGATGGTGTGGCGCCGACGCCGTCACTGGACGGCCACACGGTAGAAACTCACGCCCGACACGCTCATGGTCACCGTATTCAGCGGCGGCGTGGCGGCGATGGCGGTGGCTACGCGCTGGGTGAAGGGGTCCGTCAGCACCCCGGCGCGTCGGATCTCATACGTCCGGCCGGCGACACTGGCCCACGACAGCACCCACCCGCTCGCGGAGGCGTCCGCCTGCCACCCGGCGATCGACAGACGCGACAAGCGGTTGGTCGGATCAGTCCCGGCCGTGGCTTCCTGACTGTTGGTGTGACCGTCGCCGTCACTGTCGGTGGTGCCGTCGGCTTCCGGGAGTGTGCCGAAGTAGCGCATCTCCCACGGGTCGTCAAGGCCGTCCGCATCGGCATCCTCGGTGGGCCGGAAGTTCCGAAACCACATAACGGCCTCGCCGCCGCTGTTGTCGTCGTCGGTGACGAAACACCAGTCGTCGGTGCCGGGTGTCGAGACCAGGGCAAAACCCTCCAGATTGCCGCTGCGCGGCCCGGTATACTCAATCTGTGGGCGCAAGCGGCGGTCGGCACCGTCGAGGTAGGAATTCAATTCGCAGACCTCCAGGTAGTTGGCACCGGTGTTGTGCCACACGTACAGTCGGCCCGTGCCGGGGTCAAACGCCAGGTCCGCGGTCTCGCTGCGGCCGGTCTTGTAGCGCCCGACATAGCCATAGCGGTTGTTCGTGCGGTTTAGATCGAACACGTGAATGTAGCCGCCGGTCTGGTGTCCGACGAACATCAACCCGCCCATGCCGTTGGTGCTGACGCACAGCGCCCCATCGCTGCGCCGAAAGCTCTCCCGGCGCAACCAATCATCCGGAACGAAGGTGATGCCCTCCGGACCCGAACCCCCGATCTCCGGACAGTGGGCGGCAATGCTCCACGTGTGCAGCGCTGTGTTGACCCCGTACGCGGTTGTGCTGTACTCCAGAATCTGGCCGTCTTCGTTCAACAGGAACACGGTCGGTTGGGCGTAGTCCACATGACAAATGCCCTCCAAGTCGCCGCCAGGCGACCACTTGGCACGCGTGCCGGCGCTGTTCGTGGCGATCAGGAAGCTGCCGGCGCCATCCTCGACCAGACACCAGAAGATCCCGCTGTTGGAAGCCAGCCAGAGTGTCCGGTTGGTCGGGTTCCAGGCTGCACCGCTCACGTTGACGCTAAAGCCCGATGGGTCCAGTGCCGTCAGCTTGACCGATTGCGCGGTCGTCTCCGCCGGCCATGCGGACGCCCCGTGCAGCGCCGCAGCAGCCAGGCATCCCCCCGCGAACGCCGTCCAACCGACGGCCCCGAACACCGGCCGAAGCAGGCTGCTCCGTAACAGGTCAAGTCGATCGCGTACCGTGGTCTTGCGCATGATGACTGCCGCTCTCCATTGTTTCTGATTGTACCACCTATCTAGTCGTCGGCGGCGGCCTGTTTCTCTCACGGTTGCCTGTTTCTCTCACGGTTGCCCGCAGGACGCGCAACCGGCGCCAGCAGCTAACCGGCACGGCATCGGGCTGTTCCGGCGCGGCTTTGGCCAGGCGATGGCGCTGGCTACGAGCTCGGTGAAGGAGTCCGTCAGCATCCCGGCGCGTCGGATCTCGTACGTCCGGCCGGGCGACACTGGCCCACGACAGCACCCACCCGCTCGCCGGGGTGGCCGCTTGCCACCCGGAGATCGACAGACGCGACAGATGAATTGACCCCATAGCGATGTGTGGTACTATAGCTATCGTTATCCACATGGAGGTGCGCAGATGAGAACAGTACAGATGACGCTCGACGAAGAGCTGGTCCAGACGGTGGACCGGGTTGCCAAGGATCTGCACACGACACGGTCGGCCTTTGCACGAGACGCGCTCCAACGCGCGATCGAGAGGATAAGGACGCAGAAGCTTGAGGAAAAGCATCGCCAGGGGTACATCCGCAAGCCGGCTGGGGCCCGGGAGTTTGACGTCTGGGAGCGCGAGCAGAAGTGGGGGGACGAATGAAACGCGGCGATGTTCGCTTGTACAAGTTCGACCGGCCGGACAAGAGCCGTCCCGTCGTCATCCTGACTCGCGATTCCATTATCCCCTACATCGGCGAGGTCACGGTGGCCCCGGTCACTTCCACCATTCGCGATATTCCGAGCGAGGTTTTGCTTGACCAGAAGGACGGTGTCGCCAAAGCGTGTGCGGTCAACTGCGACCACCTCCAGACCGTCGCAAAGGGCAGGATCGGCGCCCTGCTCACCAGACTCTCGACCGCCCGAATGCGAGAGATCCGCGGCGCCGTCAACTTCGCCCTGGCACTGAGTGAATGAACCAAAGTGCACAAGAGGCCGGACGTTACGGCTCGAAGCCGCATCAGCCGACGATGGGCGAACCTGTGCGACGCGGGCGACACACGGTCGCCCCTCCACGGCTTTCGTTGCACCGGCACACCCCGACACGCTCTGTTCAACGGCATCTTATCCCTTGTGCCGCGTTTCGCCTTTTGCCATGCTCTCCCCATCGCGAGTAGCGTCTTGTCCGCGTCGGCACAAGGGAAGCACTCACATCCAGTCGCCATGCGCTATCAGGGTCGCATCACCACGTGGAAGGATGTCAATGGCTTTGGCTTCATCACGCCCTGTGATGGTGGCGCGCAGGTGTTTGTGCACATCAGCTCATTCTCCAATCGGCATCGCCGACCACAGGGAAACGAGCTCGTAGCCTATGAACTGAGGGCGGACGGTATGGGCCGCGCCCAAGCCAAGATGGTTGCTTTTGTCGGCGATCGGCCGCATCCGTGCGCCGCGCCCGGCCGCAGCAACATCCCTTCCATACTGGCCGTCGGTTTTCTGATTCTGCTCGTTGTCGCGGTTGTTGCCGGCCGCGTGCCAATCGCTGTTCTGGCGCTCTACCTGGTTGCCAGTCTGATAACCTTTTTTGCTTACGCCTTCGACAAGGCAGCCGCCTTAGGGAACGAATGGCGAACCCAGGAAAAGACATTGCACTTGTGCGCCCTTCTCGGCGGTTGGCCCGGAGCCTTGGCTGCGCAGCGGTTGTTCCGGCACAAGTTGGCGAAGGCTTCTTTTCAAACCGCGTTTTGGGTCACTGTTGTGCTCAACTGCGGAGCACTGATCTGGGTGTTCTCGCCCTCCGGCGCCAGGACTCTTCTCGCTATGCTTGGGGCCATGTGAGGGCTAACCATCGCTTTCGCGGATGCGGTCATAGCCAGGGCCTTCCTCTACATGCCCCCCGCATGTCTGACGCTGCTGGTCAGCATCACCACGGCCGCTCTGACGGCAGGCCGGTTCTCGTCCATAACTTGAAACTGCCGTCCGCGGTTCCCGCGCATTTCGGTTCAAACCGCGGCTGGGCGTTGGCCGACCGGGTGCCCCAAGGGCCTGGGGCACCCCTACCCATCGGGACGCACGTCGGGCCGATGTGCGTCACAGGGCGAACGATTGGCTACGGGCTGAAAGCCCGTGCCACGATTGTGGAGCCGATCGGCAGAGGCGTGCGTATCGCGGCTCACGGACCTACTGCTCCCTTCCGCTCAGTGGGCGTTGGCGTGGCACGGGCTTTCAGCCCGTAGCCTGCGACGCACCGCACGCATCTTGACCCTGCATCTCCTTGGCGTGCTTGGCGTCTTGGCGGTTGATACCCATCCGCGGTTCGGACAGAGTTACCCCGGCGTTCATTCGCGGCGCAGCCGGGCGGCGGGCTCGTCCATAACTTCAACCCGCCGCGAGGGCTGCCTTGAGTTTTACCTCGTTGACGGCGTGGGGTTTAATAAGCCTCGTCCGCTGCGAAGCCGTCGAAGCCATGCCGCCGTACCCTGACGCGGGCGGGCGACACAGGGTCGCCCCTCCATGGCGTCCGCAGGCGCTGGAGAGCCCTGCCTGTCCCGGCCGCGTCGGGCAATTCGGCAAACCAGCGCGTGTTCTGGCGAAAGCAGTTGATCAGTCCGACCTGGCCCCCAGCCTCCGCCATCTCGGCGTAGACGAACCCCAGGGCCAGCGCCCGCTCGTGGTTCTCGCCCCACAGGCTGAGGGTCAGGCCTTCAATCGTGTCGCTGCGGGGGAATGCCGGATGGCGCCCGACGAAAAAGCTGGCCGCGCTTCACCGTTGCATCGCCAGAACCACGGGCGTATGCTTGGGGGAATCCCGACCGGGCACGGTACGGCTGGGCCTTATCCAGGAGCCGTCGATGCCTTTTGAGCCTGACTACCGCCATTTCGAAGCCGTCATGCGGAACCGGCGACCCGCGCGACTCCCGCTTTACGAACACCTGGTCAACGTGGGGTTCATGGAGCAGGCTCTGGGCGTCACGCTGGCGCCGCTGCAACGCGGCACGGCCCATGACCGGCGCGAGTTCTACCGCACCTACTGCGACTTCTTCCGGCAAATGACCTATGACGTGGTCAGCTTCGAGATCTGCATCGGCGCGCACCTGGAGCAGCCCACCGCGCTCAGCGGTGGCAAGGGGCTGATCCAGACCCGCGCGGATTTCGAGGCCTATCCCTGGGATGCGATCCCGGCGCGCTTCTGGGCCGAAGCCGAACCGGCCTTCCGCGGACTGACCGCGGCCCTGCCACCCGGCATGCGCGCCGTGGGCGGCGTGGGCAACGGGGTCTTTGAACTGGCGGAGAGCCTGGTGGGGCTCGAATATCTGCCTTTCATGCAGGCCGACGACCCCGAGCTCTATGTGGCGCTGTTCGGCCGCATCGGCAACCTGATGCACGGCATCTGGGAGCGATTCCTGCGCGAGTTTGCGGCGCCCTTCATCGCCACCCGGTTCGGCGACGACCTGGGCTTCAAGTCCTCGCTGCTGACCAACCCGCAGACGGTCCGCGACCAGATCCTGCCGCAGTACCGCCGGTTGATCGCCCTGTGCCACCGGCATGGCAAGCCCTTCCTGTGGCACTCCTGCGGCAACGTCTTCGAGATCATGCCCGGCGTGCTGGCCACCGGCATCGATGCCAAGCACTCCAACGAGGATGCGATCGCGCCCTTCGACGTCTGGCTGTCGCGGTACGGCGCGCGGATCGGCTTCTGCGGCGGTTTCGATCTGGACATGCTCTGCTCGCGCACGCCGGCCGAGATCGAGGAGTTGGTGTTCGAGAACGGCACCCGCTTCCGCCAGATGGCGCGCGGCTACGCCCTCGGTTCCGGCAACTCGATCCCCGAATACGTGCCGCTCGATAACTACCGCGCCATGATCCGCGGCGCCGAGCGCATCCGCGCCGCCGAGGCGGCAGGGGCTTAACTGCAACCACGTGTCCGTGCTATAGGTTAGCCGGCCGCGCGGCTGCGCCGCGAACCACGAGTTGCTCCTCGTTGCGCAGACGCTCCAGCAGCGTGGCGGTCGGGGCGGTGTCGAGGCCCTCCAGCAGGTCGAGCAGCCCGGCCTGGCGGCCGTCGAGCCGGACCAGCGGGTTGGCCACCCGCCAGGTCTCCAACTGGCCCAGCGTGAAGCCCTGCGCGCGCAGCAGCGTCCAGAGCGGATCGCGGTCCGGCTCCCAACCGGGCAGCCAGATCGGCTTCTCCAACAGCGCTTCGAAGGCCGAGGCGCTGGCATGGATGACGTTCTCACGGTAGCTGATCGCCAGGCCGGTCTCGGCCTGATGTGCATGCAGCCAACCGCGGATCGAAGCCGGGTCCGCGGCCGCCGGATTCGTGGTCCCGATCACCCGTTCGCGAAATGCCTGCCAGGACAGCGCGGCCGAATCGAACTCGCCGACCAGCAGCAGCAGGCGCGCCTCCGGCCGCGTGAACAGCTCGCGGATCGACGGGTAGAAGCCGTTCAGCACAAAGACCTTCTCGTCGGGCATCCAGCCGGTGTAGAGCCCGCCGGCCAGCTTGGTCACCGCCAGAGCGGCCCAGCGTCGGTTCAGCTCCTCGCCCGTGATGCCCAATCGGCGTTGCAGCACCAGCCCGCTGACGACCCGGCCGGCGCGGACCGCCGCGTCCCAGGATTCGCCGAAGCGCTCCGCAAAGAGGTCGCACGCCGCTGCGCTCACGGGCAGTTTCGCCGGATCGGCGCAGGTGCCGCTGCGGGCATTGGCGGCGTAATGCCGGTCCACCATGCCGCCGGCCTCGACGTCGGTGCCGGTCAGCGCCTGCCGTTGGCGCACTGCCACGCCGTGGTCGGCGAGTTGCCGTTCGATGTACGCGCACGCGGCCGCGTTTCCGATCGCGTGCGGCTTGATGAAGAGCAGGGCCTGATTGGTCATCGTTGCGCCTTTCGCGGGTTCCAGTCAATCGGTTCGACCCCTGCCGCCGCCGCCAGGCGACGCGCCTGCGCGGACGTGAAATCGGCCGGTCGCACGTTCGCCACGTTGGCCGCGCCGCAGCCCATGCCGAAACGCGCCGCCTCGGGCATCGCGCGTCCGCGCAGCCAGGCGTGGATCACACCGGCCGTGGTGCAATCGCCGCTGCCGATCGGGTTGACCACGCGCGCCACCGGCGGCGGCACCAGCCGCCAGGCCCGACCATCGGCGGACAGGAGGTATCCGGGCTGGGCTCCGTGGGTCAGCAGCACCCACTGCGCGCCGGCCTGCGCCAGGCGAAAGGCCCCCGCCAGCAGGGCCCGCTCGGTGCGGAAGCCCCGGCCCCACGTCAGCTCCAGTTCGTGCACATTGAGCTTGGCCACCATCGGCCGCAGCGGCAGCGTGGCCAGCAGGCCGGCCCGGTGCGAGTCGATCACCACCGGCTGCGCGCGCCGGGTCGCCGCCTGCACAAACGGCACGTAGAAGTCGTCCGGCGTGCCCGGCGGCAGCGTGCCGCTGATCGCCAGCAGGCGGCAGCGTGGCACCAGACGGAGGTTGATGCGCGCGAAACGCCGCCAGGCAACCGCGTCGGGCGTCGGCGCCTCCTCGACCAGTTCGGTCGTCCATCCCCGGGCCTCGTCCAGCGCCGTCGTGCAGATGCGCGTCGGCGCGCGCAAGCTGCAGAAGCGCGGCGCCACCCCGCGCTGGTGCAGGTCGCGCGCCAACAGGCGACCGGTGGCGCCGCCGTTGAAGCCGGTCACCTGCACCGGGTCGCCCAGCACCGCGAGCGCCAGCCCCACGTTGACCGCCTTGCCGGCCGCCGAGAGCGTCACGCGTTGGGCACGGTTGACCTCGTCCAGCTCGAACCGGGCAAAACTCAGCGTGCGCTGCAGCGCGGGGGCCAGGCCCAATGACAGCACAGGTCGTTCGTCCATGGGTGAACATTTGTAGCGCCCCGCCCTGCCAAAGGCAAGCCAGATGGCGTTGCCCTGGATTGCGGAAGGTGGAAGGTTGGAATGCTGGAGTGTTGGAAAACAACCCACGATTCCAGCATTCCACCGTTCCAACTCTGACACGCTGCGAAGTTGCCGCAGCACTCGACGAAACACATGGCTTGGCAGTATGATAAGCGCATCGGACGGGCTGCGGTCCCGAAGGAGAGCCATGAAACGAATCATCTGGTTGTTGCTGGCCGTTGTCTGGGCAGCTGGCGCAGGGGCGCAGGGTGAGAACGTGCGCACGAATGCGTTCTACGCCTCGTACGAACTGGTCTCGGCGGATGCCGACGAAGCCGTGGATTCCCTGCGGCAGATCGTTGGCGACACCGCCCGGCTCGTCTTCTACCGGCCCAACAGCCGCCTGCTGGTCTACGGTTCGCCGGAAGCACACCAGATGGTGCGCGACACGATTCGGGAACTCGCCGCGCCGCGCCAGAACGTCCGGATCGAAGTGGCGTTTAATGAGCAGGGCACCGCTTCGAGCGCCGGCGCCAGCGTGACCGGCAGCGGTCAGGTGATCATCGGTTCGGGCAAGCCGCGCGCGACCTGGACGCTGACGCCGCAGATCGAAGCCTCGTCCGGCACCTCGGATAGTCTGACGCGCCAGCACATCCTGATGCAGAGCGGCAACGAAGCGTCAATTGCGGTCGGACAGGAGGTTCCCTTTGTCCAGGAGCTGGTCAGCATGGGGTACCACTGGGGCTACCTGACACGGGTCGTGGAGATGCGCAATGTGGGCGCGACGCTGAAGGTGCGCGCGCGCGTGATTGGCGACGGCCCGCTGGTGCAGGTGACCCTGACGCCGGAGCTGTCAGGGTTGGTGGACAACCGGGCCGAGCGCATCCGCTACACGCGTGTGGCCACCTCGGTGACGGTGCAGGATGGCGCGACCATCACGCTCGGTTCGTTTGGCGAACACAGCGACTTCTACCGGCAGTTTCTGGCGGGCCTGAATCGCTCGAAACAGGCCACCGACACCCAGATCACCCTGCGGGTCGCGATCGAATCGCCAACGGGCGGGGCGCCTGGAGCGCGATGAAAGGGCGCAGCCGCGACGGCACTTTCAGCCGCGCCGGCTTTCAGGGCGCGGATCCCTCCGTGCCCGGCGCGGCCGGCTTAACGGCCTCGCGGATCATGATCAGCAGCATCTTGAAGCGTTCGTCGGCGACCACGTCGTGCGGCACCTGAGCCGGCATGATGGTCAGTTCGCCAGGCCGCACCGTCACCGGCTGGCCGCCGATGTGCAGCGTGGCCTGGCCATCGAGCACCAGCACGGTCGCATCATAGGGCGAGGTGTGCTCGCTCAGCCGCTGGCCGGCGTCAAAGGCAAACAGCGTCAGTGAGCCGGCCTTGTGGTCGAGCAGCGTCTTGCTGACGATCGCATCGGCGGCGTACTCCACGAGGGCCGCAAGTTCAAGCGGGCGGCCGCGGAAGTCTTGGGGCTTGGTTTTCATGGTGCGTTATCCTAGCAGGTTATGGCGAGGTCGGAGCGCGGAGGACAGAGGGCGGAGGGCAGAAGCCAGATGCCGGGAGTCGGGAGATCGATTTGCGGCCATGATTTCGGAAGCCATACGTCTTGTCAAGGCCGGCAAAGCTCCCTCAAACTGCGAGAGTTGCCGCCGAATCTGCCGCGCCGACGTGCGCAGGCCCATGCAATCACGGCTCACGAGGACGTTCGCCCTCCCGCC
>CAZZCT010000157.1:0-12399 GCA_964652365.1 uncultured Lentisphaerales bacterium
CGCGCACGCCAACCACAGCGCCACCGCTACGCCCGCGCTATTTTCACGTCGCCGCATTGCAGGTTCACAACCTCCGTTATTACTCCCGCCGTCCACACCGTCTCGACCAGCGGAACAAGCAGCTTCGTTGCCAGCGCCGCGCCAGACACGCTGCCCTCCATCGCGCTCCGCGTGCCGACGTACATCTCGGCGGTCTGCGTCGATAGATCCACGATGAGCCATACGCATGTATCCGTCGCGTCAACGGCCGGCGTAGTTGCGGCGTTCGTGATGCTCGCCCACGCGATCTTGGTGATCGGGCCGAGCCACACGTCGCCGGGGCGCACAGAGATGGCCGTCGTGCTCGCGCGCGTTGCCTCGAATGCGTAGTAGCTGGTCTTGGTCGGAGCCGAAGCCGCCGGAATGTAGATCGTCCAGTCGGACCCGTCGCCGTTCGCCCTGTCGACGAACGGATAAGCTCCATCCCAAACGACGACGCGGAACGTCTCGAGGAACCGGCCGACGGTGTTGTACCACTCGGCCGCGACGAACGGGTTGACCCCGGCGCCGCCCTTGATCCGCTTGGTGTACTGGAGCATCACTGATACCCGGGGTGAAGATTCGGGTCGTCGTCAATCGCCGGCACGCGCACAACCTCGTCCCATGTGGCCACCCACTGCTCGGACGGATCCACCTCCTGCGAGCGCAGGTTTACGATCTCGCCACCGTACGCCGCGGATGCCGCGTACGGGTCTGCGTTCGCTTCGCTCAGAGCCTCGACGCGGAACGAGTAGGTCACGTCGTGCCAGTGGAACCAGACGCCCGACTGATTGACGTGCGTCACCCGGTCGGCGTATCCGACGAGCCTTGCTGTTGATCCTGAGCCCCACGCCATGATTGACCTCTACTGGTTCGGCATTTCCAGCCGCTTCTCGATGACAGCCAAGTGTTCGGCGGATTTCTTCTGGGCCTCGTTCGCCTGCTTCTGCAGCAATTCCGCCTGCTTCTGCGCCTCTCGGGCTTCCCATGCACGAAAGCCGCGCGTGTTCCGCATGGCCCAGAACGCCTGGTCGTAGGTCTGGCCCTGCTTGACGCGGCGCTCAATGTTGCGGTCGAACTCATCGGCGGCCTTGCCTATGCCGCGCGCCTGCTTCTGTTCGGCGTCTTGCTGCGCGCGGCCAGCACTGGGATCGTTGACGCGGCCGACAAGGCCGGGGATCTTGCCGCGAATGATGGCGAGTTGCTCGGCGAGCGCCCGCTCCTTCTCTGCTTCCGCGCGCTGGGCCTTGCGCTCCTCCGTAATTTGACCCTCAAGTTCCAGTTTACGCTGGGCTGCCGCCTGTTCGGCATCGCGCTCGTTGCCATGCTGGAGGGCAAGCAGTTGCTCGGAATTCGCGCGCTGCTTGGCCGCCGATTCCTCGATCAACGCCGCTTCCTGTGCCATTCGGCCGCGCGCATTCGCCGCCATCAAATCCTGAAGGGCAATCTCCGCCGAGTTCTTTCGTATATCGAAAGCCTCTTGCAGCTTCGCCACCTGATCCGCGACCACTTGAGTCTGTTCCTTGTTGCCTCCGGCCTGCAGGTCGCGCAGCCGCTTCCGTTCTACCGCCAGCTGGGACTCCAAGGCGTTGCGCGCGTCGATCTCGGAATTGAGCTTGTCGAGGGCGTTTGCCGATTCCGCGTTGGCCCTCTCAACATCCGTCCCGCCGGTCGTGCCGGCCCGGCGTTCCGCCTCGCGCAAAGCGTTCGCCCTGGCTGCCGCCGCGGCGTCTGCTCCCATTCCGGCGCTTGTGTTCTGCACTCGCCGCTGTTCGCCGGCCGTCAACGCCTTGTCCGTCTCTTCCTGTGCGGCCTTGAGTTCGGCCGCGATCTTGTCCTTCATCGTGAAGATATTGAGAAACTTGTTCCATGTGTTCCGGAACAGCCCCTCTTGAGACTGCAGCCCGTCCGCGATCTTCTCGCCCAGGTCCCAGCCGATCTTGGCCGCCACGCCGATCAGTCCGCCGCGCAGGATGGCGCCGATGCCGTCCATCTTGAGCAGGTCTTTCGCCTGAAAGCCTTTGCCCTGTATGTCCCGGCGCGCCTGATCCATCGCTGGCTTGACGTTGGCCTTGCCAGTGAGCTTTAGGACAATCTCGTTCCACATGCTCACGCCGTCACCTCCGCGCGGATCGCCGCGACTATGCAGTGAAACTCCGCACTCGCATCGAACGCGATCGGGCGACGGTCTTCAGGCAGGCTCTCAGACGACCGCACAGCCATCTCCTGGCAGTAGGCGATCGACACCTCGCCGGCCCAGTACATCGGCTCGGTGCCCGGGAAGCGCCGGCAGAGCAGCGCGATAACGTCGCCCCAGTCCTCGGCAGACACGACGGGCTTGGGGGCGGGCGCGATGTTCCGGACGCGCACAATCTCGTCCCGGCCGAGCATCCCGTCAACGGCATCGCGGAGCGCCGCGGGCGAGCACTCGAGCGCCATCAACCAGGCGTTGACCGCCTTGCGGACGGTGCGCTCAGATGGCAAAGCCCGCAGAACGTCGAGCCGGAACGAATGCGCCAGCGTGTACCCGACCGCGCGGAAGTCCCAGCCGAACGCCGGCTCGGCCACAGTCGAGTACCACTGCAGGGCGGCGTACGAAAATGGCCACAGGAGCGCGCCGCCGATGTCGGTCGGGAGGTCGATCAGTTTCGGTGACTCGCGATCCGGTCGGACGAGTTTGCGCGCGGCATCCTGCAGCCATACAACGTGCGCGGGGGAGAGCCGGCGCCCGGTCTCAGCCTCAAGGCGCGCGATGGCGCCGGCGGCGGCCGGCTCCAGGCGAGGCTTGCTGATTGGTATGGTGGCGTCTGACACTGGCTCCCCTCCCGTGTCGGCAACGACTAGACGGTTGTGCTGGCCACGGCCGCCTTCTGTCCGCTGACGCTCCACTCGAGGAACTTGCCATTCGCGAGGTTCGGCGCGGCGCTGTTGAAGGTCCACCCGGATCCGGCGTTGGTGGTCGGCACATCCATCCACGACTCCTCGGCGGTGATCGTGGCGCCGTACACCTCGTGCTGGAGGTAGGTGCCGGCCGGCTGGGCCGCGGCCACGTTGCACTTGATGTCAACGCTGCTCGACTGGAGCACCGCATCGCCGGCCGTGGCGCCCATGAACGACTGGGCACCGAACGCCGTGGCGGGCGAGCTGACGCCGTGCGTGAACTTGCGGGCCGGCGAGACATCCGACGACGCCGTGTACCGAGCGAATGACAGCGTCATCCGAGCCTGGCCGATGGATGTCTCGACCTTGATCCCGATCAACGTCGCTTTGGTCGTGCCGTCCATCACGCCAACGGCCGGGGGAATGGTGTTGGTGTTGTTGACGCAGAGGTACACCTCGTCCCAGTTCGACGCAGGGCTGTGCGCCTCGGCGTGCGTCTGGTCGCCGTTCGTGCCGTAGCCGTTGGCGATCTGGTTGGTCAACCCGGGGTCCGATCCCGGCCCGCTCTCAATCGCCCACCCGGTCGGGGCCGCCGCCAGTCCGAGACTCACTCCACCAAAGGGAATCGTCATCGCCGTATCTCCTGAGTTACAACTGCACGAACACATCGGCCGTCAGCGACAGGTACGCCCCGCGCTCGTCCGTCCCGGCGTCTGTGCCGGTCACCACCACGCCGCTCAGAGTCACGCCAGCGGACGGCGCAAAGCCACTGGTTCCAGAGTAGACAATCGGCGTCATCTTGCCCCACATGGCGAGCAGCAGCGCCTTGGACCCGGAATCCCCGGGGTTCACGACGCACTTGACCGTCACCGGGCACTTTCCGGCGGGGAATACACCGGCCGCACGCTTCCAGCCGGCCGGCTGGTACGGCGCACAGATCACGACGACTGACGCCTGGTCAACGGGCTCGGGCAGTTCCTCGCGTTCGAGCCAGAACGCATCCACCGGCCGGGCGGCCGTGGCGTTGTCCGAGTCGAGCGCCGCGCGGAGCGCCGCGCGCATCCCGGTCTCGATCGACTTTTCGAT
This sequence comes from uncultured Lentisphaerales bacterium, assembly GCA_964652365.1. Classification (GTDB taxonomy): domain Bacteria; phylum Verrucomicrobiota; class Kiritimatiellia; order RFP12; family CAZZCT01; genus CAZZCT01. Next base: position 3,985 of record CAZZCT010000157.1, read on the forward strand.
TTCCACGCTCATGCCGCTTGCGCTCCAGCCGTCGCTTTGGCGACAAGCCGCTCGGTTTCCTTCCGCATCATCGTGGCCGCGGCGTGAATGCTCGAGGCCATCGGCCGCGTCATCGCCGCGCGCATGTACTTGACGCGGTTCGTCCCGGTCCACGTCGCCACTCGCTCGGCGCCCTGCTGAAACGTCTGGAGCGAGCTGCCAGTCAGGCGCGGGTCGAATCGCTGCTCCGTGGCCATGTCCTTGTGCAGAGCCTTGAGCATCCACGCCCATGACGACTTCGCCAGCCCGCGCTTCTCCACGACTCGGAGCGGGCTCTTGCCGGCCTCGGCCTTCTTGAACACCGGAACCTCAACCGCCGACCCGCGCTGGTACGGCACACCGTCTGGCCGGCGCGTGTACTGGAAATGGACGGCGAACGGATAGGCCAGCTCGCGAGCCCTCCGACGCGCCTTGCCGGCGCTCAACTTGTCGAACACCCGCGCGCGCATCTTCTCGGACTCGTACACCGGATTCGGGACAATGGCGCGCTTCGCTGCGCTGCGGGCTGTACCGGCTCGGAGCGCCGTGACGAGCTTGACGGCCGTGATCTCAATAATACCCTTCTGTCCGCCATGGATGAGCGCCGCGCGCTTTTCCATGGCCGCGAACAGCCGGGCCACGCTCACCGGATCCGCCTTGACCTCGAGCGCCATCATGTCGCCTGGCCCTCCGCGCCGCACGTCAGAGCCCAGATCGCCGCGCCGGGCAGCTCGCGCGCCGACAGGATCCGCATGGACTCCTCGCCGAACAGCACGCGCGCCCCCTGCATCGCCCCCACCGACAGGCCGGATACCGGGAAGACGTGGAGCTGACACGAAGCGTCGGCGTACACCTGCCCGTCGGCCGCAACCGCCCCGCGGGAGAGCGACTGCCGCAGCGCGTTCAACGTCACCTGCTGCCCGCCCTTGAGCGTGACCACGCACGACGCCACGGCCTCGGGGAAATCCGCCATGACCCCCGCCACCGCATCGGCCGCTTCGTCGTTGATGCTCACGCCGCCCCTTGATCGAAGCCCCGCCCCGGTGTTACCCGAGGCGGGGCGCATTGTCCGCCGCTCGCGTTACGACACCGCAACGCCATCGAACACGTACACGGCCCCGCTGTTCAGAATCACGGAGTCGTACCACTGGTAGGCGTCGTACAGGTTGTTGACGTTCACCCGGTCGGCAACCGACTGGATGACCCAACCCGTCTTGCCGTCGGGCATGAACTGGAACGTCTTGCCGAGCACGGGCCGCCACTTGTGCGACAGCTCGTCCGTGCCGTCGTCCAGCTTCGCCACCGCGAACCGGCCGGCGATCGCCGTACGGCCCCACACGGTGTCGTCGCCGTTCAGCACCTGGTCCACGCCGAACCACAGCGCCAGGCCCTGCATCCACGAGCTGAGAGACAGCCCGCGAACGGCGTCAACGCCGCTCGTGCCAGTCACGAGGCGAGCCAGCGCCGGCCCGTGGACCGAATCCGCGAGGATCTGCTGGAGCATCCCCTTGAGCGTGATCGTGGCCCCGATGATGCTCGACTTGCCCTCGTACAGCCGAACGGCCTGGAGCGCGGTCTGCACCTGCGTCTGGACCTTGGCCGGATCGAAGTTGCCGTCCGCGGCATCCCCGGCGGCCAACACCAGCGCGCTTATGTCCGTCTCGCGGTAGTTGAGGACCTGCCGCTTGGCCCACTTGGCGCCGACCATGTCGGCTTTCTCGATGCCGCCCATCTGCTTCGCCTCATCCGGCGTGATCGTGCCGCGCTTGACGGCTTCCGCCGCCGTGAACGTGGTCGAGCTGGCCGAGATGGCCGTGGCCATCGGGGCCGCGCCGGAGCTGCGGCCGGTCTGAGCGGCGGCGTCCGCCTTGACGGTGGCGTAATAGACGGTCCCGCTCTTGTCGGCCACGGGGACGACGGGCAGGATCTTGTCGCCGATGTAACCCTCGGGGGCGTTCGCTTCGATGGCGGCGAGGTCGGGCCGCTCTCCGGTCTGGGTGTAGTATGCGTCGTTCATGTTTCGAGATTCCTTTCGATTCTTGCTGCTGTCGTTACTTGCTGTAGATGAGAGTCACGGTCGTCGCGTTGGTTACGCTCACAGCGTTCTGGCCAAGCACGGTCACGGTCACGAGGCCAGCCATCGGGCCTTTGTCGAAGTTGGTATTGGCGACTCCGGTCGCAAGGTGCGTGCCGACTCTAGGCAGATACACGGCGTCGGCCGCGATGTCCGCCTTACTGAACAGCGTGAGCCCGCCAGACGCCACGGTGACCGTGGACGTGGCCGGGGCGGTCACGTCAACCTGCACCGCCTCAAGAGCGCCGCGCAGCACGTAGGACACCGTGCTGGTCGTAACGCCCGTGACCGTGCCGACAAAGGCCCGGTCGCCCATCTCCGCAAAAGCCGCGCCGCCGATCAGCGCGAACACCACGAGAAACAATCCGATCCGCTTCATGGTTCGATTCCTTTCGCCGGTTACTTCCGGCTGTTCTGTTCGTTGTACTGCCGCTTCAGCTCTGGGTACGCGCGAGCCGCCTTGACGTAATCCCCCTGGCACGCCTTCAGCGCATCCGCCCACGTCTCGGGAGCGGGAGAAAACGCTAGGCCACCATCAAGGAACTTCGTCACGCGATCCGTTGCGAGCTTGAGCCGCTCCGACAGTTCGTTGAGTGACTTCTGATGCTCGGCGCGCTCCTTGGCGATCTCAGCCGCCATCCGGTCGTGCGCCGCCTGAATCTTCCGCTCGTTCGCCTGGGCGTCGGCCAGTCGCTTTTCCATCGCGGCCACACGCTCGGCGAACTCGGCTACTGCTTCGGCTCGGCCTTCGGCTCGGCCGGCTTCTCGCTCGCCCGCTCCGTCGCCCGGTGGCTCGACCGCGGGGCCTCCGGCTTCGCCTGACTGAGCGGGTTGCAGTGCCGCACGCTGTTCTCCTTCGGCTTGCGCTCCGTTTTCGGTTTCGCTTCCGCCGCCTTTTCCTTCGCCATGACCGTGCTCCTTGCTGCTCCCGCCATCAACCGGAGCGCCAGCGCCGGCCTGTGCGGTAATGTTTCCACCATCATCTTGCGCCACCTTCCCGGCCTTCATGTCGGCCAGCCCCTTCGCGAGCGCCGCCACCTTCAGGCCCTTGGCGTCAAACTCGCTCGTGTCAACGCCATCGAAGCTCATGGCCTCGTCATCCTCGCCGATCACGGAATGAGCGATGCCCGCCGCCTTCATCTCGTCGGCCGTGAGCCAGCCCTCGCGCCCCTCGGCGAACCACTCGTCAACGGTGTCCTCGTCCAGCTTGTACCGCTTGAGAAGGACGGCCTTCGTCATGTCGTTGATCTTGGCGAGCAGGTCGGCATAGTCGGCCATCGCGTCGGCCCCGCCGATCTGCATCCCCCACGCCCCATGAAACATCATCAACGAGTTCTGGTGGACCGCCACGGAGTCGGCGGCCTGGATGGTGAAGGCCGCGCCCATGCTGGCCGCCATGGCACCGACGATGACGTGAACGGGCTGCTTGGTCTGGGCCTTCCATGCGGACACGGCGTTGACCATCTCATTGCCGGCGAACACGCTGCCGCCCGGTGTGTTTAGGTAGACTTCGAGCGGTTCCGTCGCAGGCGCGGCCGCAAGATCCCGACGGAACTTGCTCTCGGGCGTGATGATGCCACGGTCGCAAAGCCCCTCGTACCAACCGCCGTCGAACTCACTCGGAACGATGATGCCGCGGATTTCGATTCTGCTCATTTCGCTGGCCCTTTCGCGGTCTGGTCTTTCGGGTTTTCCTGAAGTCCGCCGCTCTTGGACTCCAAGATGCCGGCCGGGATGTTGAGCTTGCGGATCACGTCGAGCTGTTCGGCCAACCCATCGAGCCGCTTGCGCCAGTCAGGCCCGAGCAGCCGGCTGTAATCGGTGGCCCCGTTCTTGAGCGCGGCGGCGATAGCGTTCTGCGCGTCAAGCTCGTTCACCTCGGGCATGGTCGGCCAGGTCCAAGAGAGCGCGCGCTCCCATGCTGCCGGCAACGCCTTGAAGATCTTCTTGCGCTGCGCCCACCGCAGGGCGTTGACGCCGGTAACGTCGGCGAACTCACGCTCAATCCATTTCTGAGTCGGGTAGAAGGCACCCTGCCAGGACATAATCATGTCGCCCCGGAATGCCGTGTACGATGTGTCCGCGCGGAGCAGGGCATAGGCACGCGCGAGGCCAAAGGCGGCGCCAGCATGGCAATTCACAGACTCGATAAAGCCGATCATGTTGGCGTTCGGGCGCTCAACCGGGGCGAACTCAACCTTGTCGTTGGGCTGCCCGTAGTCAACGAATCCGCCGGCGAACGCCTCGAGAGCCTCGAAATTGCGCTCGCCGCGCGTTGTGGTATTGGCGCCTTCGGTCGCAACGGTTTCCGGCGTCTTGCCGTCATTCTCGGGGAGTCCGGCCGGCGCGCTGCCGGGGTTGTCCCAGTCATCGACTGCATTCTCGCGATGAACGTAAGCGTACTGCGATGCCGCCTTTTTGGCGCTCATCAACTCGCGGGAAAGCATCTCGTACACGTCGAGGAATGACGCCGCCGCACTGATAATCGTCGGCACGCCGCGCCCTTGATTCAGCCGCCACGGGTTACGGACGAGGCGGGCCTGATCGCGCTTCCAGAACGTCGCATCATCGGCGGATGCGACAACCTGCACGCCGCGCTTGCCAGTGCTGATGTAGCCGAGCACGCGGCCCCACTTGTCGCGGACAATGCCGTTGTCCTGCACCATGCCAGACATGCCCTTGGCTTTCAGAACGTCGTCAGACACCGGGACGATTTGATCGGCTTCCCATGTGAGCAGCTTGCCGCTGTCCTCTATCGCGCCGTCGTCGAACACGGCCAGCACGTCGCCCTCGCGGAGTACGGAGGCCACCACGTTCTGCAGCACCGTTGACCAGTGGAGACTATCGCGGAAGTCGCAGTCCTTCGCCCAGACCTCATTGAACCATGCCGCGGCCTCGTCGCCGCCTTCGCAGTTCACCTGAATCTTGCCGAGCGATCCGACCACGTTCATGCGGAACTGATGGATGATCCCTTTGGCCGGCGAATAGTTGCGCTCAAGGTCGCGCCCGATGTTGACGCCCTGCAGGCGCTTCATCATGTCGAACTGGCCGGCTCCGCCCTCGCCTGATGTCTCTACGCGCGGAGTGCGGCGCAGCTTGTTCGACTCCAGAACGTCGTACCGAGCCTTGATGCCCGTGGCCCGCGAACGCCACAACGCCGCGTCGGCCCTCGCCTGCCTCAGTGCTGGTGATGCCTTTGCGCTCATGGGGTCAGTACGAGAAATCGGGCGTTGTGCGCTTGCGCGCGTTGCGGACGCACAGTCGGGATGCCAGCTCGCGCTCGCGATCTTGAAGCGCCTGGAGCTGGTTTGACGCGTAGGAGAACGCGACTTCTCCGACAGAAACGGACACGCGGTCGCGCCGCTTCCCGTCGGGGCCGAGCGTGGTGAGCTGCTGAATCGCCTCGCGGACGGCCTGATATTCCTGCGCCGTGGTCAGTGCTGCCATGCACGCAATAGAACATTTCGCGTGCTGCTACGCAATTTCGGCTTTCCTAGATTTTGGAAAGCGTTTCGACCGCCTTGAACAGCGCGCGGCATTCGCGGACGCGGCACCGGCAGTAGCGCACGACGGCCGACCCTTCGGCCGGCATGGTTTTTCGGACCTCTACGCGGGGAGATCGGCAGCGCGGGCACCGAACATGCGGCACCCACTCGACAGCGTTCAGCGCATCCATTTCAATCCTCCATTGACACCCTGCATCGTCTCGTCTCGACGTATCGGCGCGGGCGCGGACTATCCTCCCCAATCCCCTGCACGCCCGTCAGCGCGCAAGCATAGACCAGCGCATCCGCCCGGTCATTCGGTACGCCGATGGTCCGATGCCAGGTGTAATACTCGTGGCGCTCGGTCGTGACGTGCTCCTCGAGCTTTTCGCCGGCGATCTGCTGCGCGAGGGCCCCGTGATCGCCGCGCGGATCCGGCGAGTACACCGACAGCGCCCCGGCCTCGGTCGGCTCCACCAGGAACCCGCGCTGCATCGCCTCGCGCCAGTAATCCGCGTGGATGACGAGCACGCGGCCGAGCCGCTGCCACTCCACGATTTGCCAGCCTTTTCCCATACGGAGCGCCGCTTTCTGCGGTCGGTACGTTCGGGCGCCGAACGCCTTGAGCGGCCACAGGCTGACGCCACAGCGGGCCTCGCGCGCGGCCGCCACGATGGCGTCCTGCCAGGCGCCCATGCTCGCGTCGAACGCGCCGGCGTCTATCGGCCGTTGCTGATCGCCGCAGCGCACGCGCATCGGCGCCAGGACCTCGACCGAGAACTGGCCGATGGCGCGGCGGATGATGCTGCACGCCTGGTCAACCGTCGCCCCCTTCGGGACGAGGCCGCCGCGTTCCGGCCATATCCCGTGGGCGACAATCTTCCGCGTCTTCGTCAACCCGTCGGCCGCGACCACGGCCCAGTTGAGCCCGACGTAGTTCACGTCTACGCCGGCGGTCAGCACGGATCCGGCCGGCGCCTCGAGGCGCGGAAAGCCCGACGCCCGCGACAGAATGGTTGCCTCGTCAAGTTGGTACATGCTGCTGCTCTGCCGTTGGGGGTCCTGCTGCTTCTCGGCCATGAATGCGTCACGGCCCATCTTGTGGTACGACCGCATCGCCCCGAGGTACACGTCGGCCGTTTTCTCGTTCCGCTTGAACGCGGCCGGCGCCGACAGCCGCATCCCGCGAATCATCGCCTTTCGGTTCTTCCTGTAGAACGCCGCGGCGCCGTCGTTGCCCGTGAATCGGTCGTACCACTCGGCCCACAGCTTGCGGCACTGGCTACGCTCATCATCCCATCCATCCGGCCATTGCAGCACGCACGGCACGCGCAGTCCTTTCCACTCGCGCGAGCCGAGATAGTGGGCCATCACGTCGTCCGGGGCAATACAGTTGCCGCTCATCAACATCGGGATCTCGATCCCGGCCTCGCCGCACCCGGCCACATCGCCGTCAATGATGTCAACGGTGTCCTGCACCTGGACGCCAGACTTGGCCGTCTTGCGGTCCTGGACGTCGTCAAGGAGCACGAGCGACGGGCGGAGCACCGTGCCGTCTTCCTGCGGGTGGTTCAGCCCGCGGACGTTGCCGTTGATCGTGCTGCCGCCGATGCACCCGCGCTGATCCGGCAGCACGATTATGCCCTCGCCAACCGTGAGCTGGGCGCCGGTCATCTTGTCCGTATCGCGCCAGCGGGTTGTAGCCACCCGCTGAGGCACGCCGCGCGCGTGGCGGAATGGCGCGCACAACTCGGGGTAGTCAGCCCCGACCGCGTCGTTGAAGCACAAGGCCATTTTCCAAAACCTAAACGCGCGCTTGAGCGCCTTGTCCGCCCATGGCACGCAGATCGGGTACGCCTGGCGCCCGGTCGCCGCGAGGTAAAGCACCATGCCCCACAGCACGCACGACTTGCCGATGCCTCTTTCGGCCGAAACGACAAAGCGCCCGCCGGTCTCATGCGCCTCCATCACCCCGGCGATGATTTCCTTGTGCGGCTTTTCAAATGGGCGCGTGTACGTCACGGAGAGATACCATCGCAGCCACGCCTCGGGGTTTTTCTCGAGCCGCGCGCGCCGGGCCGGGTCCGCGCACGGCACGCGATCAACCCGAGAATGCTCCGACACCTGAGCATGTACCCGGTCGGCCGCCCGGGTCGGTCCTTTGCGCGTGGAAGCCCCAAACCCCATCAGCCTGCATCCTCTCGCAGCGTGACGGAAAGCTGCTTGCCACGGTACACCAGAGCCGGCAGGAAGCCCGCAAGATCGGACTCGGCTATGTCCAGTATCAGGCGAGCCCCGCCGTCGCCGTGGATTTTTACCGCTATTTCGATTGGCGGGATGGTCGCTCGGAACGTAACCGACTTGGTTTTAGCTGGTTGCGTTGTGTTCATTTTCGTAAGTCAGTATTTCGCCGTCATGTCGCTTGTCGAAGGTGATCCCTTGACTCCCGCTGGAAGAACCTATGCCGGGGCCCTGTGGTAAACGAGTCTCGCCTGTACGTTGCGCGTAACGGGGCACGTTCGTTCACGCCTCGCCCTGCCGCTTCGCTCTGTGCTCCACCGCTGTCCACCCGTGCTCCAGTTCGCAAACGACGGCCATGGCCTCATGCAGGGCGTCGTGATAACTCAGCACGCTCCAGTAGTCGTACCGAGACAGCCGCAGGAACACGCCCTTGTCGTGCCGCTCTACCCTGTAGCGCCTACCGTTCGTCGTGATTCTGTATTCGGTCATGTTTCGCCCCGTTGTCCATTTTCGTACACATGCCCTAGAATGCCCCACGCGGCCCGATCTAGCGCCCGCCCGTCTCTTTGCCTGTCCCTGTGCCGTTCCTGCCCGCTA
>CAZZCT010000158.1:0-12360 GCA_964652365.1 uncultured Lentisphaerales bacterium
CCGTCTGCGGGGGCCTTCCGCTCCCCCTCGCTCATCAACTCTCGCAGTTTAGGGCAGTCCTGGCCGGGGAGCTGTTGTTTCCGTCTTTCATGCCGCGAAAATCGTTTCCTTGAGCTTGCGCATGAGTTCGGCCGGGTCGCCGCCTTCGCGCAGCGCCTTGAGGCCGTTGAGGCTCCTGATATCGGGGGTCTGCCACAGCTCGTTGGTCTCCAGACTGTCGGTGCCGGCGCGCTCGAACTGGCGCACGATCGCACGCAGGACCTTCGTGGCTGGCGGCGGCAGGTGGATGATCCACTCGGGTGATGTCTCGGTGAAGCAGGCGGCACGTTCGGACCGGGTGCGGGGCTTGATGCCGTAAGCCAGTGCGGCGAGCACGTCGAACAGGTCGTACGCATCCATGTTGGCCGCGGCGCGCAGTTCCTCGGGCAGGAGCTGCCGCTCGCGGAGCTCATCCAGCATGGCGGTGCGGGCGTCGGGATGCAGCCAGCGGGTGCGGAAGTCGGCCAGGGACGGCACGTTGGCTGTGAGTTCCTGGACCAATCGGGCGCGGTACTCGCCGGCGGTGACGCGCGTGATGCGGCCATCGACGTCCATCGCGTTATAGGCACCCGTGTCGCGGATCTCGATGGCGACGTTCTTGACCTGGACCGGGCCAGGCGGCGGCGGGGGTGGCGGCTTGGGCGGTTCCTGGGTGGGCGGCGGCGGGGTGATGAGGTCGGCGCCGAAGAGCGTGGTGGCGCCCGTGTAGTCGAAAATCCAGAACATCAGCTTGTCGCTCTCGCCGTCGATGCGCGTGCCGCGGCCGATCATCTGGTGGAAGAGGATCGGCGACTGGACGTAGCGGAAGAAGACGATGTTGCGGACGCAGGGGACGTTCACGCCAGTGGTCAGCAGGTCCTTGGTGGTGGCGACAATGTGCGAGCGCTTGCGGCCGCGGAAGTTGGGGATGAGCGACTGGCCATTGCTCGACGCCATGCACTTGAAGGCGTAGGTGGAAACGCGGCGCTGGCCGTTGGCCTTGCACCAGCGCGCGTACAGATTGTTCATCTCGTTGGCGACGAGATCGGCGTGCAGGTCGCTGGCGCAGAAGACGATGGTCTTCTGGAGCGGATCGCCATCGCCCGTGGCCAGGAGGTGGGCAAACAAGTGGTGGCACATGGCCTGGACACGGTCGGGCATGACCAACCGGGCATCCAGGGCGCTGGGAGCGTTCCTGCGTGCAACGGCCTCGGGTGTGACCGACTCGCCGGTGTTGAAATCGGACAGCGGCTTGGCGGCCACGTCATCGCGGTTCACGCCGCGGGCGCGCTCGGGTTCTGGCCGCGCGTCGTGGAACAGGTCGTACGTCTCGATCTTGCAGGGCGCAAGGTAGCCGTCGGCCACGCCCTGGAGATAGCTGTACTCATAGACCGGATCGCCGAAGTAGCGGTAGTTGTCGGACAGGAAGCGCTCGTCGCTCTCGATCTGGGCGCGTGTGTCGAGATCCTCCCCCACCTCGGGCATGCGGAGTTGGCGCGGCGTGGCTGTGAGGCCGAATTGGGCGGCCGTGCCGTGTTCGTCCAGAATCTCGCGCCAGTCGCCCCAGGCGGAGCGATGGCACTCGTCGATGACGATCACGTCGAAGAAATCCGGGGGGTAGTGCGTGCGGAAGAAGGCCACGCCGTCCGGGGCCATGTCCTGGGCGAGGGTCTGGTAGGTGGCCACCAGCACGCGCGCGTTGGTCTGGGGGTGGCGGGAGTCCACTTCGGCGGCGTCGGTGCCGAAGAGTGCCTGGAAGTCGCCGAGGCCGTTGTCGCGCAACTCGGTACGGTCGCACACGAAGAGGGCTTTGCCCATGAGGCCGGCATCGAACATCTTCTTGAGCAGGACCGCCGCGACGCGTGTCTTGCCCGAGCCGGTGGCCAAGGAGAGCAGGACGCGAGGCGGTTCGCCGGCCGCACGCTGCCGGATGGTCTTGAGAACGGCGGCACGGATGGCCGCGTCCTGGTAGTAACGCAGGTAATCGCGCCCCTTGGCATAGGGTGTGAGCAGGAAGGCCCAGTCCTTGTTCTCAGAGGGCAGGTCAGTGGCCTCAAGGTACCGGGTGATCAACTCGTCGGGGGTGGGGAAGTCCGCCATCGGGCGCGGATCCGAGACGAGCCCGGTGTGCTCGTCGTACTCCACGAACTGGTGGCCGTTGGAGGAAAAGACGAAGGGGACGGCGTGCAGGTGGCCGATTCGGTAGCCCTTGCCTTGCTGGAGTCCGTGGCCGGGCGGCAGCCCTTCGTGCTTGGCTTCGAGGATGGCCAACGGGATGGGTTCGGTGCCCGCCTTCAGCGGTCGACGGAGAACGTAGTCGGTCCGCCCCTTGGGTCGGCGCTGGCCCTTGCCATAGACGATATCGACTTGGGCGGCAGTCTCCTCAACGCTGATGTCCTCGCGGTTCCAGCCGCGATGGTCCAGAAGCATCGGGTCGATGAGCTGAAAGCGGGTTTGCTGTTCGTTGCGGGGCATGGCGGGGTTGGCGGCCAACGGCATACGAGGAACGATACACCCAGCGGGATGCAAGGGCAAGTCGCACACGCGCGGTGCGCACGCCTCGGCGACGGGGATGTTCTTGCGCTTGTCGGCGTCGTGCCGGAGGGCGACGACGGACTTGGCAGGCTTACGTGCCATCCTGGCGCAGCTTGCGCGTGATCGAGGGCGAGCGGACGCTGCAGCCGGGTCAGATTGGATTTTCCGGAACGGAAAATCTAGCCGGCGTCGCGCAACGCGAGTTGCAGCGTGCGCAGCCCCTGGGCCGGCTCGCGGTTCTGCATGGCGACCCACGCATGCAACGTCCGCAACGCGGCGCCGCTCTCAATCGCCTCCCGGCTCTGGCGAATCCCCAGGGTCAGCTCCGGCGCGTGGCCAGCCACATAGAGCACGGCCGCGGCATTCAGGCAGACGAAGTCGTAGCTGCCGTCGCGCTGGAGCCCGGAAAGCACCCGCAGGAAGCGGTGCCGTTCGGCCGGCAGGTCGCCGTGAGCGGCGATTTCGGACGCGTCCGCGCGGCGCAAGCCGACCTGTTCGGGCAGCAGCGTGTAGCGCGTGGACGTGCCGTCAGGAAAGAACTCGCGGATCACCGTCTCGCCACACACCGACAGTTCATCGAGACCGCCCCGCACACCGGCCTTGCCGTGCACGACCATCCCCCGGTCGTAGCCGATCTGGCGCATGACATCCGCCACCAGGTCGATCTTCTCCTCGGCATAGACACCGCGGACCCCGATGCTTGGCCGGCCGGGGTTGGCGAGGGACGCGGCAATGTTCAGGGTGGACCCGAACCGGATCTGGCTCAGGATGCGGCCCAGCGCCACCGGATGCACCGTCGGGCACATGCCGTTGAACAGGCCGATGCCAGCCTCGCGGATGCTGCGCGCCACGATCTCGACTCCGCACGCGACATCCACGCCCAACGCCTCGGCCATGTCCACCGTCCCAAAGCTGGAAGTCAGCGCGCGAGCGCCGTGCCGGGCCATGGATACACCGCAGGCCGCTGCCACGATTGCCGCCGCCGTGCTGACATTGAAGGTCTTGAAGGCATCCATGCCTGTGCCGCAATTGTCGGCGACCGGCTTCGGAAGCGCGCCTTCCACATGTACCGTGTCCAGACCGTCAATCGCCTCCCACGCGCCCGCAATTTCGGCCGCGGTCTCGCCTTTGGCCACCAGGGCCGCCAGAAAGGCGCCTTGTTGCAGATCGGGTTGCCCGTTCCGCAGTACCTCGCCGAACGCCGCATACGTCTCCTGGCGCGTCAGCGCGTTGCCGCTGACCAGCCGCTGAATGATCCGCCCGAATGCCCTCAGGCTCTGCTCCCGCATTGCTGCCTCCACTCACGCCACCGATCGCGCACCCGGGCGCGAGCCGGGGTACAGGAGAACCTTGATACCCGCCTTGGACCTGACAAGGTCCAGCGCCCGCCCCAGCTCTGCCAGGGGCAGTCGATGCGAGACCAGATCGTCCACGCCGACGCGCCCGGTGTGGATCAGGTCCAGCGCCTGCACCCCGTGCCGGTAGCTGCAACCGTAGGCGCCGACGACGGTCTGCTCGTGGTAATGCAGCCGGTTGAAGTCGAGTTCCCGGACACACTCCTGAGCCGAGAGCCCCGCGAAGACCACGAGGCGCCCCCGCGGAGCCAGATGCCGCAACGCGTCCGCGTAGGCCGCGCCCGATCCCACGGCCACCACCGCCACGTCAAAGCCGACCTCGGGAGCGCGACACAGGCCGCCAGCGAAATGCCGGCGGGCCTCGATCGGCTCAATCACCGTCACGTGGGCACCCAGCGCGGTTGCGGCACGCCCCAGCAGCAGCCCGGCCGGACCCGCCCCCCAGACGCCCACCCGATCGCCGGCCGCAAGACGCGCCAGTTCAAGGGCGTTCAGGCAACAGGAGAGAGGCTCGGCGAACACCGCGCGCTCGAAGGACAAGTCAGCGGCCAGCGGCACGAGGCTCCGCACCGGCGCGGCCACGTGCTCGGCAAACCCGCCGTCGCGGTGAAAGCCCATGATCGCCATGTGTGCGCACAGATTCTGGGCTCCTTGGCGACACGGGGGACACGTACCGCACCACGTACCCGGGTAGAGATAAACCCGCTGACCGATCAGGTGCGCGTCTGTGCCAGTGCCGACCTCGATGACGCGCCCAACGACCTCCTCACCCGGAATCCGCGGCAGCACCAGGTCGCGGTGCCCGACCTCAATGAGCTTCAGATCCGTGCGGCACAGGCCGGCAAGCGCGACCTCCACCACGGCCTCGCCGGCCGCAGCCGTCGGCCGTCGAACCCGGCACAGATCGAACGATCCAATCACCTTCACTACGACAGCTTCCACGTGTTCATCCCCGGAACGACCAAAAAACAAAAAGGGCTTCGGCAGACCACGGCGGTCTGACCGAAACCCTTTGCCATCGGATTACGTCGCAAACTACAGAGTTCGACAGGTCTTCTGACTCTCAGATCGTCCCGGGCATGACAGTCTTCCCGTCGTGCGTGTGCCTGCACCAGTGACCGGCCATGGCGGCCTGGTCATGCCCGGTCCCTGATCACAGCGGCGGGACCGTCGCGGATTCTCACCGCGTTCCGAGATGTCGAACTCTGATCAACATTTTGGGGCCGTGTTTACCACCGTGGCCGCAGCCCGTCAATCGCTTTCGGTGAATCCCCTCCATTGTCGGCTCTCTAGCGACACGGCAAAACCAGGGTTCATCCGCGGCTGGTTGTCGTCATAGCGGCTGAACACGCGGTAGCCGATGACCCGCCTCGTCCTTCTTTCTCCTGACAACCACGGGACGTCGAAAGCGCCGCGTTGATACTCGAACGGCTTGCCGGTGGCGGTTGATGGCGGCAGGCTCTCCAGGAACTCCGGCACCAGCTCGCCCAACTCCTCTGGCAGCCTGCCGCGGCGGCGTCTGTACCGCTCGACCGCCAGCCCGATTTCCGCCGCGTGAAGTCTGTCAATGGTATCGGCGAAGCGTCCATACGCGGGTACGCTGTACAACAATCGTCGGCTCATCGGCATGCGAACGCTTCTACCGCTCCACCATTCGTGCTCGTCGCCTTCCAGTCTGTCGTAAAGCTGCACTTCTAAGCGTGCTTCGCCATCGAACAGTTTGAGTTCATGAATCACATATTGCAGAGCGCATCGTTTCTCCAGCTTTACATAGAACCGGATGAAAGGAAGGCAGAGTCTTCCTGTCGCTCTCCGCTGGCTACCGAACGCGCCTTGTGCCGTGATCACGCTCGCCGCATCCTCGAACAGAATGTAAGACGCGATTCGGTTCATGCGGCAACGCTCGATGAGATCGCGCGGATTGATTCGCATGTGCCTCTGTTGCACTGCGAGTTCCGCATCCGACAAGACCGTGACGGCGGCCTCGAGGCAGAGGAGTGTGAAATTTTCGAGGAGCATGCTGGTAATCTGGCTTGAGCTGGCGGCATTGTGTGCCAGCCATGTGGACAGGTTGTCGATACGGTCGATGCAATCAACTGCTGTTGTGCCGTCACCACGCCAGGCGGCATGCCGTCCTTTCGCGAGATACCAGTGCCCCAGCCTGAAATACGGTTCCAGGGGGACCATGAACTCCAATAGGGGCCTCGACTGCCAATGCCACTCCACGTCATCCCTGAATTTCAGGTTCCTCTGCGCAGTGAGGGCATCGACTTTGGAAAATAGAGTGGCATTCGTGGTGGCGAACGCTTCGAACTGCACGGCTTGCGCTTCGGTCGGCCCGCCGTCGCCCCCGTGCGGATTGATTTGCGGCACCACTGGGAGCTTCGCCACCTCGCAAAAGAGCGTGTCATAGGGCGGCTCCTCTTTTGAGATGCCGCCCCTGAGTTCTTCCTTGAACTCCTCAGCAGTCACGGATAGCCCGCTTTGCCCGTAGAAATCCGCCTCCAGTTTCTGAACCTGCGCATGCAGATGGGCGTCCGCCGCAGCCAGCACTGCGACCAGCGCGATCGGCAGAACGGCCGGCGCGTAAGCCAACCGGCCCACCCGTCCGGGGGGCAGGTGAATGAGAACGGCCGCATGAAGCAGTCCCGCCATCAGACACAATGCGACCACTAGCTCCGGTCGGAGGGCATCGGAGATATTCGCCACTGCCGCTAAGATTATGCACGCCGTCATGGCAGCGAACGCGAGCAGCGCCTTGCGGACGCGAGCCTTGATCGCGCAGGGGAGCACGACGCTGAAAAGACCGAGAACGGGCGCGACAGTGGCGACAAACCCAAGCGGCACGGCGTAACGACGTTTTGAGGCGAGCACCGTCCGCAGCAGCGACGTGTAGTAGCTCCACGTGAGCATCATGGCATAGAGCAACAGCAGAAGAAACAGAAGAAGCAGGAGAAGGGTGCGCACATCCTGACCATCAGTGAAGATCCGTATCAGCGCCAAGTTCATTCGCGCATTTTTCCCGATTGGCGGAGCGGCAAACGCCACGTAGCTGAGTGCCGGAGCGACGACGCACAGCAAGACCGACACGACCGTCATCGCGAAGAACATCCCCGCCTTGGGGTTCTCCGCCCAAACCACTTGTCGTGCAATTCGTCCAATTTTCATGTTGTCCATTTCTCCGGTGGTATGGGAATGCGTGCAGATTTAATGTTTGTCGCGACTCGGGTCTGCAACCCGGCCCATGAACAAGATGGTGCCGGAGGAGTTCTCAAGGATCAAGAACACAAAAGGATGGTCCGCCAGGAACACGGGTGGGCTGGGCGGCATACCCTCCATCATGTGGACCGTTGTGCCTGCCCAAGCCGTCGTACCCTCTTCATCCACCTCGATCCCGGCACCGTGACGGACGTCGCTGACATGGAGCCCGTGGTCGGAAGAGATCCGGGTGAAATCGGCTGCTTCCCCAATAAACGCATCCTTCATCCCCATGGCGCCCAGAATGGCGTTCAGCGGGAGGTCGGAACGGAAAGCGAACCGCGGAATACGGACGTCGACCTCGATGCGAGCGAGCCGCTGCATCAGCGCTTCCACCTGCTCCACGGTGAGGGTGGCCTCCAGTTCCCGGAGTCCTTCCTTGCGGGCGGGCAGTAGCAGGACCATGCTGAATCCGTCACGGGCATAGGGCAGTTCCAAAACAGCCACTGCGGAATCCGCCACGTATCCTGCCATCGTCTTCTGATGCATCATGGGGACGGGAACGCTCCGGGTTGGCGTCACGTGGAAGGGCACGGGGCGCGTGTTGCTTCTGGAAAACCGATGGCGCCATGTACCCTTGAAGAAGACGGTGTTCAGCAGGAGGAGCTTTGTGTCGCGGGAAAATTGGTCCGCGTCGACCATTTGCGTCAACCGTCCGGACGTGGCTTCGCTCGCCCAGGCGTTGATTTGACTGGAAACCGCGGCACCGTTGGCGAAGTCCACCGTGAACAGGTTGGCCCGGTAGGCTTGCTCCACAATGTTCCTGTATGTCGGTTGCACGCTGGTCGCGCGATCAAGGTACAGCGCGTTGCGGATCCGAAGGGCGACACCGTTCTTCCGGGCGCCTTGTTCGATCTGTGCGGACAGGGAAGAGAAGGCGGCGTGGTGGTCCGCGTCCGTCTGTTGGATCGCCAGGACCTGGCGCATCTCATCCAGTGTGTTGCCATTGGCACCGGCCGCCGTCATCGCCAATGCCATCGAGATCCCGAACGGGGAGAAGACCAGGTTGCCGCCGGCCTGTGCCAGTAGTTCGTACAGCCGGAAGGCCACGGCGTCATCTCCCTGCACCACACGTGCAATGGGGTCATTGCTAGCGCCTTGCGCCCAGAGGACGGCCAGGGCAGCAACAACCAAGGTTTGTTTTACGGGGACGGTCCAAACCAAATACCGTTTTGCTCTCATTGCGGCTCCTCCCGGCTCTCGAACAACGTGAGTTCCACGAGGTTCAGCCACGGCGGGTCCTCCTGATCCATCGATTCCGACTCATGAATCCCCGTGACGGTGAAACGCAGGCGGCGGACGGGCTGCCGGAACACGAGACGGAGGTACTGCCGGGTTTTGTCCTGGTCCTGACCGAGGCGTTCCACATCGAGCAGAGCATCGGCACCCAGGAGCAGTCCCACCATGATGGACTGCGCGCGATCGGTGAGTCCGGTCGTGTTAAGCTTCTGCCCGGCGAGGATGGCGATGCGGACGTCAGCGGCGGCCATGGCCCGGAGGGACAGCAGCGCCAGCAGAAATACAAACTGAGCTGGTCTCATGGTGAACCCTCTTGACGGCTTCCAATACTCGCACGGGTCAATGTATAGGATACCTTGCTCCTCCCGACGTGCAATGCCAATGAATCGCGGACGGATGAGCAGGGCCAGCAATCCGTCCTCTGTTACCAACGCAGCATGAAGTCTGAACCCTGGGCACTGAACCCCGAACCCGCCGGAGTGCATCAGCAACCCGGGTCGCAGCCGCAAGCGAGGGACGCTTGACATTTTCCCGCTTCCGCCCGAACATCACGGCCATGTCTGGCGGCTCGCTTCCGGGCGCCCGACACCAAGGAGTTGCACGATGCGCGCAAGAGCGGGGTTCGGCCTGGTACAGGTGGTGGTGGGTGTGTTGCTGGTCGCGCTGGTGGTGGGCGCGGCGGCCTATTTCCTGAGCGACGTCTTCCGGACCAAGGCGGATGTCGCCTATGCCGGCTTCGCCAAGTGGACCCCGGAGAACATCGCCAAAGACCCCGTGAACTACCTCAACTTCTGCGAGGCCCAGACGCAGGGGGCCATCATCAAGCTCAAGGCCAGCGAAATTGCCATCGCCCAGAAACGCGGCCAGATCGAGAACATGCTGGGCGAGAACCGCAACAAGGTCACCCTCGGCAAGCAGGCCCTGGCCGAGCTGAAGACGCTCTTCCGGCAGGCTGACACCAACCAGGCCTGGACCGCCGCCTGGCGCGGCGTGGCGCTGGATGCCGACCAGTGCAAGCGCCAGATTCTCAAGTTCGCCGGCGAGATCAAGAGCAAGGCCGCCCTGATCGTCAAGCTGGACGCCGCCACGCAGCAGCTCAAGGCCCAGGTGGTCAAAGTGCAGGAGGCGCGTGACCGCGCCGGCGAGCAGCTCGCGCAGATCACCACCAGCCGCGAGATGCTCAAGGTTCAGCAGATCACCGACGAACTGACCCAGAACCTGCTCTCGATCCGGACCGTCATCGAGACCTCGGTCCTGGGTGTGGCCGCCTCGGAGCCGGGCACGATCAGTTTGGACGACCTGGCCGCCACTCAGGCCACCTCGGTGGACGAGTCTGAGTTCGCCCGGATCATGCAGGAGTAAACCGGGTGTCCCGAACGGTTCTGTCACACGCGGTGCGGGCGGCCGCGGTTCTGGCCCTGGCCGCACTGGTCACGGGGTGTGGCCGTCGCGCCCCGCCGCCAACCGCCACGCCCCCCACCCCGCCAGTCGCTGCCGCGCCGGAGCCCGAGCGCACCTGGAGCGCCGAAGAGATCACACAGGATCCGGCCGGCTACCTGAAATGGGCCGACGCCCGCATCGGCCGACAGCTCGCCGACCGCGCCGCGCGCCTGCAGCGCGTCGACGCACGGCGCGCCGAGATCGCCCTCAAACGGCGCGACTTCGAAGCCAATCTGACCGGCATCGCCAATCTCAACCGCCGCCTGCAACAGGCGGTCCAGCGCTCCGACGACGAGGATCGTTGGCCCGCCGTCGTGGGCGGACAGTCATTTGATGCCGTGCGCGCCCGGAACGTGATCGAGCAGACCGCCCGTTATGTTGCCGAGCGCCAGGCCATGTCCGCGGCCTACCAGCAGGCCATCGCGCGCCTCGACGAGGCCTGCGCCGCCCTGCGCGGCGACATCGAGCAGCTCCGCAGCCTGCGCGAGCGCACGGCCCTGGACCTTGAACGCGTGCGCGTCAGCCAGGGACTGGACGAACTGGCCGCGTTGCGCCGCACCGAGGGTGAGATCGCCAGCTTCGCCAGCGCGCTCGGACAGATGGCCGACGAAACACTGCTGGCCACGCCCCCGGCCGCCGAGGAGGGCCAGCGCCTCGACCCGGACGCCTTTCTGCGGCCGCCGTGAGATGGTCATTGGGAGAGGGCAGAGGCCGGAGATCGGAGGCCGGAGGTCGGAGGCCGGAGGTCAGAGGTCGGAGGTCGGAGGGCACCGCTGAAAAGGACCGGCGGATTCAGAGCGCACAGATCAACGATCACCAATCACACCAAAGGAGTTCCACCATGCGCAACCGGATTTCCGCGACACGCGGCGTAATCGCCGCTTTGATGACCGCAGCCATGCTGCTCCCCGGTGTGGGGATCGCCGCCGAAGCGCTGACCGAGGATGCCGAACTGGTCGAAACGCGCACGGAGATTCCGCGTCTCAAGCCCGCCGCCGAGTATGCCATGCAGGAGGGCGTGCTCGACCTCGAACTCAGCGAGTATGCGGGCTACGCCGGGCTGATCGCCGCCAATGGCGGCCTGGAACCCAACCAGGACTCACTCTTCGCGAAGCATGGCTTCAAGGTGCGCATCCGTCTGATCGAGGAAGAGAACTGGAGCGGGCTCAACAGTGGCCGGGTCGGCGCGGCCGCCACGACCGTGGACCTGCTCGCGGCCTATGGCGCGCAGTTTGACGTGACGGTTCCGGCGCTGATCGGATTTTCACGCGGCGCAGACGGCGTGGTCGTGCGTAGCGACATCACCCGCATCAACGACCTGCGCGGAAAGGTCGTCGCCTCCTGCCAGTTCAGTGAAGCCGACTTCTTCATCCGTTACCTGGCCCAGGAAGCTGGTCTCGAAGTCGCCCTGTTGCCCGACCTCCAGGCGCGGGCGGAGGCCGAAAAGATCAACCTGGTCTACTGCGCCGACGCCTTCGGAGCCGGCGACCTCTTCCTGCGCGACCTGCTGGCCGGACGCAAACGCCTCGCCGGCTGCGTCACCTGGGCGCCCAAGACCACGGAAGTGGCCGAGGCCAGCAACGGCAAGGCGCGCGTGCTGATCACGAACCGCAACCTGCTGATCGTGGCCGATATCCTGTGCGTCAACCGCGCCTTTGCCGCCCGCCACCCCGAGGTGGTCCAGGGCCTCGTGGCCGGGCTGATGGAGGGCAACCACCTCGTGCGCACGACCCCGGACCGCCACCTGCCCGTGATCGCCAAGGCCTTCGGCTGGACGGCCGACGAGACGCGCGCCGAACTGGCCAAGGTGCACCTGGCGAACGTACCCGAAGGGCAAGCCTTCTTCGCGGGCACCCTCGAGAGTGCCGGCAGCTTCGAATACATCTACGAGACGGCGCGCTACGTCTACGGCGACGCCCTGATCGGCAAGGCCGCCGACCCGGCCCGCCTCGTGAGCACAACCCAACTGGCAGCCCTGTCGGGGCAGGCGCCCTTCAAGGACCAGCTGGCAGCCATCGTCCCCCTGCGCGGCAAGACCGGCAACGCGGAGCGCAACCCATTGGAGGATGAGGCCCTGCTGAAGCGCGACATCCGCTTCTACTTCCGCGCCAATTCGAGCAAGCTTGACCTGGGCAATAAGGAGAACCTCGAGAATCTGGAGGCCATCAACCAGATGCTGCGCGTGAGCCCAGGCTCGGTGATCCTGCTGCGCGGACACGCCGACGGCTCGATGCTGGCGGATTTCCGCCGCCAAGGCGGCGAGAGCCGCGTGCGCGAGACCAAGCTGGCGCTGAAGAGCCTGTCGAAGGCGCGCTGCGGCGAGCTCAAGCAGGTCCTCCAGGAGCGCCACAAGGTCGACGCGGCGCGCCTGGAGACGCAGGGCGTGGGCGCCGACGAACCGACCGGCAAGGGTTCGGACGCCGACCGGCGGGTGGAAGTGCAGTGGTTTACGCTCGAATGAGCTCGTCCGTAACTTCACCCCGCCGCGGGCGACACAGGGTCGCCCCTCCAAGGG
>CAZZCT010000159.1:0-12343 GCA_964652365.1 uncultured Lentisphaerales bacterium
CTGATCACGGCCGACCACGGCAACTCCGAGCAGATGGTCGACTACGTCACCGGCATGGTCAAGACCAGCCACACGCTCAATGATGTCGAGTGCATCTACGTCGCGCGCGACAGCGTCGGGGCCACGCTTCGGCCGCAGGGCAAGCTCTCCGACGTGGCACCCACGATCCTACATCTGCTCAAGTTGCCCGTGCCGGCGGCGATGACGGCGGATAACCTGATTGTCGGCCGACCGGCGTGGGAACAGCCGTGACCGACCGCGAACCGCGAGACACGGTGGGCGAGGGGGCGGGTGCCGGCGGTGCGCGGCGGCGGACCGGGGCGTGGCATGGCCTGCGGCGGATCAGCCGCCTGGTGCCGTTGCTGGCCCTGGTCGGCGCGCTCGGCGCGGTCACCGTCTCGGACGCCTACTACAGTCCCCGCAACCGCGAGAGGCCGCTCCGCAAGTCAACGGCCTACATCATCTTGCATACCACGGAGGGGGCCTCGCGCGGCGCCCTGGAGAAGCTCAGCCAGCGCGGCGAGGCGCACTACCTGGTCAGCGAGGCCGGCCAGGTCTACCGGCTGGTCGACCAGCGGCGCGTCGCCTACCACTGCGGCCGCAGCATGTGGAACGGCCGCACGGACATCGACTCGACCTCGGTCGGCATCGAGGTGGCCGGCTACCACAACCGCGACATCACGGCGGCCCAGTACCGCAGCCTGGCGTCACTGATCGCGGCAATCCAGCAGGCCTACCGGATTCCCGATGAACGGGTCCTGCCGCATTCGATGGTCGCTTACGGCACGCCCAACCGCTGGCAGCCGCGGAGTCACCGAGGCCGCAAACGCTGCGGCATGCGCTTTGCCCTCGCGTCGGTGCGCGCCCGCCTGGGGCTCACCGCCAAGCCCCGCAGTGACCCGGATGTGGCCGCGAAGCGGTTGGTCGTGGCCGACCCCTACCTGGCGCGCGTGCTGTACGGCGGCAGCGCGCAGGAACAGGAGCAGGCCGCAGCCTCCTACCAGGCGGTGGCTTCGTCCGACACGATCGCACCCGGTCGTTCGGCCTGGGATATTGCGCGCGACGAGTACAACAGCGCCGATACGCTCTACATCTTTCCCGATGGCACCCGCCGCCGCGGCAACGAGATCACGGCCTGGCGCAGCCTGGCGGCCGGCACGCGCGTGGTTCTGTCCGGCGGCGATGCGAACCCACCTGACAAGCCCCAGACCCTGGGTGTGGGCGATGCCACCCCGGTCACGGTCGCCGGCAGCGAGGCGCTCTCGTCCCGCACGATCTATCTTCTGGCCGACGGCAAGTTCCGGCGGGGCAGCGAACTCACCGCCACGACCTTGGCGGCCCTGCCCAAGGGCACACGCGTGCTGACCGGCTATGGCGTGGGCGGGCCGATCACGGCGCGCCGGCGGGCGTTTGACATCTGCGGCCCACGCTGGCAGGCGGCCGACACGTTCTACCTGTTTCCCGACGGGACGCTGCACCTCGGCGACAGCGTTGACGCCGGCCGGATTCCGCGCAACACCATGGTACTGTTCAAGGACTGAAGGGACACCCGCGCATGGCCGGGGCCGCGACCTGCGAGATTGTGCTGGCGGCGGTCAACGCCCGCTACACCCACTGCGCCCACGGGGTGCGCTGCCTGCTGGCCAACCTGGGTCCGCTGCAGGCTCGCACGCGTCTGTTCGAGTATGACCTCGGCGTCACCCCGCTGCAACTCGTCGCCGACGTGCTGGCCTGCCGTCCACGGGTGGTCGGGTTTTCGGTCTATCTCTGGAACGTGCGGCTGTTCCAGGACGCGGCGCGCATTCTGCGACGTGTCGCGCCGGCCGTCCGGGTCGTGGTCGGCGGCCCCGAGATCACGCCCGAGGGCGCGGCCGGCTGGCTCGGCTTGGCCGATGCCCTCGTGTGCGGAGAGGGGGAGGCGGCCTTCCGCGCGCTGGCGGAGGCGTGGCTGGGCGTCGCGTCCGGCCCGACGCCGGCCCGGATTGACGACGAGGCGCCGGCCTGCGTGCTCGCGGCGCCGGTCGCGGCCGACGAGCTGATTGCGCCCGACGCGTGCTACACGGCGACTGATCTGCGCCAGCGGCACGTGTACGTCGAGAGCTCGCGCGGCTGTCCGTTTCAGTGCGCGTACTGCACCTCCGGCGGTCAGCCGTTGCGCCTGCTGCCCTTGCCGCGGGTGTTCGCGACGCTGGAGGCCCTGCTGGCGCGCGGCGCGCGGCGGTTCAAGTTCCTGGACCGCAGTTTTAACGCGGACACCAGCCATGCCGTGGCCCTGCTGGACTGGCTGCGCGCGCGCCAGGTGCCGGGCTTGCGGCTGCATCTCGAGATTGTGCCGGTGGCCCTCGACCCGGCCCTCTGGCGCGCGCTGGAAGCCTTCCCGGTCGGGTCGCTGCACCTCGAAGTGGGAGTTCAGTCCCTCAACCCGGCGGTGGGCCGCCGCATCGGCCGCCGGATCGATCCGGATACGGTCCTGGCGACCCTCCACCGACTGGTGCACGCGGTCCGCGCCGACGTGCAGGTCGACCTGATTGCCGGCCTGCCCGGGGAGGATCTGGCGTCGCTGGCGGCAGGCTTTGACCGTCTGGTCGCGCTGCACCCGGAGGTTCTGCAATTGAACCTGCTCAAGCAGTTGCCCGGCACCACGCTGGCCCGGACGGCCGCGGCGGCCGGTCTGCTCTTCAGCCCGGCGCCGCCCTACGAGGTGCTGCGGTCCGACGTCCTCAGTTTTGACGATCTCATGCAGGTTCAGTGCCTGGCGCGCTGTTGGGAGCTGGTCGGCAATCGCGATCGCTTCCCGCGCACGATGCGCCTGCTGTGGGACCAGCCCGGGGCTTCGCCCTTTGCGCGTGTCGGCGCGCTGGCCGGACAGATCCAGCAGGCCGAGGGGCGACTGCATGCCCTGGCGCTCGATCGCCTGGCCGGGCATCTCCACGCGTTTCTGGCCGCCGACCCGGGACGGCCGTTTGCGATGATCGATGACGCCCTGGCCGCCGACCGGCTGGCAGTCGAAGGGCGCGGCGGCAGCCGGCCGGCAGGAAATCAGCTATGAACTGGAAACTCTTTCTCAGCACCTTTGTCATGATCTTCCTGGCCGAACTGGGCGACAAGACCCAGCTCTCGGTGGTCAGCCGGGCGGCCTCGGCTTCGGCGCGCTGGACCGTCTTTGTGGCGGCTTCGCTGGCCCTGGTGGTCTCGACTCTGGTGGCGGTGCTGTGGGGCGGGCTGCTGAGCCGCTACGTGCCCGAACGCTACATCAAGATCGGCGCCGGCGCCCTGTTCCTGGTGATCGGCGCCCTGGTGCTGCGCGAAGGCTGGCGGCCCGAGCGGCCCGCCGTGGCCCGCGCCGCGGCCGCCCCGGTGGGTGCACTGGGACGCCTTGTGCTGGCCCAGGCCGCGGCCTTCGAGCAGGCCGCTTTCGAGGACTACCGCGCGCTGGCCTCCAAGGCCGTCACGCCCGGGCTGCGCGAGCTGCTGGAACAACTGGCCGCCGAGGAGGATGACCACTTCCAGCATCTGGGCAGCCTGCAACGCGAACATGGCGAAGCCCGGATCCCGGAGACTGCCGCCGTGGAGTGGCCGGCAGCCGAGGCGCTCACACACGATGTCGCGGCCTCGGAGCGCGAGGTGCTGGCGCACGCGATCGAGCACGAGGAGGCGACCGCGCGCTTCTATCGCCAGCTGGCCCGCCAGACGCCGCTGCCCTCCCTGCGTCACGCGTTCACGAACCTGGTCGTCGCCGAGGAGTCCCACGCGGCGCGACTGCGGGAGTTCGCGGCTGCGGTTGCGCCGTGAGGTTTTGTGCTTGCGAGGCCGATCTGCGCTGGCTACGATTAAAACACTGGTTTTCCGAGTGTCAGGGGTGGCACGGGGTAGGCAACAGGTACACAGGGAGCAGTGACTCGCGGCGCCAGGGCGCCGCCCGAATCTTGAACCGGACTTGTCGACCGAGTTTCCTTGCGCGTCCGTCTGGTTGGTTTCTCCCATCACGGCTGTCTGCAGTGGCATGAGGGTCATGCCTGAAGGTCCACTCGCGTGCCATGGGGGTGGGCCCGAGTTCTGAGTGAGTGAATCCATGGCACTTGAATAGTGGAAACAGAGGACGGCAAGGCATGGATATCTATGTCGGCAACCTCCCCTACAAGGTCTCGGATGATGATCTCCGGACCCTGTTCTCGCCGCATGGCGATGTCAGCAACGCGCGCGTGGTCAGCGATCGCGTGACCGGGCAGTCCAAGGGCTTCGGCTTTGTGGAGATGCCGGACCGCGAGGCCGCCCAGCGCGCCATCGAGGCCACGAATGGCCAGGATTTCATGGGCCGGGCTTTGCGCGTCAATGAGTCGCAGCCCAAGCCGCGCGAGGATCGTCGCGGTGGTGGTGGTGGTGGGGGTGGCGGCGGTGGATTCCGGGGTGGTGGCGGCGGCGGTTTTCGTGTCGACCGCGGTGATCGTGGCGGCGACCGTGGCGGCGACCGCGGGGAGTCGCGCGGCGACCGTCGCGAACGGTGGTAGACCGTTCCCGACGCACATGTGAACGGGGCGTTTCCGGACCGGGAGGCTCACGCGCAGCTTCCGAGTACGCCGGAGACGTCCCTTTTTCCTTTCTTCCTTGCTTGAGCTCAGCGGAGCCGATAAGCGCGTACAGATCGCCGGGTTGTTCCTCATCTGTCTCCTCGCCGCCGTCTGGCTGCGCGCACAAGAGCCGCAGCCGGCTGCGCCGGTCCCGTCGCCAATGGGAGCTTCCCTCGTTCTGCCGCTCGAACGGACCGCCTACTTGGTTGGCGAGACCGTGCCGCTGGCATTAATCTCGTCGGCGGCCGCTGCGGGCTGCTCACCTACTGGGGGTGGGGCACCAAGACCCAGGCGCTGGAGGTCCCGCTGGAACTCGCCTCGGCCTCGGCCGGCCTGAAGCCGAAGCACGTGGCCGAAGAGGTCGTGACGGAGTTGATCGGGGCGTTTGACTTGCCGGCTGGCCGGCAGGAGCTTCTGTTCATCCACCGCAATGTGGTGGACGGCAAGCTCGCCACGCTCAAGGTGGAGCCGGTTCCGTGACCGACGGCTGCAACGGCCTCCGGGCGCGCATCTCCTCCGCTACGGTGAAGACCTGTTCGGGCCGGATGTTGGCCAGACACGGAATGCCGCCAACCCGGCAGGTGCGTGAGCGGCAGGGCTGGCATGCGAGATCAAGCTGCATCACCCGATGGTTCGGTCCATACGGGCCGGTGCGTGCCGGAAAGGTGGGGCCGAAGAGCACCAGGCAGGGCGTACCCAGCGCGGCCGCCAGGTGCACCGGCCCCGAGTCGTTCGCCACCAGCAGATCCAGTTGTCCCAGCACGCCTCCCAGTTGGGGCAGTGTCAGGCGGCCGCAGAGGTTCTGAATGGCCGTCGGGGCGGCCTTGCAGATCGTTTCGGCTACCTCGGCGTCGTCGCGGCTGCCCAGCACATAGACGCGCGCGCCCCAGGAATCCGCCAGTTGCCGTGCCAGGGCCACGTAGTGCCCCACCGGCCAGTTCTTGGTCTGCCAGCGCGACACGGGCAGGAGCCCGATGCGCGGGCGCGCGTCCGGCAGCGCGTAAGCCGGAAACGCCAGCGGAAAGCACGGGCGCGCCGGCCGCGGCAGTCTGAAGCTGGCGAGCACGTCCATGGCTTGGTCCACGGCGTGCTGGCCCGGATCGCCGCGCGGGACCCGCTGCGTGTAAAAGAGGGCTGCGCATTCGCGGCTGTACGATGGACCCACCCGACGTGGGGCCCGCGCCAGCCGCGTGACAAGCGCGCTCTTGAACAAGCCCTGCAAATCGACCACGGCGTCGTAGCGTGCGGCCCGCAGCGCCTTCATCGCGCCAGGCAGGGCGTGCCGTACGTCGCGCCGCGGGATCGGCACCACCCGGCTCACGTCGGTGAAGCAGCGGACCAGTTCGGCATATTCGGGCTGCACGGCCCAATCGATCTCCGCCGTCAGCCCCTCTTTCAGGGCATGCACCGTCGGCAGGGCGTGGAAGAGGTCGCCCAACGAACTGAGTTTCACGATCAACAGGCGCATGGATGTCCGAGTATGCTTGAGTGCATGTTCGAAATGCAATAACCTTGTGCACGAATGTCGTCTGTCACTCCAGCGCCTCTCAACGCCGCATCCCCTCTGGCCGGGACCATTCCGGCGGGCGCTTGGCTTGGGTGCGACGACCTCTCGGGGGCGCCGGTGTGGGCCGCGGCGTGGCGCACGTGGCGTGGGATTCGAGTTCGGACGTTGCCGGAAGGAGCGCCGCGGGTCATGGCCCAGGCGCGTCAGGGAGTGCGGACGGCCGCGGCCTGCGGCGCGCGTCAGGTTTTCACGGTTCGGCTGACCCTGCCGGTGGCCGGCGCCGCGCGTGCACGCCAGGTGGCTGAGGGCCTGCTGGACACCCGGTTGCCGTTCCCCGTTGAGGAGAGCCGCTACGTTCTCGCCGAAGGGGGCGGCACGTCTGGCCAGGTCCTGATGGCCTTTGCCATGCCGCGACCCAAGTTGCAGGAACGGCTGGACGAGCTGCGCGCGCGCGGGTGCGATCCCGCCTTTGCGACTCCCGAGGCGCTGGCCTTGTGGCGGCGCTACACGCGCGAGACTGCCATTGGCGCAGATGAGCGGCATGTGTTGATCCGCACCGGGACGGCCGACTGGACCCTGGTGGTCGGCGCCGGTCGTCATCTCGTAACTGCCACGACTTTCCCGGCGGGCGATGGGGCCGCGGTTCGGCGCACGCTGCAGGTGCTGGCCGGCGAATCCGCGCCCGGGCAGACGTACTGGTTCCTGTGCGGTCCACAGGCCGACCCCGCCACCTGGCAGCGGTTCTGCCTGGCGGCCGGTCTACCGGACACGGCGCCTGTGCGACGGCCGGTCGATGCGGTTTCCTATCTGGCCGGAGCAATTGCTCTCGACGGGTTGCGCGAGGGTTGCCATTCGGACCAGAACCTGCGCCCCCCTGATGCGCTGCCACCCGCGGTTCAGCGCAGCCGCCAGCGCCGTCAGGACGGCGGGCTCGCGGCCCTGGCCGTGGCGGCCTTGCTGGTGATCGGCGCGGACCTGGCGGCGTGGCGCCAGGCTCGCGGACGGCTCGTCGCGGCCGACCGGTGTCTGGCCGGGCAGGTGCAGGAGTTGGCCGACCATTCGGTTGCCATGCGCGGGGCCGCCGCGGTCGCGGCTGCTCGCCAGGAGCTTGATGCCCGGTTGCATCCCGTGGTCGAAGCGCTGACCGAACCGAACCGGCTTCGGCCGATCGCCGACCTCTTGCAGATTGCCGCGCTGCGCCAGGTGAGCCTGCACACGCTGCGGCTGGAGGACCGCCGTCTGACTTTGACCGGGACCGCGCAGGCCGAAGGCGATATCGATGCTCTCGAACTGGCATTGAAACGCGCCGGTCTGTCGGCCCGGCTCAGCCGCAATCCACGCGCTGGCAGCATCGAGTTCACTGGCATCGCCGTGGAGGGGATGCCGTGAACATGCGCCGCCGGTATGTTTGCCTGCTGGTCTGGAGCCTGCTGCCGCTGGCAGGGGTGTCTACGATTGCCACGTGGCAGCGGCTGCGCTCGACGACGGCACAGCTGCGCAGTCGCGCCGCGCTGCAGGCCTCGCTGTTGCCGGACCTGGAACGCCTGGCCGCCTACCGCACGGCCGAACGCGAGTTGCTGCACGACTGGCAGCAGGCGCCTGCGCAGGCGGCACCGGCTCCCGGCGCGCTGCTGCCAGCGGCCATTCCGGCGCCGGACGCCAGTGATGTGACGCGGGCGCCACCCCTGAGTGGTTGGGTCGGCGTGCAAACCGACCTGCGCTGGGATCGGATCTCGGCCTCCAATGCACTCGTGGTTGTGTCGGCCTTCACCGCGGCGCAACCGCCCTGGCGCGTGGAGCGACTGGCTATCGAGGCGCTTCCCGGCAGTGGCGACCAGGTGACCTTGCAGGTGCGCTTTGCGCTGGCAGAACCCGCGGCCGAAGGGGCGCAACCTCGTCGCCTGCAGTAGCCAGGGATCCAGTGGCACCTCGGCGCCACACGGGCGTCACTATATGTTGACCGCCGCGCGGCAGCGTTCCAATCCTTGCCGCGCTTCTTCATCTCGGCGGGTGAGAGATCTTCTCCTGCTGCGGCTCTCGCAAAGGGTACTGACCGAATTCTGCGACGGCGTCCCGAAGCGCTTGGATGTTCTCTTCCGGCCAGGGCATGCCCTGATCGGGTGAGCAGAAATAGCCGCCCTGGCGACCAAGCTGCCAGATGCGCCGCTGCACCTCCCGGCGAATCGCCGAGATAGGGCCGCTGGCGACCAGCCCGGAGCTAATGCCGCCCTGCAATGCCATGCGTCCCTGCGTCCTGCTGCGTACCACGTCAAGGTCGTTGGCCGTCGCCTGCACTGGGTTGAGGATATCCACCCCGAGGTCCATGAACATATCCAGCGCCGGCTCGATGTGACCGCAACTGTGGAAGCTCACCAGAACGCCCCTCGACTTGTAGATCGCGAAGAGTCGTTTGTACTCCGGCATCAGAAAGTCGTTGATTAACGCGGGCGAAATGAGCAGTCCGCACTGGGTGCCAAGGTCATCCGACATACTGACCATCTCTACGCCCAACTTCACGTAGTGCTGCGCGATACCCGCCTGGAAGTCCATGATGCGATGCAGCACAGCGCGCATCGCATCGGGCTCCGTATAGAAGTAGCACAGGGCATTTTCCATGCCGACCAGCATGTAGCACTTCTCCCAGAGCGTGTCGCGATGGGAACCGCAAAGAAAGGTCTCATCCTGGTTCCACCCGTCGGCCTGTTCGTAGATCTGCCGCACGATCCTCTCGTCGTTGGGATCAGGCCATGCGTACGCATCAAGGGCCGCCGGCAAGTCTGCGAGAGGGGCCCCTCGCGGAAAGCCCATCACGCCCTCATGTTCACGATGCCATTTCGTGCCCCAGATGTCCTGCCACACGGACCCGACGGGTAAGTGATGACCTCCGCTGGCGAATCCTTCGTGATTGCAGCCTCGGTAGCCGACGCCATGGGTCGGACACCCCCCCGTAACCCGTTCAGGACGGTCGAAGCGGATTATGCGCTGTGCGTTGTCTCTTGTTTTCATATTCCCAGGTCTGGATTACGGTGAAACTCGGCACCACAGTCGCCGGCCGAACCGCAACGCCGGATGCGTACTGGGTGGAACGCATGCGAACACGGTGAGCCGGAGCGTCTGCGCCAACCTTCTGGACCGCCACCTGCTGCCGCTGTTTGGCAGCCTGTGGCGGGTGGATTGATCTGGGGCGGCTTGGCGATGCGCGGGAGCGCTGTCTCCGGCGCTTTCGTCGGTGCGTCTACCTTTGAGCGCCACTTAGCGAGGGCAGTTCGCGCATACCCTCGCCGCCGAAGATCACGAGTTTGTCCGGTTCACTAACGAACCAGGCGAACGTATCCCATGCGATCTCGGAAGCCAGTTTGCGGAAAGCCGGGGACTTGCGGTCCAGGAAAGCCGACACGAAAGACACATGCCCTGCGGTGTAGCCTGCACCGGCGGCGACATCCAGCAGCGCCTTTCTTCGTTGCTCCGTTACGGCACCGTCAGTGGCGACGACCTCGACGAAGACAACTCGCGGAGCGCTCGCCGCTACATCGGCGAGTACGATATCGGGGAGGTTCCGTGCGTAGTCAAGCTTCAGTCCAATCGCCGAAGCCAGCGCGTTGTCCCGCGCGACCACCTTGTTGCCTGATTCGCTCAAGAACACCACGCCGGGCTCGCGCAGGAAGCGCACGGCGAAGACTTCGACGACTGCCTTGGTGATAACCGTGCTCGGCCCTGGGTGCATGAGTCGCGTTTCGCCGTTCGGGAACATCACTTGCTCGCGCTTGTGGCCGGTTGATCGGACCACGGCTCCGCGCAGTAGACGAACCCGCCCCAGCGCTGCGGCAGACAGGTGGTCCCGCTGCCAGTGCATGACTTCGGCGGATCCCGCGTGTGAGTTTCCGTGCAGGTCAGCCAGAAGCGCCGCGAATGACTTGGAGAGCGCATACCTTGGCTTGGCGGAGGTGGTGGCCAAGCCTCCAAGTTCGACTACTGCGCCAACCGCAACCAATCCCGCACGCAGGGTCTCGTCACGGATCGGCTCGCGGGTATCCACCGCGTACCACCTTCCGGGGATGTTGCTCGACTTGCCTTGTCGCAGAGATTCGCGCGCCCATCGGATCCTCTCGCTGGCGTCGGTCTTGCGCGATTGAGCGTCGGTCATGCGCGTGACCTGGTTTGGCCGCAGCCACCGGTCCGCCCCTTCTACAGCGCCGGCGTAAAGCATGACAAACAGAGTCTTAGCCGCCATCTCGCGAATGACGTAGTTCCGATTGGGCGTGCCTTCAGGGAAGATCTCAGGCAACCATTTCACGATGACGTTCAACGGTACGATCGGCGGCAGTAACACGACGGACTCGCTGTACGCTTCGGTAGCAGTCTTCAATCAGGTCCTCCAGTTGCTGGCGCGTGACATCGGAGAAAACGGCATCCTGAATGCGGTGCAGGTGCGCGGGAGCCGGCAGGGGCAGGTTGTTGAGCTCGTAGGCTGAAACGGCCACGCTGCCGCTGATGCAGCGGAATGCCCGGTCAACAGCCGCCGAGTTGAGCAAGGCGGCCAAGGTGGACAGGGCGACCGTGGGTTGCGCGCTGGTCGCGGAGATCATGTTTAAGTGGTTCTCCACGGAGAACCCCGGATACTCGACGATAAAGGAGTTCGGTATGACAGCCGCAATCAGCCGACGGCGCTGTTCCTTGGCGGTCGTGCGCTGTAGGAGGATGCAGGGTTCGTTGTGAATCAGGAAATCCTGCCGATCCTTGAGCCAGAGATAGGGCAAGTGGTTGCGGCGCGCGGCTTGAAACTGGAACGTTCCATTTGCACTCACGGCTTCGGCCCAGATGATGGGATAGCATCCTGTGTCGAGGGTCAGACGAAGCTGGTCCTTGTGGCGGTTCCAGACCAGGGGCCCGGTGGAGACTGCGAACCCGTAGTCGGCAAGGCGGTGCGGCATGGCGTTGAGTTGCCGCACCAGAACCGCCTGACTAGGCTCGCGGGGAAGTATCCACGGGCGTCCGACGTCGGTGGCGATCTGCGCACAGCCGATGGGCAGCACTCCCGCCGACTCCGACTCGTTCTGCATCTGCAACAAGCTCACCTCGACGCGTGATGTGGAAGCAGGTGTGGTGCCCTTGCGGTAGACGGCCAGCAGCGTCTCCTGCAACACTCCCTCGAAGACGCCTTCGCGCTGTTCGACGAAGTCCGAACTCACCAACGGCGCGTTGGCGCACAGGAAGGCTCGCAGTTGTTTGAAGTACTCGCCTCCGAGGAACGATGTGGGCGTCACGTATGCGACCAGTCCACCGTCGCGAGCCAACTGGACAGCCAGCTCCGTGAACAGACCATAGAGGTTAGCATGTCCAAAGAGGGTGCGGCGGAAACGCTCGCGCATGGTGGCGGACAGGGTCACCTTGCCATAGGGTGGGTTGCCGATCACAAGCTCGAACTGCCCCAGATCCACTGGGTCGATTTCAAACGCATCGCCCGCCACCACAAGACCGCGCGGGCGCCGGTTGGCTCTCATCGCCAGCGGCAGCAGCGCGAGGTCGAGCAGCACCATGGCCATCCATGCCGAATAGGGATCGACCTCGATTCCTGTCAGCCTTCGTTCAATGTCGTCCAGAATGGCGGCGGGTGTCCGACCCGTGGACGCCTGTGCGAGTCGCGGTGCAACGGCAGCCAGAAACGCGGCGCCGCCGCAGGCCGGATCGATCACCCGACCGCGCCGCCAGTCGAAGCCGTTCGAGGTGGCCAGGTCCATGAGTCGCGCGACCAGCGGTGGTGGCGTGTAGAAGGCCCCCAGTTCCTTGCGCAACCCGTCCGGCAGCAACGTCGTATACAACTGCCCGAGCAGGAAGCCAGCGCGCGGACCGGCGAGTGGCAGAAGGGCGTGCGCCTGTCGGTTGGCCAACTCGGCAAACTCGCTTCGCGGTGGCACGACGGGTTCGCGGATACCCCAGTCGCATCCGGCTGCCGACGAACGTTTGCGCCAGTAAGCGGTCAGAACAGTCGTGCAGAATCCGCGTGCGAAGGCGGTCCGGTCCTCCGGCTCAAGCGCATCTGCGATGCCACGCGCCTCGCCCTGCGCCAGCGAGAAGAGCGCCTCGGCGCCCGCGGATCGCTCGCGCACGGTGCTAGCAGTTTCGACGCCGCCTGCGCGCGCCCCGTCTGGATAGGCTTTCATCGTCGAACAAGAGTCTACGCTACCGCTCGCCAGCCCACAAGCTGTGACCGAAAGACCTCAAACTGCGAGAGTTGCCGCCGAATCTGCCGCCCCGACGTGCGCATGCC
>CAZZCT010000160.1:0-12150 GCA_964652365.1 uncultured Lentisphaerales bacterium
TCATGGATCTCGCGCGCGCCATAGAGCAGCAGGCCGAACAGAATGGCCAGGGCCGTGGGCACCACGATCCAGTTTCTCAACTGCAGCGCTCCCGGAGACGCACGCCGCAGGCGCCGTTGCGTGGCGAGCAGGGCCACGCTGAAAACCAGCATCAGCATGAGCGTGGTCAGCCATGGCTCGCGGCGCGCGGCATGGACGCGGCAGCGCCACTCGCCGGCCAGGATGTCCATGCCCACCATCATCAGGACTTGTCCATTATGCGGGTCGAGGACTGGGGCGGCTGCCGAGATGAACGTCCCGTATTCGTCCGTCACCGGCCCGACCGTGATCGCACTCCGTTTTCTGAACGCCCCCAGCAACTCTGCGGCCGGGCGCTTGTACTCTGTTCCCGGCGGGCTGGCCATGGGGTCGTCTTCCGCGTAGTCCTCCGGTCCGAAAAAGATCTTTCCTTCGCGCAGGCGCATGCTGTAAATGCCGCGCAGAGGCATGATCCGCGCGAGGGCCGTCATCTGGTTACGGATCAGTTCGTAGACCGGTGAATTCTTGTCCGCCGCCGTGAACGTGAGCTGGCAGGCCCATTCCGGGTCAATGGAGGCCGCGAGTTCCGTGGCCTGCCGGAGCAGACGCTCACGCATTTCGACATCCGTGTGCCGGGCACTCGTTTCGCCCGCCCACCAGCCCATGGCCAGCAGCAGCGCCATGGGCAAGATGAACGCCGACGCCTGCCACAGACGACGCTCACGGTGCCTTTCCATTACCGGTTCCACATTCATACATGCCCAAATTCAGCATAACGACAGCGCTGTGGGGCGGCGCGAAGCGACGTACCCACCACCGCCGTGTGCACGCCCAGCATGGGTGTGAGCTTATGGGGTGGATGTCCCCTACGGGAGATCAGTTTATGAAACCGTGAGCCGAAAGCAAGGGCAATCCCGCGAAGAGAATAGTACAGCAGCTACTGCATTGCATAGCAATGACGTGCACGTTGCAATTGGCAAGCACGGCTGGCGCGCGTACCTCTGGCTCGAGCGATGCTTGTGACGCAAAACATCCCCAGACGGTGCATATGCGTCATGAGGCCGAATTCGGGTCCGATAACGGAACGATCGTTCAGTTAGTGCCTGGGGCGTGACGCAAAACGCCGTCGGGGCGGTGTTATACGTCAGACGCATCGCACGGGAGAAACAACATGAATCAGTCACAAGTGGGTGATCTGTATGATGGTGAGGCCTATCTGAAGCCCCGGAAACTGGTCGATGACAGGTACTTGCCGTACTACATCCGGTGGGTCCAGCGGTTTCTGCGCGGCGCGGGGGCTGACCAGCGGCTGTCGCCGGCGGACGCGCTGGCAGCGTTCGCCCAGCAGTCGGAACGGGATGCCCGGGTGGAAAAGTGGCAGGTGCGTCAGGCTGTACGCGCGGTCTACTTGTTTCAGAAGCACTACCTGCGGCATCGCCAGGAGACCGGCGGCGCGGGGCCGGAGGCGGGGACACCGGCTCCGGCTCCGACGGGTGCGCCGGAGACCTTCGACGAGGCCCTGGAACAGCCCCGAACACTGATCCGGCTACGTCACTACACCTACCGAACCGAGCAGACCTATCTCGACTGGGTGCGCAGGTACGGGCGTTTTGTCAGCCAGCAAAGCCTGCCATGGGCAGCCAGCGACAGCGCGCGGGCTTTCCTGGCTGACCTGGCTTCTGTCCGGCCTCACCCGCACCCTTCTCGACGCATCCTCTATGGGTGCCGCATGGTTGGGTTGCCCGGTCGTGAAGCGGCCTGGCCTCGTCGCAGTGGGACTCTACATGACGATACTCGCGATCTTCGCCCGCTGCTGCCGGGCAA
Source organism: uncultured Lentisphaerales bacterium (assembly GCA_964652365.1). Classification (GTDB taxonomy): domain Bacteria; phylum Verrucomicrobiota; class Kiritimatiellia; order RFP12; family CAZZCT01; genus CAZZCT01. Next base: position 1,843 of record CAZZCT010000160.1, read on the forward strand.
CCTGCTCCTCAAGCAAGCCCCATGACTCTACGACGCTGTCTTTCCCGCCAATGACGCGCCCGCAATCCCGCGAATCCTGCCCGGATAGGGAAGTTTGCCCATGCTGCTCGCATGCAGCTTTGCAGCTTTTGCGCCTTTGCGAGATCCGTTTTCGGGGGAGAGGCTCCCGCCGAGGCGCCGAGGCGCAGAGGATGCCAGAGACCGAGATGCGAACACGCTGTCAGGCCTGCCGGGCGCCCCAAGGGCCTGCGGCACCCCTACCGCGCGCGGCGCCTGCGCCCTTTTTTTGTTACGGCGCGCGGGGAGGTTTTGTGCGACGATTCCGCGACCCTTGAGCGGCGGCAGATGCAGGCCGTCCGGGATTCGCAGGAGTGTTCCCCATGCCTGATCCAACACCTGTTACTTTGGCCCCGGAGGGCTATTTCCATCGCAATGGCCGGCGCATTTTCCCGGTTGGCGTCAACTACTGGCCCGGCTCGTGCGGCGTCGACATGTGGCAGGCCTGGCCCGAGGACGAGTTGCGCCATGACCTCGACGTGGTGCGCGACCTGGGCTTTAACTGCATCCGCTTCTTCCTGCGCTGGCCCGATTTCGAGCCCGAGCTGGGCCGCTACGACGAACGCATGTTCGAGCGCCTGCGACAGTTCGTCGGCTGGTGCGCCGAGCGCGGCCTGCTGGCCCACCCGGCGCTGGTCACGGGCTTCATGAGCGGCGCGCACTACTGGCCCAAGGGCAAGGATCAGCGCAATCTCTATGCCGATCCGATCATGGTGGCGCACTCGGCCGCCTACTGCGCCAAGGCCGCCGCAGTGCTCGAGCCGTTTCACGACACGCTGCTGGCGCTGGACCTGGGCAACGAACTCGGCTGTGCCGATGCCTGGGGCGCGCCGCCGGCCGCTGTTCGGAACTGGTGCGAGGCGGTCACCGCGGCCATGCGGCGCGTCTACCCGCACGCCCTGATCGTTTCGGGACTCGACAGCGGGCAGGTCACGACCGACTACGGCTGGCGCTTGGGAGAGCAGCCTGGCACCGATTTCTACAGTGTGCACACCTATCCGGTGCCATCCTGGAACGTGGTGCCGTTCGACGGCATGACCGACCCGTTCTGCCAGGCGATCCTGCCGTTCAACACGCTGGTCGCCCGTACGTTCGGTCCGGTCATGGTCCAGGAGTTCAGCTCGATCCTGACGGCCGGCCGGCCCGAGTGCGAGGCCTACCTGGTGCCCATGCTGGCGGCCTGCCGCGACCATGGCGCCAATGGCTTCCTGTGGTGGTGCCTGCGCGACGTGCAGGCGCGCGTGCATCCCTACATGAAAGTGGGCTTCGAAGGCCGCTTGGGGCTGGTCGATTCCCATGACCGCGTCAAACCCGGGCTGGAATGCGTGGTCGACTTCATGCGCGCGCTGGCCGCCTGGCAGCCGCCGTCAGGGCCGGCCCCGGACGACCGCGTCGGTCTCTACTGGCCGCGCGAATACTACCGGCGCGACAACCCCTTCAACCCCGGCAATGATCCGTCGCCACTCTACCGTCGCCTGCTGGCCGCCTACTACCTGCTGCGGCGCATGGGCCGGCCGGTCGTGCTGGTGCGCGGCGACCAGCCGATCGACCCCACGCTCCGCACGCTGGTGATCCCCGGCGCGGCGCTGATGGTCGACGAGGTCGAGGCCGTGGCCGCGTGGGTCGGACAGGGCGGTCACCTGCTGTGGAGCGGACCGGCCTGGGCCCAATGGACCGTCGTGGCCGACGAGCTGATCGGCGCCCAGCCGGTCGACATCCGCATGTCGCGGCCGGTTCCGGTGGAGGCCTTCGGCGAGACCTGGACCCTGGCCCACCATCCGGGCGACGGGCGCACCGTGGCGCGGGCGACCACCGCGCGGGTGGTGGCGGCCGGCCCCGACGGGCTGCCGATGGTGCTGTGTCGCGACCACGGCCGCGGACGTTGCGTCACGGTACTGGCCTTTGCCGAGGAGAGCGTGGCCTCGCTTGGCGCCGACCGCCCGGCGCGCGATCGGTGGCAACACTGGTATGAGGGAATCTTCGGATTATTGGAGGATGGACGATGAGGCAGCGCGCCCCCATGCGTGTCCGCGAGTTGCTGCAGTTCGGCTCGCGAGGACGCTCGCCCTCCACGGGTTCTCCCGACCGGTTGCCGCACCCAGGGAGGGCGAGCGTCCTCGCGAGCTGTCTCTGTCAAGCGGTCGGAGGTGCGACGCGCGCGCTCGGGTGGCGTCCGGTTATGGCTGCAATCCTAATGGTATGCGTCCTGTCGGCGCGCGGGCAGGGCTTTGTGCCGGCCTTCGGGGCCGACGACCTGGACGACGCACACTGCCGGGGGTACCGCGACGGCGTGGCCACCAGCGCGCCACCCGCCGCTGTACGCCTGGCGCTGGGCCTGCATGCGCCCGACGCCAACGGCGAGGCCCACCCCTGGATCGGCGGCACGGCCGTCGAGGGCCGCACGACGCGCTTTGACTACGTGGTGGTGCTCAAGCGGCCCGTGGCGGTCGGGTCGCTCTGCGTCGACGTGGCCGACGAGCAGTATCGCGGCTCTCGCAACCAGGGCGAACTCTGGTACCTCAAGCCCGACGCACCCGTGCCGCCGTCGCCGGACAAGCCTGAACAGTGGGTTCCGGTGGTCTTTCCGCCGGCCCAGCCCGTGACGCGCTTCGCCACGCTGCCGCCGGGCGTGCAGACGCGGGCCTTTTTGTATCGCGACGTGCGCGTGGCCGGCGTCTCGCGCGTGGACCATTGGCGTCTGTTCCAGACGCGCCTGTTCAACGCCACGCCGCTGGCGCGGGCCGCGGCATCCGGCGGCTTCAAGTCCGACGACGCCGACGCCATTCCCCGCGGACGCGGCTGGGGCACGGCTGTGGGCGCCGCCGGCGGCAAGATCAGCGCCAAAGACCCCGCCTGGGTGGTGCTGGCCTGGGACGCGCCGCGCCGTGTCGATGGGCTCTTCCTGCGCTCCAACGCCACCGACTTCAACCTGGAGTACCTGCCAGCCGCCACGGAGGCCGCGACACCCGCCCTGGCGCCCGACTCGGCCTGGCGCGCACTGGCCGCGACCGGCCGTATGGACCTGCGCCACGACTACCGTTACTGGGCGTGTGCCTACCACTGGCTTTCGGTCGCCCCCACGGAGGCGCGCGCGGTGAGACTGAAGCTGACGGCGGTCGAGCGCGGCGGAGATTCGGTCTGGCTGAACGGCCTGGCGCTCTTCACCGACCTGCTGCAATCCCCCGTGCCGGTGGTGGCCGCGGCAGACGAGGGCGCGCCCTTCCGCTTCCAATACGACGTGCCGCTTGATGGACAGATGGCTCTTGTGCTCGAAGACGCCCAGGGCCACCGCCTCAAGAACATCCTGGCGCAGGTCGATCGCCCGGCCGGCCCGGCCACGGAATCGTGGGACCTGAAGGATGGCACCGGCGCCTATGTGGCCCCCGGAACCTACCGTCTGCGCGGCATTGTGGGACCGCCGCCCGAACTGCGCTACGGCATCACCCCCTATCCGAACGTCGACCAGCTCTGGCCGGACCGCACGCCCTGGATGCAGGGCCACTCCGGGCCGCATGGCTGGCTCTCCGATCACAGCCAGAACTGGGCCGTGGCCTCGGTCGGCGACCGCCTCTACTTCGGCGCCTCCATGGCCGAGGCGGGGGTCTGCCTGATCGAGTGTGACCTCGACGGCAAGAAGCTCTGGGGCAAGCATGATTTCAACGCCTGGCTGGGTGTCGGGCAGATGGCTGGCGACGACAAGTACCTGTACGTGGCGGCGTCCGACAATACCCTCTACCGGCTCGATCCGGCCACTCACGAGACCACGCGCCTTGGTCCGGTCTTCAGCGGACCCGAGCGGCGCGGCTCCTTCTCCTGCCTGGCAGCCCACGGCGGCCGGGTCTACCTGGGCTTCACGGGCGAGCAGTATCTGGACAACGCCTTTCATGCCGGCCAGGTGGACATGGCCAACTGCCTGCCCAAGCCGGCGTCCGACGACTTTCTGCGCGCCCTTCGCGTGATGGGCCATCCGCCCGGGCAAGTCCAGAACCCCAACGACGCCGATCCCAAGGGCAATGGCACCATCGACCTCGAAAGCACGGTCGGAGCCGGCGCGGTGCAATACCTGCTGATTGCCTTCAAGGAGCCGGTGCCAATCGGCAGCGTGGTCTTCCCGCATCCTGGGGGACCGGCCGCCGTCGCCTTCAGCGTGCTCAAGCCCGACGCCCCCTATCCGCCGCGGCTCAAGGAAGAGACTGACTGGACGGCCTTCGCGGATCAGGGCCGGCCGGCGGCCTGGAACTGCCTGCCCGCGCCGCCCGCGACCCTGACCCGCGCCCTGCGCATCGCCTTCACCCGCGACGACAAGCAGCGCCTGGAGCAGGACGATGTCACCGACCTGCTGGAAGACGCGGCCCTGGGCGACGCACCCGAGGTGGCGGCCGAACGACGCACCGCGGCGGCTTCGCACCTGGGCAAGGGCGACTGGTATGGCCGGATCGAAGGCCTGCGCGTGCTGCGCCGGCGCTATTCCACCCCGGCCGCCTCCGCACAGTTACGCGTCAACTCAGGTACCGTCGCCGCGAATGGCGCCTGGGACGCCCAGCGGCGCGAAGCGCTTGGCCCCGAAAAGCCCGGTGTGTACGTCCTCGAATGGCCGGCGTCGCAGAAACTGGTCGGTCTGGCGCTCAAGGAGGTCGACGGCGCGGTCACCGAGATCGATGTCTGGCAGGGGCCGGTCGAGGGCGCGCTACCGCTGGAAGGCGTGGCCCTCGACGCCAAGAGCCGCGCGACCGGCTGGCGCCAGGTGGCCACGTACCGGCAGCCGCGCCGCTCGGCCTACCATCCTTCGCCCGACTGCAACAAGTTTGCCCGTTACCTGGACGGGCTGGTCGACTTCCACGAGGAGATCGAGACTCGCGGCGTGCGCCTGCGTGTGACCCAGCCCTGGTTCGACCACGGCGAAAAGAACGCCGAGTGTCGCAAGCACGACGGCCGCTCCGAACACGGCGTGCACTACACGCAGTCCTACGCCTCGGAGCTCGACACACGCCTCTGCGGCGTCCTGGGCGTCGCGCCGCTGCGCTACGAGCGCGGCGAGCCGCCGCTGGACCGACTGGTCTACCAGCGCGTCGACGTGCGCGACGGTCAGACCGGCGCGCTGCTGCGGGAACTGCCGGCCGAAGTGGGCTGGCACGGGCTGGCCTGCGGCCCCGACGGCGCGCTGTACGCGATCGAGCGCACCCACCAGGACATCGTGCGCCTCGACCGCGAGACCGGCGCGGCAACGCCCGTCGTGCGCGGCTGCAATCCGCACACCATGACGGTGGGTCCCGACGGCTCCTTCTACGTGCGCTCGTGGGAGGAGAACGGTTCGCGCCCGATCCAGGTCTACGCGGCCGACGGCCGGCCGGTGCGCACGGTCGGTCAGGGCGGCGGCCGCCAGGCCGGACCGTGGGTGCCGGCGCGGTTCCACGAGCTGCACCGGCTGTGCGTGGACCGCCAGGGCAGCCTGTGGGCGCTCGAGAGCCAGAACTACCCGCGCCGGATCGTGCAGTACGACCGCGCCGGGGCGCTCGTGAAGGAGCTCTTCGGCAACACCTTCTACGGCGGTGGCGGCGGTGGCAACCTGAACCGCTACGACGCCGGCCGGGCCTGGTACGGCGCGGTCGAGTTCGAGCTCGACTGGCAGAAACATACCTCGCGTGTGAGCGGCCTGCTGGCGACTGACTTGGGCGGGGATCTCGTGGCCGTGCGGCTCAAAGGCCGCTCCGAGACCTACCTGGCCACGACGCCCAACTCCCTGGAGCCGCGCCAGTCACATGCCGTCGTCTACCTCTACGACGCGGCCCGCGGCACGACCCGGCGCGTCGCGGCCGTGGGTTCGGCCGAGTTCTTTGAGCCGCTGCGCGCGTCCCGCATCGTGACGCTGCTGGAGGGCGCCGTGCCGCAGGACTTCGCCTTCAGGTGGTCCGACCGCAACGGCAACGGCGAGGTCGATGCGGACGAGGTCCAGTTCGAACCCCGGCCCAAGGGTTTTAACGGGGTGGGGCGGGTCGACTATGACCTGGGATTCGTGGGTCCGGGTGTGCACTACCGCGTCAAGGAGGTCCTGGCCAACGGGGTGCCGGTCTACGAGCGCCTGGCGGTTGCCGGCGCGCCGCACCTGAAGCTGACCGACGGCAGCTTCTTCACGCTTGGCGGGCAGCCGGCCGCGGACGCGGGCAGCGCCAACTTCGTAACCGGCGCCGACGGCGCCCTGCGCTGGAGTTATCCGGCCGGCGCCGGCATGTCGGGGCTTTTCATCCCGTCGTGGTCGCCGGGGCAGGTCAACAACCAGTTCGCGGTGATCGGGCACGAGGTCGCGCCGAAGGGCGACTTGGGCGAGTTCCTGGTGGTGCATGCCAACACCGGCGAGTGGAACCTCTGGACTGCTGATGGCCTGCTGGCCGGGCAGGTGCTGCTGCACAAGGGCAACTCGCTGGCCCACCTGTTCGGTCCCGCCGAGGCGCGTCCGGGGATGCGGCTCGACCCGCTTTCGGCCAGCCAGGAGCATTTCCATGGGTTCTTCACCCGCACCGAACCGGACAACCGCTACTTCATCGTGGCCGGCTTCACGCACATGAGCATCGTGGAGGTGCAGGGGCTGGAGCGGTTCCGGCGCTTCCAGAGCGAAGTACAGGTCACGCCCGCGGACCTGGCGCGCGTGAAGGCCTGGGACGCCAGCCGCGTGCAACGACAGGTCGAGAGCCGCGCGCTGGTGGCGACCGCGCGCCTGGCGGCGAACGCGCCGCTGATTGACGGCGACGGAGCGCCGCATGAGTGGCCCGCGCCGGTCAGCCTCGATGCGGACGACCGCGCGCGGTTCGGCCTGAGCTACGACAACACGCACCTGTACCTCTGCTGGATGGTCAAGGGGTTGGGGCCGCTGGCCAACAGCGGCGAGGAGTTCCAGCGCCTCTTCAAGACCGGGGCGGCCCTCGACTTCCGGCTGGGAACCGATCCGGCCGCCGATCCGCGGCGGACCCAGCCGGCGCGGGGTGACCTGCGCCTGTTGGTGACCTTTGTGGCCGGCAAACCGCGGGTGGTGCTCTACCAGCCGGTCCTGCCCGGCGCCCCGGCGGCGACACGCTGGAGCACGCGGACCGAAGCGGGCGGAGAGACCGCCTTCGACCGCGTTGCCGAACTCACCGACGCGCGCGTGGCGCTGCGCGGCCAGGAGGACTTCACGGTTGAGGTGGTGGTGCCGCTGACATCGCTGGGGTTGGTGCCGCCGCGCGGCGGCGAATCGCTCAAGATGGACTGGGGCCTGCTGGTGAGTCGCGACGGGCACCAGGTGCAGCAACGCCTCTACTGGGCCGACAAGACCGCCACCGGCACCAGCGACGAGGCCGTCGAGGCCCGCCTCAACCCGGCCCTGTGGGGCAATCTGCGCTTCGAAGCCGGCGTGCTGGAGGAGGAGCTGTAACGATCGCCGGAGATTGAGACACAGATGGGAAAGGTAATCGGTGATCACTGTTGGCTCATGACAGAAGACACCTGGATGGCGACTTTGGCGACGACACCACCACGCAAGAAAGGGGTGGAAACAACGCTGATTCTGCGGCAAGATAACCACATGGACACTGTACTCGAAATCGGCAAGCTGTCGCGAACGGAGAAGCTCCGTGCGATGGAAGAGCTCTGGGAAGATCTGAGCCGCCCTGTGGATCAGTACCAGGCGCCGGAATGGCATGGCGATATCCTCCGGGAACGCGAAGAAGCTCTTCAAGCGGGCAAGGACGAGTTCGTTTCGTGGGAAGACGCTAAGCGGGTTCTTCGGGAGAGAACAAAGTGAGGATCGTCATCCTGCGGTCCGCAATCGAGGACCTCGCACGGGGACGCGACTTCTATGATCAGCAGGGCGAGGGACTCGGCGACTACTTCGAAGAGTCTCTGACCGCCGCCATTGATTCCCTCCGGCTCTACGCCGGCGTCCATGTGATGGCAAACGGGTACTACCGTATGCTGTCCGACAGGTTCCCCTACGCCGTCTACTACGAGATCGCCTTGGAGCAGATTCGCATACGAGCAGTACTCGACTGTCGTCGTGACCCGAAATGGATTCGGTCACGAGTTCGACAAGGACGGGCCAACAACTGCATCGAACGCGACGGTTGAAGGCCGCCGCCGCGGTTCATTCCTGGCGATTGCCGATCACTGAAGTATCGCCAGGTATGAATATCAAGAACGCATCACAGGGGAGCCAACCATGCCCGACTCAAGCCTGCAACCAGCACGCATTATCATCAAACCCGGTGCCGACTACGCCGACCAGCGTCGGCGGTGGCAGGGGATTCCGGGAATTGAGCGTGCGCCGGGCGGTCGTCTGTGGGCCACCTGGTACACCGGCGGCGCGGGCGAGGGTCCCGGCAACTACGTGGTTTTGGTGACCAGCGCCGACGGCGGCGTGACGTGGATCGGACCAGAACTCGCGGTGCACCACGCCGAGCCGGAGTGCCGCTGCTACGATCCTTGCCTGTGGTGCGATCCGCTGGGCCGGCTCTGGCTGTTCTGGGCGCAGAGCGAGAAGTGGAACGACGGCCGCGCCGGCGTCTGGGCTATCACGTCCGGCAACCCCGGCGCGGCGCATCCCGACTGGTCGGCTCCGCGGCGTCTCTGCAACGGGGTGATGATGAACAAGCCGCTCGTGCTCTCCACGGGCGAGTGGTGTCTGCCAGCCGCGGTTTGGGGCACGGTCCAGCCGAACCGCGACGAACTGGCCGCGGAACGCTTTTCCAACCTGATCGTCTCGGTCGACCAGGGAGCGACTTGGTCGCGCCGCGGCGGCGCCGATGTGCCCAAGCGGGCCTTCGACGAGCACATGGTGGTCGAGCGCCGCGACGGCAGCCTGTGGATGCTGGTGCGGCGCCATGACGGCGTGGGCGAGGCTGTCTCGACCGATCGCGGCGCAACGTGGACCGCCACACCCGAGCCGGTGCTCCAGGGACCAAACGCGCGCTTCTTCCTGCGGCGTCTGCGCTCCGGCCGGCTGTTGCTCGTGAACCATGCCCGCAGCGACGCGCGCAGCCACCTGACAGCCTGGATCTCGGAGGATGACGGCCAGAGCTGGATCGGCGGGCTGCTGCTCGACGAGCGCGTTGGAGTCTCCTATCCGGACGGCGTCGAAGCGCCGGACGGGCTGTTGCATGTGATTTACGACTACAACCGCGGCGACTGCTACGCCCGCGGCCGCGACCGCGAAATCCTGCTGGCGCAGTTCCGCGAGGCCGACGTGCTGCAGGCGCAACTAGTGAGTTCGGATGCCCGGCTGCGCCTTCGCGTGAACCAGGCCTCCGGGGTCTATCCCGGCACGTGGCACGGCGACGAACGCTACTTCGGTCTGCACTACGATCTGCACGCCGGCGCAACCGACACCGAACTGGGCACGCGCTGCAGCGAGGCCGAACTGGTGCCCATGCTGCGGCTGATGGCTCCCGACTTTGTGCAGACCGACTGCAAGGGACATCCGGGCTATACGAGCTGGTTCAGCCGCGTGCCGAACGCTTCGGTCCCGGAAGGCCTGCGCCAGGATGCGATGCTGCAGTGGCGCCAGGCCACGCGCGCGCTGGGGCTGCCGCTGCACTGCCACTACTCCGGCGTGTGGGACAAGGCCGCGGGCGCCAAGCACCCGGACTGGTGTACCGTCACGGCTGACGGCACGGCCGCCGGCGCCCCCTTCGGCCAGAACGCCGGCGCGCCCACCCACGAGAAGATGTGCCCGCGCAGCCCCTACCTGGACGAGCTCATGATTCCGCAGATGATCGAGCTGATCGACCGCTACGAGGTCGACGGCTTCTGGGTGGACGGCGACCTGTGGGCCGTGGAGCCATGCTATTGCGGCGCCTGTAAGGCCGCCTGGACGGCCCAGACCGGTCTGGCCGAACCGCCGGTCAAGGAAGACGACCCGGTCTGGTCGCGCTGGTGGAACTTCACCCGTGAGAGCTTCTATGCCATGGTGACGCGCTATTGCGACGCGGTGCACCGTCATAAGCCGGGCGTGTTGGTCTGTTCCAACTGGCTCCAGACCTTCAAGAACCCCGGCGCGCCGGAGGTGCCGACCGACTGGATCAGCGGGGACAACTCCTGGGTGTGGGGGCTGGACGGCAGCCGCTGCGAGGCGCGCTTCCTCTCCACGCGCGGCAAGCCGTGGGACATCATGCTCTGGAACTTCTACTGTTCGCACGGCATGGGCAAACCCGAGTCGCCCTGGACGGTCAAGCCGCCCCAGATGCTGATGCAGGAGGCGGCGGTGCTGCTGGCCTTTGGCGGCAA
>CAZZCT010000161.1:0-12072 GCA_964652365.1 uncultured Lentisphaerales bacterium
GTCGCTCTTGCGCACGGTGCACACGGGCAGGCCCTCGTCCTCGGGCGGGACCACCAGCGCCCCCTCGCTGAGGCTGGCCAGGCCGGCGGATTCGAGCCGTTCCACGACTCCCGGCAACTGGGCGTTGTAGTGGCTTTCGCCGCGCTCGAGGTCGAACGAGACGCCCAGCCTGCCGTAGACACGCTCGAAGCTGGCGCGACTCAGGTCCACGAAGCGCCGCTCGCGCCGGCAGGCGTCCAGCCATTCGGGCTCAGCCTGGCTGCGTTCGTAGCTGCGCACGTAGATGCGCTCGAGTTCCTCGACCGGCGCGGCGGCCAGCGCGGCGGCGTCAGCCAGGTGGCGATAGCCCATGATCAGGATGCCAAACTGGGTACCCCAGTCGCCCACGTGGTTGTCGGCAATGACGCGGTAACCCAGGGCACGGTAGAGCCGGTCGATGGCGTGACCGATGATGGTCGAGCGGATATGGCCGATGTGCATGGGCTTGGCCACGTTGGGGCTGGAGTAGTCGACCACCACGGTCCGGCCCGGCGCAGCCTGCGGGATGCCCAGGTGCGGGTCGGCCGCCCACGCCGCGACCTGCCCGGCCAGCCACTCCGCGTTGACGCTCAGATTGATGAAGCCGGCCCCGGCGACCTCGGCGTGCTGCAGCATCTCCGGCAAGGGAAGCGCGCGCACCGCGCGTTCGGCAATCTGCCGTGGCGCCTGGCGCAACACCTTGGCCAGGGCCATGGCGTCGTTGCACTGGAAATCGCCAAAGCTCGGGTCCGTGGCCGCGACGACGCGCACGGTCGACCAGTCGTGCACGTCGCCAAACGCGGCCCGGAAGCCGTCCTGCAGCCACTGGGCCAGAAGCGATTCACAGCGTCCGCCACGGGAGTCGGATGAATTTGACATGCGCACAAAATAGGGGTTTGGCCCTACCAGGGGCAAGTGTTATGCTCAAACCTACGCACCGCGGCCTCGGCGGCCAGCGGTGCGCCAGGGATGGGCCAGCCGCTGCAGCGCACCCGAGAGCTCGCATGCGTTACGCGATTGTTGCCGACATTCACGCCAACCTGCCGGCCTGGAATACGGTGCTGACCGACCTGGCCAGCCTCCGGGTGGACCGGATCGTCTGCCTCGGCGACATCGTGGGCTACGGCCCGGAACCGGCGGCCGTGCTCGCGTCCGTGTACCGGCACGTGGACGGCTTCTGCCTGGGCAACCACGATGCGGTGGTGGCCGGCAAGCTCGACGCCGGCCTGTTCAACGACCGCGCCCGGGCCGCGATTGCCTGGACCGCCGGCCAACTGGGCGCGCGGGCCGCCGGATTCCTGGGCGGCATGCCCCTCACGCTGACCGGACCGGGTTTCCGTTGCGCGCATGGCGATTTTGCCGCTCCCGCCGCGTTCCGCTACGTGATCGAGCCGACCGACGCCCTGGCATCCTGGCAGGCGGTCCCGGAGCCGTTGCTGTTCGTGGGGCACAGCCACGTGCCGGCCCTGTTCGTGCTGGGCGCCAGCGGCGTGCCGCACCGGATCGAAGCCCAGGATTTTGTGCTGGAAGAGGGCAAGCGCTTCCTGGTCGCGGCTGGCTCGGTCGGTCATCCGCGCGACCGTGACGCGCGCGCCTGTTACTGCATCTACGACACCGCCGACAGCTCGGTGCGCTGGCGCCGGGTGGCCTTCGACCTGGACGCCTGCCGGGCGGCCTACGCACGGACCGGCCAGGACCCGGGTCTCGCGCCCTACCTGCAGCGTGACCCGCGCCAGACCCGGCCGCCGCTGCGCGAGATGCTCAACTTCGCGCCCGCCAATACCCCGGCGCAGGAGGCCCGCGGGGTGGTCGCCACAGGCGACCTGGCCCGGTTGCGGCGTCGCCTGGGGCGCTGGCGCATGCTCACGTTCCTTCTGGCCGCGGTGGTATTGGCCGGCCTGAGTGCCGCCGCTGTGCTGACCTGGCATGCCCAGGCCACGCGGACCCGCTGGACTCCGGCCACGCCGCCGCCGCCGCGCGCACTTGTCGCGGCCCAGCACGCCTTGGGCAATCAAGTGCCGGCGCTCCCCGACGAGATCGCCCCCGACGGACAGCTGGGCGGCTGGCGCCTGGGCCTGCAGGCACCCCGCGCGCAACGCATCGGCATCGAGCAGAACGCCGAGGGCCACGCGGTCCTGGTGGTGCGGGCCGCGCAGCGTACACGCTTTTGTTTCGAAGCACCGGCCATCGAGGTCCATGGCGTGTCGCTGGGCAAGGCCCAGGCGAGCGGCCTCTTCCGGCGCAGCCCTGACTTTGAAGGCCACGTCGAGCTAGTCCTGGACGTGGAGGAGCGCGATGAGCAAGGCCGCCTGCGCCGCCGGCCCGGACTGATCTGCAAGCCCCCCACCCTCGAACGCAAGCAGGGATGGATGCTGGCCCAACAGACCACCGACGCGAACCAGCTCGCGCGCGTCGCCACGCTCCGCTTTGCCGTCGAGGGCGAGTTCAGCGGGCAACTCGAACTTGCCGACCTGGCGCTGTCCTTCAAGTGAAGGACGGGGCCTGGACGGTGTTCGCGCCTCAACGGTGATCCTGCCGACTCCCGCGATGGCGGCTCAGGGCGCGGGTCGCAGATCGTAGCAGGCCAGACGGTCCTTGCCGCGCACGTACAGGCGCCCGTTGGCCAGGGTCATCTGCTGGGTGCTGCCCTTGAGATCCAGGCCGGTTTGGAAGCGTCCAAGCTCACGGTACTGCCGCGCACTGGCCTCGACCAGCACCAAGTAGCCGTCAGGGGTGGCCGCAATCAGGAGACCGTCGGCAACGATCAAGTGGCGGTCCAGATCCCATGGCTGCTGCCAGTGCAGCGTGCCGTCCGCCAGGTTGCTGCACTGCAGGCCCTTGCCGCCAAAGCCATACACCACCCCGTCGAGCACGGCCGGGGTGTTGTGGGAGTTACTCTGCAGTCCCTCCTTGCGGTACACCTGCCGCACCCGCAGCCGCCCCTCGTGCAGGAAGGCGACCAGGCACTCGGAGAGGCGCGGCCCGTGTCCGCCGGAGAGATAGATGTGCGCGCCCGCCACGACCGGCGAGGAGCACAAGCCCCACTGCACGTTGAAAGGCCGCGTCCACCGCACCACGCCCGTCTGGACGTCGATCCCCCATACTTCCGGTTTCTGGTTGGCCTTGGCCACCCCCAGCACGATCTGGCCCTGGCCGTCGATCTCCTGGTAGGCGGGCGAGTTCGGGCTGCTCGTCTTCTCGCCCGCAGTCTTCCAGCGGATGGCGCCCGTCCGCTTGTCCACCGCCGTCAGGGCCGGCTGGCCGGAGACGTAGAGCACGTCGCCAACCACCAGCGGCGACGAATAGGCGACGCCGCCAAACCCCTTGCTGGTCCAAAGCGGTTCGCCAGTGGCGGCATCGAGGCAGCGGATCACGTTCCCGCCGCCCGTGAAGTAGACGCGCGCTTCGTCGGCCACCGGCGTGACATTATCCGGACCGCCGAGCGGACGGCGCCAGAGCATACCGCCCGTGCGCGGATCGAGGCAGACGGCCTCCACCGCGTTGCTGGCCTTCGCCAGCGTGAAGGCCCGGCCGCCGCACTCGACGGTTGAGGCCAGGCAGTTGCCGAGGTCAACACACCACAGGCGGGCGGGTCCGTTGGTCGGCCAGGACCGGGCCAGTCCCGTGGCGTTGTAGACGTGGTTGTTGTCGAACGGCATATGCCGCGGCAGGTCGGTGTTGGCCGGTTCGACCGCGCGCCGCAGCACCGACTTCGGCGGCGGCAGGGTCATGGTCCGCACGTGCAGCTCGTCCGTCGCCGCGCCGACGATGTCTGCCAGAAGCTGCAGCTCATTGGTTCCTGTGCCGGTCGTGCCGCCGGCCGCCAACTCAGCCGCCAGCAGGACGCTCTGCCGCCGGAGTCCGGCCACGTCCTCGACCGTGCCGACCTCGCAGAGGGCCTCGGTGGCGGACACCACCACCGGCAGGTCGCGGCGCCCGCACAGGTCCACCAGTGCGTCGCGGAAACCGAGCCGCAGGTCGCGGTTGATCAGGTTGGCCAGAGTCAGACCATAGGCGGTGGTGCGGTCGCGCTGCGCATAGGCCCGCGTCAGGGCGGACGACGCGAGGTCGCGCCCGCCGTGGTCGGGTCGGCAGTGCAGCGCGGCCAGCAGCATCTCCTGCGCGCGGGGCTTGTCGGCCGCGAACAGGGATTCCACGCTCCCGCGCCCGAACCGGCAGCCGCTGAGCGCCGCCCACCAGACCAGGTCCGCCAGTTTCGCGTCGGGTAGCGCGGTCGCCGCGTTCGTCACCTGCGCCTCCGTGGGCGCCAGGCCATAGAGCTCGGGCAGGGTCCTGGGGCGCGGCGGCGCGGCTTCCACGCGCGGTTGCGCCGCGAGTGCCAGGCGGCCGTACTTGACGGGAAAGGCGTGGTTCATGCCGTCGCCGAAGAGGCGGTAGACCTGGGTCTCGGTCTTCCACTGCCCGCCGATCAGGGCGACAGGGTAATCGTAGTCGGCGAGCCCCACGTCGAACCCGATCTCGGCCGGCAGGTTGGTCAGCTTCAGATCGGCCAGCACGGAGGCCATATCGAGACGGCCCTCATAGGCCATGCCCCCCTCGACGGGCACGGACTTGTACTCGAAGGCCCACTTGCCGGCATGGATGCCCTTCAGCAGGGCCGCCTTCGAGGTCAGCGTCTGCGGACGCAGGCCGAACTGGCCCATTTCGCGCGCAACATGCCAGGTGTTGCTCATGTACCAGCGCGGGCCCAGGGCCTGACGCGCCTCGCGACCGAAGTCGAAATAGAGCTCGCAGTTGTCCGGCGCCACCCACGCGCCCTCGTCACTCGACCACACCTGGTCGTCGGCGACCACGACCAGAAAGAACAGGTCGTTGGTTCCCGCCGCGCGGCCGCAGCGCAACGTGGGCGCGAAACCGGAATCGGGCGACACGAGTCGGCCGTCAATCGTTTTGAACTCCGCGGCCGGCACGGCTGGCACCCCTTTCCACTCGGCGAGGTTGCCGTCCGCCGCGGCCGTGGGCGGCAAGGAGTAGACGGCGAGCACGTTGGTGTAGGAGTCGAGCGCACCCGATGCGACCGGACAGGCCCCGCCGAGATAACCGGCCACAACCGCCACTGCCACCAAGCTGACTCTACGCATATTGGATCCTTCACACACGACACATCTGCCAACCGCGGCGATCAGCACCCGGACCGCCAGCCGCCCAGCAACGCCCACTTCTGACGCGGAGGGCGTGACGCGTGCGATTGTAGCACAAGCCCGGACATCGTCGCTGTCTTTGGACACATCCTCCCGAGTTGCCGCATGTGCATACACCCGCCTTCTACATAAGCACAAAAATCAACACCTCGCTGTCAAGCGGGAGTTGCTCTCACAGAGGCACATCGCGCACAGAGGCGGGGGGATCGCGGGGGTTATTGCTGACCCTGGAGTTCCTGCCAACATCTTTAACAGGATTGACAGGATTTGGAGGAGCGTGGTCAACGACGCCTGGCGGCCGCATCCCGGCGGGATGACAGAACGTAGCCGGCGGTCGTGCCCGCGGCAGGTGCGGGTCAGGCCCTTGACCCGCCCGCCGGGTGCCCCAAGGGCCTGGGGCACCCTACCCGCCGACGCTCCGACGGCTGCCGCGCGCAATAACATCGCTCCATCGCCGCGACGCACGTCGGGCCGACGTGCGCCACCGGCCGCATCCCAGTCGGGATGCCAGAACGTAGCCGGGGGTTGAGCAAAGCGACACCCCCGGATTCCGGAGCGTGCGGATCGCACCCTGAAGGGGTGCCAGAGCGCCTGGACGATTGCGCCATGCATTCGATGGGCAGTGGGATTTGCTCTCACAGAGCCACGGAGCGCACAGCGGCGGGAGGCTGAGCGGATTGCAGGGTTAACGACACGCATTGCCTGTCCCCAGTCGTTGCCGTCCCCAGTCGTTGCCCAGTCGTTTGGAGCCGGGAAAGGCCTCGTCGAACCAGAGCGACACACCGCCGACGGCGGCGGCATAGCGGCTGGTCGCTTCGGCGGCGTGCGCCTCGTAATAGGCCAGTGTTGGAGGGTCGGAGAGCATGCGGGCAATTTGTGGCGCGGGTCGGCCCACCCCGCGCTGGCCTTCGGGAGCCGGCGACGAAGACGTGGACCAAAAAAGGGATACATCACCGTAGCGGCGAATGCATGTAGTTAGATTTCCCGGGACGGGGAGTCGAGACTCCGGCGGACCGCCACTGAGCGAGGTGTCGCCGGACCGTGTCCTGCCAATTGCGCAGGCGTTCTGGCACCCCTTCAGGCTGCGCTCCACACGCTCCGGATTCCGGGGGTATCGCTTCGCTCAACCCCCGGCTACGTTCTGGCATCCCGCCGGGATGCGGCCCGGCAGGTGGCGCATGGCGGCCAGCCGTGCGTCGCGGCGATGGCGCGGGAGCCGGGCAGGCGTATTCGAGATTCGGGATTGAGCCCCCGTGTCGGAGCTGCTAACGTGACCGATCTTCAGCGCATTGCCGCTGGCACGCCGTTCGCCAGGCGACGTCATTATGCCGGATGGTCGAGGATTTCGTAATGAGCAAGCCGATTGAGTTCCGCGTTGTGTTCCAGCCTTCCGGCCGCACCGTCTATGTGCTGGCCGGGACCACGATTCTCGAGGCCGCGGCCCGCGCCGGTCTGGTGCTGCAGACGCCCTGCGGCGGCGGCGGCACCTGCGGCAAATGCCGGGTGCGCGTGCATCAGGGCCAGACCAGCGAGACCGGCGGCGGCCACCGTCTGAACGTGCGACAGGTGGCGGATGGCTGGCGGCTGGCCTGTTCCACGCGCATCGAGGGCGAGGCGGTGATCGAAGTGCCGGTCACCTCGATGTTTGAGAATGCCCAGCGCATTCTGACCGGCGATGCCGGGCACCGCCTGTCGGTTGAGCCGATCGTGACGGTGCAGGAGCTGTCGGTGCCTGCGCCGACGCGCGCCGACGACCGGCCGGACGTGGTGCGGCTGGAGGATGCCGCCGGGCGCAGCTTCAACTTCCCCGTGGAGGTGCTAGCCACCCTGCCCGCCCGGGTGCGCGCGGCCGGCTGGAAGGTGCGCCTGGTCCATGAGGAGGACTGCGTGGTGGCCGTGTTCCCCGCCTCACCCGCGCCGGCCTCCCGCTTGCTCGGCGTGGCGTTCGACCTCGGCACCACCACGGTCGTCGGCACGCTGCTCGACCTCGCCACCGGCCAGGAACTGGGGGTCGCCTCGACGCTGAACGGCCAGATCCCCTACGGCGACGACGTGCTTTCGCGCATTTTGCGGATTCGCGAGCGCCCGTGCGAACTGGCCACGCTCCAGGCGGCAGCCGTGGCCTCGCTCAACACGATCCTCGGAGAACTCATGGCCACCGGTGGCGTGGTCGCCGAGCAAGTGGTGAGCGTCACCCTGGCCGGAAACACGACGATGCAGCAGATCATCTGCGGCATCGACCCCTCGGCACTCGGCGAACTGCCCTTCACGCCCGCCTTTGCGCGCGGCCTCAACTGCATGGCCGCGCGCATCGGTCTGGCCACCAACCCGGCCGCGCGCGTCTACATCTTCCCGCAGGTCGGCGGGTTCGTGGGTGGCGACACGGTGGCGGGCATGGTTGCCGCAGGCTTCGACCGTCTGGACCGCCCCACCCTGCTGGTTGACATCGGCACCAACGGCGAGATTGCGCTGCTGCACGACGGCAAGATCCTGTGCGCCTCGACGGCCGCCGGACCGGCCTTCGAAGGCGCCCGGATCGCGCAAGGCATGCGCGCGACCTCCGGCGCCATCGAGAAGGTGCTGGTGCGCGACGGCGAACTGCTGATCAACGTGATCGGCAATGCCGCCCCGGCCGGCCTCTGCGGGACGGCCTTGATTGACGCCGTGGCCGAAGCGCTGCGTCACGGCCTGATCGAGACCACCGGCCGGATTGCCGCGCCGGACGAGCTGCCGGCCGCCACACCCGAGGACCTGCGTCGCCGCATCGTTTCGGATGATGGCGACAGCCGCCTGATCCTCGCCTTCGCCAACGGCAGCGGCGGCGAGGTCAGCCTGCGTCAGCGCGACATCCGGGAACTCCAACTGGCCTCGGGTGCGATCCGCGCCGGCATCGAAGCCCTGCTGCAGCATGCCGGTCTGGCGCCCCAGGAACTGGACGCCGTGCTGCTGGCCGGCGCGTTCGGCAACTTCATCCGCCGAAACAACGCGCAACGCATCGGCCTGCTGCCGCCCCTGGCGCACGAACGGATCCGCTTCATCGGCAACGCCTCATCGATGGGTGCGAAGATGGCCCTCCTCTCGCGTGCCGAACGCGCCCGCGCCGAACGTCTACGCGAGCGCTCGCAGCATTTCGACCTCAGCGCCGACCCCCATTTCCAGATGGCTTTCGCCCAGGCCATGCTGTTTCCGGAGACCGAGACCGTCTAGATTTCTCGTTCCAAGAAATCTACCCCATTCCGGCCGCAAAGCAAACGCCGCGACCCGCCACACCGCTGCGCTGCACACGTGCGCGAAGCACGGCGGGACATTGACACCGCTCCCGGCCCGCGATAAAGTGCCTACGGCCTTGGTTACCGCCCGTTTCCCGCGCGGAGCCAACCAACCCCGACCGATGCAAAACGAACAGTCAGACAGCGCACGCGCCCCCGCGGTGCTGGCGGCGGTGGCGCACCCGGATGATATCGAGTTTGCCATGGCCGGCACCCTGCTGCTGCTGCGCCAGGCCGGCTGGAAGGTGCATTACCTGAACATTGCCAACGGCTGTTGCGGTACGACGGCGCACGATCACGACACGATCGTGCGCCTGCGCACGGCCGAGGCCCGCGCCGCCTGCGCGCAGCTCGGCGCGGTCTTCCACGAGCCACTGGTCGACGACCTCGACATCTACTACCGCCCGGCCGAGGTGGCGCGCCTGACCGCCCTGGTGCGCGAGGTTGAGCCCGACATCCTGCTGTTGCACTCACCTCAGGATTACATGGAAGACCACACCTGCGCGGCACGCCTGATGGTCACGGCCGCGTTCTGCCGCGGCATGCGCAACTTCGCCAGCACCCCACCCCGGCCTCCGATCCAGCGGCCGGTCGCGCTCTACCACGCCCAACCGGCCGGCCTGCGCGATCCATTGGGACAGCCGGTTCTGCCGGAGTTCTACGTGGACGTCGGCTCTGTGATCGACGCCAAACGCGCCTTGCTGGCCTGCCACCGCACCCAGCAGGAGTGGCTGGACGTGAGCCAGGGCTCAAACGCCTACCTGGACGCCCTGATGGAACGGGCGCGCGAGACCGGGCGCTGGTCCAAAGTCTACCAGTATGCCGAGGGGTGGCGGCGCCACCATTCGCTGGGCTTCGGTCCGCCCGACTACGACCCGCTGCGGCGGACGCTCGCCAGCCGGACCGCCCATGAACCGCGCTACGGCGTCACGATCGATTGACCCCCCTACTCGAAGGAATCTGCCCCATGGCCCGTGCACTCAGCCGCATCGCCCCGGACTGGTGGGACTACACCACCTTGGACCCTGACCTGCTCGAAGAGGCCGCCAGCCTCTCCCCGCGCGAACTGCTGCGCCTGGGCCGGCCCGGCTTCCAGATCTGCTGCTACGACACGCTCGAGGAGTTCTATCTGGCCGAGGCGCTCGAGTACCTCGAAGCCTGGCGGCAGAGCACGCCGGACAACCCGGTTGGCATCTGCGGACCGATTGGCCCGACCGAGCAGCTCCCGTTGGTGGCACGGATGGTCAATGCCCTCGGCCTCGACCTCAAAGCCCGCGAGGCCCACTTTTGGGGCATGGATGAATGGTACCTGGACGGCCGCGAGGCGTCGGTCGACTTCCCGCTTTCGTTCGAGCGCGCCGACCGCGGACTCTGTTTCAACCGCATCGACCGGCGGCTGGTGATGCCCGACGCCAACCTCCATTTCCCGAAGAGCGCCAGCCTGGCGGCCTACTCCGCGAGCTTCAAGCAGGTGCGCTGTGCGATCATGCAAGGCGGCCAGGGCGAGACCAAACACTGGGCCTTTAACGACCCGGTGCGCCGGACCGGCCGGTACCGCGACGCGCCGCCAACCGCCGAGGAGTGGCTGCGCCTGGGCGCGCGGCGCGTCTGCCTGCACCCGATCACGCTGATCCAGAATGCCCGCACCTCCGGCGCCGGCCGCGTCTATCTGGTGCCCACCGAGGCGCTCACCGTGGGCCCGCGCGAGACCTTCCTGGCCGACTGCGTCTCGATCTGGCACCCCGGGCACCACGACAACGCCTTCGGCCTGCGCCTGTCGACCCTCATGGTGTCGCGGAAGATCGTTGACACGGCCGTGCCGATGTCGCTGCTGGCCAGGCACCCCCAGGTGCGCTTCAGCTTCTACCGCGGCGGCATCGGTGAGTGCGCAATCGCGATGCATTAGGTTTCTCGTTCCGAGAAACCTTGGGTTTCCCGGGTCGGGAAACCGGGTGGCGTGAGTGTGGGCAACACGTGGGAGATGGGTTGAATGGCATGAGTGCAGACTGTGTAAGACGCCGGCAGCGTTTCCGACTCGGCTTGCGGCCGCGTTGGCTGACGCGGATGGCGGCGGCCCTGCTGGCCGGCCTGGCGCTGCACGCGTGGGCTTTGACCATCTGCCCGGACTGCGGGCACGAGGCGACCGGTGACGAGACGAAGTGCGGCCACTGCGGAGCCGCGCTGCCGGAGGCACCGCCGGCCGCCGAGTCCACGACGCCGCGCACCGCTCCGGCCCGCGCCATCACGGCCGCCCCGGCGGCCGGAGTGGGGACCAACCTCGCGGCCGCGGCCTTCGCCGCCGCGCGTGCCGACGTGCAGGCCGCCCGGGCGCAGGAGGCCACGCGGGCCGACCTGGCCCTGGCCGGCTACGAGAACGCGCTGGCACTGCTGGCCCTGGCTGGCGGCACCGGCCAATCGGCCGACGCCGGCGGCATCATCGTCGCGAGCATCCTGCGCTGCCGGCGGGCTCTGGGCAGCGTCATGCGGGAGTGTTCAGCCTGCAAGGGCAGCGGCAAACTGCTCTATGCGGTCGAATCCCTGACCAGTGAAAGCGGAACCCGCGAGGCGGCGGGTGCCACCTGCCGGGTATGCGGCGGATCGGGCGAAGCCCTGACCTCGCGCAGCGGCGAAGACCTGCGCCTGATCCTGCTGCAGGCCCGTCGTGAATTCGCCCTGCTGCAGCAAGGCGCCCGGCGCGTGGCTGTGGGCCGGGCGTGGGTGCCGGCCGACTGGCCGGACCGACTGACGGCCCGTCAGACCGCCGCCCTGCGCCGCGCCAACGCCGAACCGTGCCCACGGTGCACCGGCTTCGGGGAGTGCGACTGTGCGACCTGCAAGGGCGTCGGCCGCGTGGCCTGCACGGCTCGGGGCTGTCGCCACGGCTGGGTGGAGCGCCAGCCTTCGAACACCTTGACACCCAAGAGTGTCTTGAAGACGCGGGTGCCTTGCCCGACCTGCCAGGGCTCGGCCCAGGTGGCCTGTCTGACCTGCCATGGCGACGGCCGCACGACCTGTACCGCCTGCAACGGCAGCGGCCAGCCCCCGCGCTGCCGCGCCTGCGGCGGCGAAGGCCTGACGCCGTGTCGTCGCTGCCAGGGTCAGGGTGGCGAGGCCGGCGGCGCGGCGTGCCGCGCCTGCGGCGGCGAAGGGGTTCTGCTCTGCGCCACGTGCCGTGGCGATGGATGTGCAGCAAGGTGAGCGAACACGTCCAGATCGACGGCTTCGAGATCGGCCGCCTGCTCGGCCGGGGCGGCATGTCGGCCGTCTGGAAGGCCCGCCAGATCTCGCTGGACCGCCAGGTCGCGATCAAGGTGCTGGTCCCCAACCTGGCGGCTGACCCGGACGACGTCCAGCGCTTCCATGCCGAGGCACGCGCCGCGGCCCGGCTCAAGCATCCCGGCATCGTGCAGGTCTACGATGCCGGCGTGCAGGATGCCTGCTGTTACTTTGTCATGGAACTGGTCGACGGCTACACGGTCGGCGACTGGTTGCGGCGCAAAGGCCGCTTGAGCGAGGATCATGCCCTGTCGGTGGCCGAGCACGTGGCCACGGCCCTCGACTACGCGCGCTCGTCGTTCGGCATGATCCACTGCGATATCAAGCCCGACAACATCATGATCGAT
>CAZZCT010000162.1:0-12030 GCA_964652365.1 uncultured Lentisphaerales bacterium
GCAGGCGGTTCGCGTTCCATCCATGCCATGGTGAGGTCCGCTGGGCAGCGAATCGTAGGCAACTTGACTGTCTGATGGGCCACTTCCCAACACTCCAGCATTCCAATATTCCATCTCCCGCAATCCAGGGAAGGGCATTTCTAAGCGAAACTGCGTTGCTGAACCAGACGCGGGCGAAACCCGCCTTCGCGGTCGGGATGATCTGGGGCGTGTTTATCGGTGCCGCTGTTTCAGGCTTTGCATGCTTTCTGGCGGCGATCATCAAGATCCTGAGAGTCAGATTGGAGTGCCGAAGGGACCGAGAAGCCAACCAAACTTCGCAGACTGACGCTGGCCGTTGAGCGTTGAACATGTTCTGCGGCTGTGCCGTGCCACGCCGGCCGCGCATCCAATGTCCGCACCCCTGTACCCGGCGGCTTACAAAGATCCGCCGCATTCCGCATTCGGCAGCACGCCGGCTTTGTGCCATACTCACGCCCAACGCATTGGAATGGAGGTCGCATGTCGATCCAGCAGTCGTTTCCCCGGTGGCTTCGGTGCCTCGGTCTCACAGCCTGGGCGCTAACCGGCCCGGCACGCGCGCAACTGGAGTCGGCCGTCACGGCGGGGTCATTCGACCTGGAACACTGCCAGCTCTTCGCTGACGGGGCCGTGCTGAGCCGGGCGACGCCGGCCGCGCTGGCGTCGGCCTTCGGGCTGGCGCCGCAGTCGACCAACGTCTGGGCCTCCGGCCACCAGGAGGCCGCGGTGCGCCACTTCCGGATCGCCTTCCGCGAGGAGATCACGCTCGGCACCGTCTGTACCGACACCTATACCGGGCCCCAACAACGCCCCCTGCAGCCGATGCACGGACGGTTCGTGAGCATCCTGAAACCCGACGCCCCCTACCCCGGCGACGTGACCCGCGAAGAGCAGTGGATCGTGCTGCCGCCCGGCCAGGTCAAGACCCTGGCGGAACCGGCGCGCACGCGCGCCCTGCGCGTCACGCTGCTGTTTCCGGGCGAGAGCTGGGGCGCCACCTGGAGTTCCCAGTGGAACGCCAGCCTGCTGCCGCTGCTGTGCCTTGCCACGCGCTGCTACACGCCGCTGAATCCGGATCACATCGTCCACACCGGCAATGCCAAGAAGAACCAGGCCGAGGCCTGGCTCTGTGCCTGGCACGGGGTGCGCCCGCTGGTCGGGCTGGCGGTCTTCCAGCGCGGCAAGGTCCCGCTGCGGGTGGCCGCGCTCAAGCCCGAGGCCGGCGTGCCGCCCGCGGCCGCCACCGAGGACCAATGGGCCGCGCTGGCCGAAGTCGTGCTGGCGCCCGGTCTGCAACTGGTCACGCTCCCGGCCGGTACGCGCACCCAGGGGCTGCGCCTGACCGGCCCGGCGGCCGCAGGCAACAGCGACGCCTTCGGCACGGCCATTCCACTGGCGCCGCTGGCGCCCGGCGAGCAGGCTCCCAGTATGCGGCAGGAGCCGCCCCCGGTCGCCGTCGCCTACACCATGCCGTTCGATGGCTTCGCGGCGGTGCAGCTGCATGCGCCCGACGGCCGCCTGGTGCGCCGCCTGCTGGCCGAGGAGGCCCGTACCGCCGGCCCGGTGCAGGAGGGTTGGGACCTGCGCGACGAGCAGGGCGCCTACGTGGCGCCCGGCCGCTATGCCTGGAAGGCCATTGCTCGCCCCCCCTTCAAGCTGACGTACGAACTGACCCCCAATAATGCCGGGCAGCCGCCCTGGTGGGCCCCGGCGCCGGGCAAGGGCGGGGGCGGCTGGCTGGGCGATCACGGCTCGCCCAATGCGGCCGCGGCCGGCGGCGGGATCCTCTGGTTCGGCACCATGTGCGCCGAGAACGGCCATGCCGCCATCGCCACGGACCTCGACGGCAACAAGCTCTGGGGCACGCACCACATCGCCTGGGGCTTCCGCGGGCCGGCCCACATCGCCGCGGATGCCCAGGCCGGCTACCTGGAGGCGCAGGACCTGATCATGCGCGTTGTCCCGTCGCAGGACTTCGCCATGCGCCAGGTCTTCACCTGCCGCCAGACCCTGGAACTGCCGTGGCACCCGCGCGGCTACGACACCACCTACGGCGGCGTGGCGGCGCGCGACGGCAAACTCTACTACGCGGTCAACGCCCCGCCCGAGGACTGGCTGCGCACGGCCTTCGCGGCCGACGCGCTCGACCCGGCACACTGCCTGCCGACCGTGGCCCTCTACAAGGGCAAGGGTCGCCGTGCCGGCCGCGGCGACCTCAACTACGCCTTGTCCGACTACGACGAACTGATGCGCCTGTATGCGGCCTTCCTGACCGGCAAGACCCCCGAGGTCACCCCCACCCTGGCCGGACTGGATCTCCCCAGCTCGACGCAGGCCTGGTTCGGCGACGCCCCGCGTTCGGGTGAACTGGCCGGCTCGGTCGTGGCTGTCTTCAAGCAGCCCGTGCAGGTCGGCTCGGTGCTGGTGCCCGACGCCGCGATGCAAGTCTATGCCCTCAACCCGCGGCTGGACCCGCTGGTGGTGCTGAAGCCCAAGGACGATCTCTCCCTCCCGGGTGCCGCCGCCGACCTACCGGAGGGGCTCGACGACGTGATCGAGGATCTGGACCAGGAGCAGGACGACGGCGGCACCTGGATCCGGCTGCCGATGAGCGGCGCCAAGGGCCACCCCGGCGTGGCGCAGGCCCCGGCCGGCGGCCTGAAGGTGCGCGCCCTGCGCTACCGCGCCCGCCGACTGCCCTTCTCGCAGGTGGTCACGCGCCGCTTCGACGATGCGGCTCCGGCGGCGCGACGGATTTACACCGAAGGCCGCGACGCACCTGCGGGCGGCTGGCTTGTCACGCGCGAGACGGGGGTCATCAGCCGCGCCAAGCCCGCGCTGATGGCGCTCGTGTGGCCAGCGCCGCGCGCCCTGCGCGGGTTGACCTTCACCTACCCCAAGGTCGGCCGCTTCTTCGTGGAAGCCTGGAAGGGCGGCGACGCCGACCCGGCCGCGGCGCTGGCAAACGCCGACGCCTGGGAGCCGTTGGGCGAGATCGCGCCGGAGGGCGAGTTCAACGGATTCTTCGTCCAGGAACCCACCTGTCTGCATCTCGACTTCGGCGCGGTGCGCACCCTGCGCGCGATCCGCATCCGGGCGGTGGCCGCGACCAGCCAGGGACAGGGAGGCTTTGAGGGCGTGGTGGCCTGGCAACCGGCCGGCGACGATGCGCCGGACCTGCCGCGCGTGCTCTCCGAGCGCATCAGTGTGCTCGCCATGCCGCCGCTCGACGACCTGAAGTCCGAGGCCACGATCGAGCGCCACATTCCGTTGGCCAAGCCGGGCGGCCTGGCGTTCGATACGCAGGGCCGGCTCCTGGCCGTCTCCGACGGGCGTCTGGTGCGGGTGCCCCTCGACGGCGGCGAAGTGCAGGAGGTCGTGGCCCGCGGCGTACTGGACCAGCCGATGTCGCTGGCAATCGACGCCGAGGGGCTGATCTACGTGGCCGAAGCCGGCCCCGCCACGATCGGCGTCTTCGATCCCGCAACCGGCAAGCGCCTGCGCACGATCGGCAAGGGACGCCAGCAGCTGGGCGCCTGGGACCCCGCGCGCCTCGACGCCCCGCGCCAGATCGCGATCGACGCGCGCGGCAAGCTGTGGGTGGCCGATGCCAGCTACCAGCCCAAGCGCGTGATGCGCTTCAACCGCGACGGCACGCCCGACAAGTGGTTCCTCGGCCCCACCCAGTATGGCGGCGGCGGTTGGCTCGACGAGGGCGACCGGCGCCTGATCTACTACAACGGCATGAAGTTCATGATCGACTGGGAGCGGCGGGACTGGCGGCTCGACAGCCTGGTCTTTCGGGCCGGCGACCCGCGCAGCCTCTCCGGCACCGCCATGCCCGACCGTGCCATCTACCACGCCGGACGGCGCTACCTGGTGGGGCCGCAGTACGGCGGCCACGGCGAAAAACTGGCCGTGATCTGCCAGGAGCGCGACGGCGTGGCCGTGCCGGCCGCCGCCATCGGCCCCCTGGCCCTGTGGGGCGACGTGGACACCCGGCCGGACCTGGCCGAGGCCTTCGGCGCGCTGGACCGCACGGCACTGATCTTCCTCTGGTGCGACCGCAACGGCGACGGTCAGCCGCAGGCCGCCGAGGTGCAGACACACCCGATGGGCCGCTGCGCCTGGGCGCCCGGCGAGGACCTGACGCTGTACACCGTGGCGGAGGGCAAAGGCTACCGCCTGCGGCCGTCCGTCATCCAGGACAACGGCGTGCCGCTTTACGACTTCAAGGACCTGGACACCTTCACCACCTTCACCCACGGTCCCGGCGCGCGCACGCAGAGCCTGTGGGGGGCCGCCGACGGCCGGGTGTTCATGGTCGGTACGCGGCTGATCGCCCCCAGCGGCAAGGAGCAACTCTGGGAGTACTACAACCCCTTCGCCTGCCACGAGGGCTATTACCGGAGCGAGTACGGCTACAACCGGCCGGCCGGCAAGCTCAACCAGGAGCACTACCCGATCGGCCACGTGCGGGTGGGGCAGGAGGAGTTCTTCATCACCAACTCGGACCAGGGCGACTGGTTCTGCTACACCGGCGACGGCATGCTGGTCGGCTGCCTCTTCGGCGGCCCGGCCGGTTACGGCCTGCGGCGCTGGACCATGCCCGAATGGACGCCCGGACAGGTCGACCTGAGCGACGTGCGCCTGCCGCAGGAGCATTACCAGGGGTGTGTCGTCAAGGCTGACGACGGCCGGGTCTACGCCGTGGCCGGTCACAACCACATGAGCATCGTGCGCATCGAGGGCCTCGAACAACTGCAGCGACTCACCGGCACGCTCGAGGTGACGCCGGCGCAACTGGCCGCCACGCGCGACTGGGAGGTGCAGCGCGCCGCCGCCCGGCAGCCGGCCGAACCCATGCGCGCCATGGCAGTCAGTTTCTTCGCCAAGGGCGCGCCGGTCGACGGCTCGCTCACCGGCTGGCAACCGGAGATGTTCGTGGTGATCGAGGAGGAGTGGGTCGGCGGTCTGGCCGGCCGCACGCGCATTGAGCACGCCCGCGGCACGCTGGCCTACAACCAGACCCACCTCTTTGTGGCCGCCCGGGTGCGCGACGATTCGCCGCTCAAGAACACGGCCGAGACGCCGGCCTTCCTGTTCAAGGGCGGCGACGCGCTGGATGTCACGCTCGGGCTCGACCCGCAGGCCGACCCGGCCCGCACCGCACCGGTGGCCGGCGACGTGCGCCTATTGTTCGGCCTGTACAAGGGCCAGCCCGTCGCGGTGCTGCACAAACCGGTGGCGCCCGAGGCGCCGGCCGAGCGCCACGGGCGCTTTGAGTCGCCGGTGGGGTTGACGCTGATCGACGACGTGCGCGTGCTGCCAGAGGCGCGCGTGGCGGTCGAAACCGGGCGCGACACCGAGGGTGCGCAGTTCTGGACCCTGACGGCGTCGGTGCCCTGGAAGGCGCTGGGGGTCGAACCACCCAAGGGCGGCAGCCTGCTGCGCGGCGATTTGGGCGTGTTGCAGAGCGATCCCAACGGCGTGCAGACCGTGTCGCGGATCTACTGGAGCGGCAAGTCCCAGACCGTGGTCTGTGACCTGCCGTCCGAGACGCGCCTGATCCCGGCCCTCTGGAGCCAGCTGCGGTTTGTCGACGAGTCCGTGCTCTCCGGCGATGACGAAGAGCGCCTGGCGCCGGCCTCGCTCGACCAGATGCTCGAGGGCGTCAACCTGCGCTGAGCCGGTGCTCCGCATTAGAGAGCAGACCGGCCACGAACTGCTCGAAGGGAATGCCCGCGGCCTGCAGCGCCGCGGCGAATCCCGCCTGCGGCGAGAGGTCACAGTTCACGTTGACCTCGAGTACGTGGATCGTACCGTCATCCGCCAGGCGGCTATCGATGCGCGCGTAGTCGCGGCATCCGCAAGCCCGCCAGGCCGCGCAGGCGACGGCCTGGAGACGCGCGGCCAGTGCCAGCGGAATCACGGCCGGCACACGGCGCGGCGAGACATGCCCGGGAATCGTGCCGGGGTGCCACTTGACGGCGTAGTCCACCACGTGCGGCCGTCCGGGCGGGAAGCGGGTGAAGTCGATCTCGGCCACCGGCAGGGGCACGGGTTCGCCCGCCTGTTCCCAGACGGCCACGTTGAATTCACGTCCTTCGATGAAGCGTTCGATCAGCGCCGGCTGCCGGCAGGTCGCGTGCACGTGCGCCACGGCGGCGGCCAACTCGGCCGCCGGGTTGCGCACCACGGCCAGGGGGCCGATGCCCTCGCTGCCGTCTGAACTCAGGGGCTTCACGAACAGCGGCGGCGGCGGCCAGTCGGTCGGCAGGGCCTCGCCCGGGTGTGCCACGACGCCCGCCGGCACCGGCACCCCGTGTGCCGCCAGGCGGGCCTTGGCCAACCCCTTGTCCAGGGTTAACCAGAGACACTCGGAACTGCCTCCCACGCAGGCCCGACCCAAGGCCTGGCAGACCGCGGGCACCGCGCATGCGTCCGTGCCGGAGCCGGCCAGCCGTTCCACCAGGTTGAAGACCACCGGTTCACAGCCGGCCGTGACGGCCTGAGCCACGTCGCGCAGGCAGGTCACACCGGCCACGCGCAGAGGCCGACCAAGACGGCGCAGGGCCGCCTCCAGATGGGCCACTTCGTTGAGCACGCCGGCCTCGGACTCGGTCCAGCCAAAGGCACCGCCAGCCGGTTCCGGCGTGTTGTGAAGCACCAGCACACCCGTATCCATGAACCCCTCTTCGTCGTCGTCCGGCGACTCCGCGGAACAGCCCCGCAGTCCATTTGCAGGGCCCGTCCGGTCCAGAAGTACGAGGACTACTTTCGGCCAGCCGCGGACGGCGAACCCGGGGCCTCGGCCGGCGGCACCGCCGGCGCGGCCGCCGAGGCTTCGCCGAGCAGACGCAGGTAGGCCGCCCGAACTTCGGCCGTGTCCACGCGGTACCCCAGGCCGCCGCAGGCCTTGCACGTGCGCGTCAGGCGCCGCTGTCCTTGGCATTCACAGCAGACGCGCATGCCCTTACAGAGCGCACAGGTACGTCGCTCGACCTTCTTGTCGAAGCCGGTGAAGCTGGTTGATCCACTGCCCTTGCAGCGGGGGCAGTTGCCCGTGCCCTGGCAGCCCACGCAATCGGCCGTCACCTCGCCCTTGGTGCAGAACGGACAGATGCCCCCAAAGGCCTCGGGCTTGAGGAACGCGAAGTCCAGGCTGCCGCTGAGGCGCTGCAACTGGGGGCGGATGCGCACAGCCTCGGGCATGTTGCCGGTGGCCACGCAACCGAGGTAATAGACCACGCCGTAGCGGTAGCGGCTGGCATCGTCGGTCAGGTCGCGCAGGCTGTCACGCAGTTGGCCCAACAGCACGCGATCCGCGGGCCGCGTCAGCAGCCGGCTGCAAAGTGCCGTCAGCGCCATGTTGGTCGAAGCGGCCGGCTCCGCGGCTGTTACCCAAGGGGCGCTCGTCATCAGCAGCAGGACCAGCAGCGGGCCCCGCGTCCAGACCTCACGTCGCCATGCGTGCATAGTGAACCTCATGGGCAAACAGACCCGGCGCGCCGGCTGGCACGCCCGCACCCCGGCAAGGATACGTCACGGACTGACCGCGGCTCCACACCTTTCGGCAGGCCGCGGCTCACCGGTTGCGGATGATGAGCCAACTCGCCAGCACCAGGCAGATGACCGCCGGAATCCAGAGCACCACGCAGGACGGTCCGCCGGCCCGCTTCAGGAACGAGTCGCCCGCCACTACGAACACGTAGTAGAGCATCGCCACGACCAGGCTGATGGCTACGCCGACGGTCGACTCGCGGCGCTGCGCGCGAATGCCAAGCGGCATGCCGAGCAGCAGGAAACAGAACGCGGCGGATGCCAGAGCGAACCGGCGATTGAGTTCGAAGAGCATGCGGGCATAGTCGACACGCGCCGCCGCAACCAGCTCCGCCGCCCCGTCGACAACCGCGGCCCGCTGGCTCAGAATCGTGCCCAGCAGTTCACCCAGATCGTAGTCCTCCATGCGCCGGCGGTAGGCCCGCGGCTTGAGGGCGTCCGGAATCACATGCGTCAGGCGATCGGCGCTGGCAGCCACGGGGTGTTCGTCTGAGAACGGATCGACGCGCACCTGGTGCAGATCAAGCAGCAGGTCGTTGCCGCGCGTTTCGATCCGGGCGCGTTCGGCCCGAATCTCCCGGTTGGACCCGGATCGGGACTTGTCGAAGATCAGCACATCGGTCAGCCAGTTGCCATCGCGGCTGGCGAACCAGAAGGTCATGTTGGGGAAGTCCTGGATGAACCGGCCCGGTTCGAGCAACTGCAACCCCACGCCGATTCCGAGCGAGGTCGAGAGCTGGCGGCGGATCTGGTGGCTGCGCGGCGAGACCTCGTTGTTGATGTAGATCCCGAGGGTCGTCATGAGCAGGCCGGCCAGCATCGGCGTGTACATGATGCGCCAGAGGTTCACGCCGCAGGCCTTCATGGCGCTGATCTCGCCATCGGCGGAGAGGCGGCCGAAGACCAGCAGGGCGCTGACCAGCGCGGCCAGGGGGATCGTGAAGGCGAAGGACTCCGGCACGCCCGCCATCAGGAAGTCGAACACCAGGCGCAACGGGAGACCGCGCACAACCAGTTGCGTCGCCTTGACCAGCAGACCGACCGAGAGCACGAAGGTCAGCACGATCAGCGCCAACAGGAAGGCGCTGAGGTAGCTGGACGTGACGTATCGCTGGAGGGTCTTCATCGCCTTTCCGGTGCGGGCCTCCGCTCGAATCTATGCGCCAGGACGTGGCTCCGCACCGGAACGCGGGCGACTACTCCGCCTTCAGTATGCGCAGAATCTCTTCCTTGCCGGCCTGGCCGCCAGCATTGCGGATATAGACCTCGACGCGCCGGTTCTCGGGCGTGCCCTTGACGATGTCGGGCTTGACCTTCGGACGGCTGAACCCGAAGCCGGCCGCGCGCAGGCGGCTGCGTGCAACCGTCTTGCCCGCCAGGTAATCCACCACGGACTGGGCGCGGCGCTCGGAAAGCGCCTTGTTGTAGTCGGCCTTGGACGTGCGCAACTGATCGGCATGGCCCTCAACCACGGCGGTCGCCTCGGGATGGCGCTGCATCACCTTGACGATGACGTCGAGGTCGCGATAGTACTGCGGCTTGAGCACGGCCTTGTCGTAGTCGAACTGGATGTAGAGCTCAAACAGCATCAGGTCGTCCGCGCCAACCAACGGATCCGTCTTGTCCTCGATCACCTCGTGGCCGTCATACACGCCGCCGTTGTCGGTGTCGCGGAGCAGCGGATCGGTCTTGTGGGTGAACACCTCGGCTCCGTCCTTGAGCTGATCGTAGTCGGTGTCCGGGTTCAAGGGGTCGGTCTTGTAGGTCAGCACTTCCTGCCCATCGGTCAAGCCGTCCTTGTCCGTGTCGGGATCCAGCGGATCGGTGCCGATCTCCTCCTCGCGCCGGTCAGACAGGCCATCGCCATCGGTGTCGATCGGCCCGCCGCTGACCACGATGTCGGGCGGCAACTGGGCGCCCCAGGTCCAGACCAAGCCGGCGTTGATCGAGGCATTGAACTCGGTGTTGTCGGAGGAGAGCAGGATCCGGCCGTCGGCGCGTGCCGCCCACTCGTCGTTGAAGTGCCACATCACGCCGCCGCCGCCGCGCAGTACGGCCTCGAACTGGGATTGTTCCAGCACGTCCTTGCCGTAGTAGACCAGCCCCAGGCCACCGGCCAGGAAGGGATCCAGGCGCTCCCAGCGCGTGAAGTGGAACAGGGCGTCCGCGTAAACGGTGGTCATCCAAGTACTGCCGAAGTTACGGTCCTTGCCTTCCGACTGCGAGCGCGGGTCCGGCACGCGGTAATCTTCGAAAAAGTTCTCGTCCAGCGAGGGCGCCAGCAGCCAGCCGGCCTCGAAGGACCACCACTCAGAGTAGTCATACCCCAGGCGCAGATCCGTGACGAAGCCACTCTCGAGCGGCTGATCACCCTCGAACCACAGGGCTCCAATCGACGGGCTGAAATACCAGCGCGCGTAATCCTCATCTTCGGCCCGCACGCCGCCCGCGATGCCCGCTGCCACCGCCAGGGCCATCATCCAAGTCCGCGCCCGCATACCAATCCGAGTTGCCATTGCCGCCTCCTCCAGAATCGCACCACTGCGAAACAGTGGCATCATAGCACGCGGTTTCGGCGCGCGCCAAGAGGAAAGGCGGCTCTTGCAGAACCGCGGCAAGAGCCGGGAAGCAGGGTTCAAGGTGTCAGGGTTCAGGCCTGAAACGCATCCTGAAGTCCGAACCCTGAACCCTCCGCCTGCAAGAACCGAACGCTCTTCAAGCGGCTCAAGAAACACCAGATTTCCCGGCACGGGAAATCTGCCTGCAGGGGAGATCTGTCGTGGAGGCGACCTCGCCATCCGCCAGGCGCGTCACCAGGCGGCTGCCGGGGGCGGCCTGCGCCACCGACCGCAGCAAGGCCCCATCGGCCAGGCGCGTGAGGCTGTAGCCCCGGTCGAGCACGGCCATCGGGTTGAGGGCCTGCAACTGCCGGGCAGCCGAGGTCACACGTTGGACGCGACGTTCGCAGGCCCGTTCGGCCGCGTGTTCCAAGCGCACCGCCAGCTCCTGGATCTGGGCCCGCACGCGCGGCACCCGGCCGCCGCGCTGCACCAGCAGCCGCGCATGGGCGACATCGCAGCGACGCCGCCCGGCGGCCATCTGGTTGCCGACCGCGCCGCGCAGGCGCGCATCCAGGGCATCGAGCCGCTGGGCCGTGCGCTCGACCGCGTGGCGCGGCGCGCGGAACACGTGGCTGACACGCGCGTTGTCGACCCGGCTGCGCAGGCCGGCCAGCTGCTGGCGCAGGACCTGCGTCATGGCCTTGGCATGGCCGCGCAGAGCCTCCTCGAAATCCTGCTTGCGGCCCACGACCACCTCGGCCGCGGCCGAAGGCGTCGGCGCGCGCAGGTCGGCCGCGAAATCGCAGATCGTGAAATCGATCTCGTGGCCCACGGCTGAGATCACCGGGATGCGCGAGCGTGTCACGGCTCGGGCCACGACCTCTTCATTGAAGGCCCAGAGATCCTCCAGGCTGCCGCCGCCGCGGGTCACGATCAGGACGTCCAGCGGCGGGCAAGGCGAATCGGGACCGCGGACCGTATCGGCCGCGCCCAGGAGATTCAGCTGGTCCAGGGCCGCCGCGATCTCCTCCGCGGCTCCAGCCCCCTGCACGCGCACCGGCGCCACCACGACGTGCAGGTTGGGGAAGCGTCGGCCGACGACCGCCAGGATATCCCGGATGGCGGCCCCGGTGGGCGAGGTCACGATCCCCACGCGTTGCGGCAGCAAGGGCAGCGGCCGTTTGCGCGCGGGATCGAACAGGCCCTCGGCCGCCAGGCGCTGCTTGAGGGCCTCGAAACGCAGCATCAGCGCGCCCTGTCCGGCCGGCAGGATCTGGCGCACCACCAGTTGGTACTGGCCGCGGGGCTCGTAGACGGTCAACTCACCCCAGACCCTCACCATCTGCCCGTCGGCCAGGGAAATCTCGCGTCCGCGCTGGACGCCGGCAAAAAGCACGGCGCTGAGCTGCGCGGTGGCGTCCTTGAGGGTGAAATAGCAGTGGCCCGAGGCCTGGCGGCGAAAGCCCGAGATCTCGCCTTCCACCCACACGCGCCCAAACGCCCCTTCGAGGCTGCGCTTGACCGCGCGAGTCAACTCGCCAACGGTAAAGATCTGCTGGGATGTGTCCGCCATGCCTGCCGCTCCTGCCAACGCCGCGTTATTAACATGCCCGGCCGCGCAACGCAATGCCGCTGTGGCTGCCGGCGCGGGCGAAAGGTGGCGAGTAAGATGGTCGAGAGAATCGATGAAATCGACCGATTCGAACGAACCGATTCTGTCGATTTTCTCCCATATGCAGCCGATTCACGACCACGAGCAGTGTAGTGTGCCGCAGCGCGGTGAGCAAGACGCCGGCAGCCAGGCCATCCAATCTCTCGCAATTTTAGGCTGACCCTGTATTGCGAGAGTTGATGCGCGAGGGAAGCGAAACGGGCCGAAGTTGCT
>CAZZCT010000163.1:0-11804 GCA_964652365.1 uncultured Lentisphaerales bacterium
GAAGGTGGCTCACTTTTAGTGCGTGCCTGGCTCAGTTCTTAATGCGTGTTTGCGGAGCCGCATGTATTGTGATCAAGGTATCGCGCCAAGCACCTGAGTATCAGAGCGAGGCGCACAAGACGAAGGAGTCACGAATCATGAAGAAATGCATAAACTGTAGTCGCGAAGTGCCTGACGAGGCGCGTGTTTGCCTCCACTGTGAGGCGGACTTGACATCGGTCCCTACACTGGAACAGGAGCGGGCGTGGTGTCAGGTGTTTGCGTCTGCCCAACCGAAGTATCAACAGCAACACATCGAGATGCTTCAGGCGTCAGTAGCCATTAACGAGGCGTGGCGGCAAATGGAGGTTGGCGAGTGTCCCGCATGCGGGAGCCCCAATACTGCGGATTGCGAAGAGATCACGAGCATTCAGGACAGTTGCGTCGGCAGATGCTTCTCGTGCGGGCAGCTTTGGTGTCTGGACTGCGGAGTGCGCTTCGTCCCGGGCCAGACCGTGTGCTCGCACTGGGACTTCTGCGAAACTTGCGGGTTGCAGGACGCAGACGGAGTTTGCCCGATTATGACGTGGGACTGTGAACGCCTGGCAGAATGGAAGGCCACGCAGTCCGGGGATGCGCTGCCGGTACCGGAAAAACTACCGTCGTTCGATAAGCCGTCGGCGAGCTATCCGGCAGGAGTCGAGGCGATAGCCATGGATGTTGGATCAAACATGTGTGCTTGGTGTGGCAAAAGGATATCATACAAGACGCCGCAGTGTGTGGTCATTGGCAGGGCTCGGCCCGGTTCAGAAGTTTCTGAGTTGCTGTCCGGATACGTTCGCGTTGGACTGCCCCGAGCCGGCCGGTCGGCTTGCGGCTTGGTCCCGCTGCCTAGCTCGGGCCTCAGGCGCGATGGCTTCGTCTATGACTTCATCACCTGCTCACAGGAGTGTAAAGCGAGCCTGACCGGCGCACTCTTGGCGGAAGATACTCCCGTCGACGTGGTGCCCTAACCACTGGCCCGGTGCGGCAGCTCTCGGGGGTTGTGATCCAGGGCCCGCCTGAGCGCCGCTCATCATGGTAATGAACATGCACAAACAGATGCGGTGCGGCGTTGTCCTGTCGGACGCGCCGTCCCGCATCGTCGGAGAGGAGCCTCGGTTGCTGCTGATGGTCCACTGGGTTGCGTATTGGACCCGGTGGGCCTCTTGCTCCTCGTTGTCAAGGGTGCCTTCGGGGTTTCACGTCTTGCGCGCAAGACGAGTTGCGAACGCCGGCTCGGCCGGCACGATCACTTGCCACGCAGAGGCCGCGCCCCGTTATCGTCACCGTGCCCACACACGGTTATCTATCCCGACCACTGAGTCGGGTCTACACGCCCACGGGGCGGGCATAGCGCCGGCGACCGTACGATTCCATGACTTACGACATGCCGAAGGAAATCCTTGTGAAGAGACCTTGTGATGATAGCTCAGCAAAAGGCTTTAGCGAACCCTCATTCAGGCGCCGATTTGGCGCATGGACCTATCTCTGATAATGAACGACTCGTACAGCGTGGACTGTGCGTTACGCAACTCGCAGAGCTTCCGGCAGAGGCCCTGCTGGACGAGCAGGGCTTGGCTGTACGTCTGGCCGTCTCTGCTCGCACGATTCGACGTATGGTGGGCCGGGCACAGCTGCCGCCCGGGGTGAAACTCGGCGGCCGGCGGATCTGGATGGCTGGCAGGGTCCTCGATCACCTCGCACGAGAAGCGGACCGACTCGCAACCGCAGCACGCCGGAACGCCAGCAGGCTCGCCGACTTGGAGGTATGAGCATGCCGTACGTGTATCAAGGTGTTGACAAGAAGACCGGCAAAAGGCAGCCGCGGTGGCGTTTCCAGTACCGCGATTACCTCGGGCGCAAACGTACCCGCGTAGGAACGACCAGTCGCCGCGAAACTGAGAAGCTGGCCCAAGCGGTTCAAGGCCAGCAACTCATGATTCGTAATCGGGTCCTCGCTCCGCCGAAGGCGTCTGACAAGGTCTATCCGATTGCCGATCTGGTGGCTGGGTATCTCGCATGGGGCAACACGCAGGGGGGGCGACGCGGCCTTCCCTGGGGGCCCGAGCACGCCCGCAAGCGTGAGGAGGGCCTGGCGTTTTGGAAGCAGGAACTGGGCCTGAAAACGCAAGTCGACCTGATTGACTGCCAGATCCGAGTAGAACGAGTCATCCACCGGCTCCGCGTCGTAGACGGGCGTGCCGGCAAGACCGTCTGGGGCCGTGTAGAAAGCCTGGCAGCCTTCGGCCGCTGGTGCGTGGACCGCGGCTATCTAGACGACGACCCCCTGCGGCGTCTGAAGCCAATCAACACGGATCCCGTGCGCCGTCGGCGAGCACTGACCGAGAGCGAGATCGTGAAGCTCCTTGACGCCTGCCTGCCAGAACGCCGGCTCCTGTACGAGGTGGCGCTCTGTACGGGCCTGCGAGCCAATGAACTGCGCCATATCACTGCGGCCCACCTGGACAGCGAGCGATGCGTGATTCGCTTAGAGGCAGCGTGGACGAAGAATCGGCTGGATGGTCTTCAGCCGATTCCCCGTTGGTTGATGGACAAGATGCTGGCCGAGGCAGGGGGGCTGCACCAGAAGGTTGCGCTTTTCGGAGTCCAGAAGACTCACCCGGCCCGCATGATTCAAGATGATCTCAAGCGCGCAGGCATTCCAGTGGACGTGCCAGGCGAGGGCAAGGTTGACTTCCACAGCCTGCGTGTCACGTACTGCAGCCTGTTGGACTACAGCGGCGCCTCGGCCAAGGAGACGCAAGAGCTGGCTAGGCACTCCACCCCGGTACTTACCATGAACGTGTATGTCCGCACCCGCGTGGATCGGGTTCGGGGCGTAGTGGACGCGGTCGGTGCACTCGTGAACCCGGTGGCTGCGCCTTACCCGCGCCTTACGCCCGAAGCACCTCCGTTACGCTTCGTGCGTAACGCAGGTTGATTCAACAACTTACGACAACTCAAAATGGTGGAGGCGGGGGGAATCGAACCCCCGTCCGAAACGGCGTCACCCAAGCGTCTACGTGCGTGTTCCGTCATTAAGTCTCGTTGTGCGGCATGTCGGCGGACAGGCGCGCCACACAACCAGCGGCCACGTAAGTACAAGCGTGACAACCCGGCCACCCGGTTGTCCACAGGGCCTGCAATCGTCGTCCCTTTCGCTTAGCAGACGTCAGCGAAGGTACGTCGCAGCTTGTTTAGGCCGCGAGAGCCATTTCAGTGTTGGCTGTTGATGCGTTTCCCGGGTTTTTTACGAGGCCAACCAGGATTCCTCGGCACGCTGCTTAAGATCGAACCATCCCGTCGAAACCAGTCGCCCCCAAAGACAACCAGCCTGCGTCGGAACAAATCCATCGCAGCTGTTGTAACAAAGAAAGCTTACCACAGGTTGGTGGTGCTTACAAGCTCGCGCGTACGACCGGCATCACGATCCCAGATTCAGAGGCTCGGCCGGTCGGTCGGGATATGTCTCGCGCACGACTATCTCGTCGCGCCCCAGTTGGTGCAGCGCCTGCCGGAGGGCGGCGCCGGCCAGTTCGGGAGTGTTGCACTCGCTGCTCAGATGGGCCATGTAGACGACCTGCAGGCGCGGTCCCGCCACGTCGGCGAGCAACGCGGCCGCCTGCTCGTTGGAGAGGTGTCCCTGGCGCCCCAGGACGCGCTGTTTGAGCGACCAGGGTCGGGCCGACAGCCGCAGCATCTCGACGTCGTGGTTGGCTTCCAGAATCAGGGCATCGCAGTCCATCAGATGGCGCCGCACAACCGCCGTTGCCACCCCGAGGTCCGTCGCAATCCCCACGCGGTGCCGACCATCGCCCACCACGAAGGCCACCGGATCGGCCGCGTCATGCGAGACGCTGAAGCTTTCGATCTGCAAGTCGCCCACGGCGAACGTCAGCCCCGTCTCGAACACGTCCCACGTGGCACAGAGCCCCTTCACGGCCAGCTCCACGCCCGCCGCCGTGCTCTCGTTGGCGAACAGGCGCACCGCCTGGGCCCGGCTCAGCGGCCCCAACCCGGCGCAATGATCGGTGTGCTCGTGCGTTAGCAGCACGGCCTGCAGTTCGGCTAGTTCGCAGCCGCAGGCCGCCAGCCGCGCACGTGTCTCGCGCAAGCTGATCCCGGAATCGATCAGGATGCGGCTGCGACCGGACGCGACCAGAATGCTATTGCCTGAACTGCTGCTCGCCAGTACATGAACACGCACAGAAAACCCCATCTTTCGCCCGACCAGCCTGCCACAGGCCTGTTAATAGTTTCGCCCGGTCGAGCTGCCGCGTCAAGTCCGCGTCAGACTCGGCCGCTCGTGCTGGCCGTTCGCGCGGCTCCCGGAAGGTGCCAGGCGGCATGCCCTGGCGATGCTGGTGCATTTCATCTTGACGTGACAATGCACTTAGACCTATGGTGCCGCCACGATGTGGATGAATGGCGGGCTGTAACGCGGCTTGACCGGATCAGCATGCGGTTGGGGTCGACATAGAAATGCACGAGGTCACGCCAGACCGGAAGCGCCAGAGTCGGCATGAGATTCTGAGCGTGCTGCGCCGCGAGATTGTCGCCGGCCAGTTGCAACCTGGCGCGCAACTTCCCACCCGCACGGAACTGGAGTCGCGTTTTCATGCCAGCCGCCACACGGTCCAGCGCGCCATCGACCACCTGCGGCGCGCGGGTTTCGTGCGTGTCAACGGGCGTCAGGCCTCCTACGTGAGCGACCGTCCACCCCACCTATACCGCTTCGCCTTGATATTCAAGTCGATGCCGCAGCACGAACGGTGGAACAGCTTCTTCGCAGGTCTCGAGCGCGCGGCCACCGGCTATTCCGGCGCGACCGGGGACTCCCGGTTCATCACGGTGCACCACGGCGTCGAGGACCATCTCGACAACCGCGAGATGGCCCAGCTTCGGCGCGACGTGCAGACCCGCTCCCTGGCCGGCCTCTTCTTCCCCGAGCACCCGTTTGTGACCGAGCTGGCCCGCTCGGAACTGGGCACCGCGCCCGGCATCGCGTGCGCGGCCATCATGGAACCCCGCGCGGGTGATTCGATGGGGACGGTCTACCTTGAGTCCATGTGGGAGCTGGCATTCGCCGAACTCGCCGCGACCGGCTGCCGACGCGTCGCGCTGCTGGTCGCGCCGATTGATACGAAGCCGTTGCTGGCGGGTGCGTCGCGGTATGGCCTGACGATTCGCCCCGAGTGGGTCCATCGCGTCTGCCTGGACCATCCCGCCTGTGCCCGCGAAGTGACGCATCTGTTACTTGCGGGTCGGCCGGGCGAGCGCCCGGACGGTCTGTTCGTGGCCGACGACAACCTGGTGCCGTATGCGCAGGCCGGCATCTTGGATGCCGGTGTGCGTGTTCCGGACGAGCTGCGCGTGATCGCACACTCCAACTTCCCGTGGGCCACCCCCAGTGCGCTCCCCGCCGTGCGGTTGGGCTACGATGTCCGCGAGGTCCTGGCCGCAGGCGTGGCCGAACTCGCCAGCCAGCAGGCCGGCCGGCCGCCCGGCGCGCGACGGATTGGCCCCCGGTTCGAACGCGATGTTCCGCCCTGAGAGACCGTCTTCCGCCTTCATTCACCAATCAGGAGAGTCACCATGAACCAGAGATTCCGCACGCATCGCCACGCTGCACTGGCACGCATGCCAGCGCTCCTCGCTGTTGCGCTCGCCGTGGGCCTGTCCGGCACCGCCGCGCGGGCCGGCACGGCAGTCTACAATAACGGCTGGTCCGGCGGCGGCGGCAGCGGTGGCGCGCCGCTGGCCTCCGACAATGTGGTCCTGGAGGCCGGCAATCTGACGTGGAACACCACGCTGCCATCGAGCGTGGCATCCTGAGTGCAGGTGGCCGGCTACGGCGGCACGGTGACCTTCAACACCACCTACGGCAGCACCTTCCCGTTGCTCTCGATCGCGGGCGACTGCATCGTCAGCAACGGCGTCTGGACCCACGCCGACAATACCACCACCGAGGCCAACCGGCTCTGTGTCGCCGTGGGCGGCAACTTCCACCTGGCCGGGACCATCAACCTGGACTCGAAGGGCTACTCGTCCGCCAACGGTCCCGGTCGCTGCACATCGGCCGGCGACGGCGGCGGCGCCAGCCACGGCGGTCAAGGCCGGGTGGCGCAGTCCGCCACAGTCTACGGCACCTATGGTTCGCCCACCGCGCCGACCACCCTGGGCAGCGGCGCCAGCCAGAAGGGCGGCGGCGCCGTCCGCCTCACGGTGGCCGGAGCCACTATGATCGCTGGCTCCATCTATGCCCGCGGCGGCACAGCGGCCAGCTCGTGGGCCGGGCCGGGCGCCGGCGGCAGTATCTGGTTGACCACCTCCAATCTGGTTGGCAGCGGCACGCTCAACGCCGATGGCGGTTCGCACACGACCGACAGCACCGGCGCCGGTGCGGGCGGCGGGCGGATTGCCGTGATCCTGACCGGCGTCGATGGCGGGTTCGGCAGTGTGGCCATGACGGCTTACGGCGGCACGGCCTATGGACGCACGGGTTGGGACGGCGCAGCCGGCACAGTCTACAAGGAGACGGCCAACGACGCGGCCGGACGCGGCGAGTTGATCGTGGCCAACGCGAGCCGTTCGAGCGACCGCGTCACTGACCTGGCTGGTACCGTCTATGGCGGCGCGGATCCCGCCCTGACGCTCGAAGTCGGGCGCCTGACCTTTGGTGCCAACGGCCGGATCGGCGTGGGCGCCAACGACACGCTGATCGTCAGCAACACGGTCGTCACCGGCTACGCCGCCAGCACCGGTGACGGCGTCCAGTTGAGCGGCAAGCTGCTGACGAAGCCGGCCTTCGGCATCACCAACTGGTATGTCGATGTCCGGAGCGCGTCCGCGACCTTCAACGCGGCTGAGCGCCTGACCATCGGCGGTAACGCCACCTATTTCGTCAACGTGCCCTTCACCAACTCGGGCGACGTGGTGATCGCATCCGGCGGCAACCTGAGCCACCAGGCCAACGGGACCACGGCGGCCTACAAGCTCAACCTGACTGTGCTGCGCAACCTGACTGTCGAGAGCGGCGGCCAGGTGAACGCCGATGCCAAGGGTTACAGCAACCAACCGTTCGGCGGCGGCAGCGGCACCTACGGCGCCAGCCACGGCGGCCGCGGTGGCATTTACCAAACCAGCAGCTCGGGTCCGACCTACGGTTCCATCATCGCGCCCGTCACCCTTGGCAGCGCGGCCGCGGGTAACGGCGGCGGCGCCATCCAGTTGACCGTGCTGGGCACGACCGCGCTCGCCGGCAACATCTCGGCCAACGCCTTCCAGAACACGGAGGGCAGCGGCTGTGCCGGCGGCAGCGTCTTTCTGGTGACCTCCAACCTGACCGGCAGCGCCAGTATTACTGCCAACGGCGGCGGGTGCGTGTATGGCGACAAAGGGCGCGGCGGTGGCGGCCGGATCGCCGTGGTGCTGACCGGTGCAACCAGCTTCGGTAACGTTGCCATGACCGCGTACGCCGGCGCCAACAACGGCGGCAAGGGCGGCGCCGGCACGATCTACCTGCGCACCAAAGATCAGGGCGCGACCGAGGGCACGCTGATCGTGAAGGGCGATGCCAACTCGACCGACTACACCGACGTCTCGGCCCTCGTCACCGGCACATCGGTCGGCAATGTCCTGATCCTGCCGTCGTATGGCAAGTTGCGCGTGGCCAGCCAGACCCTGACGGTCAACGGCGTGTGGTCCAATGCCAACAGTTTCACTGCCAGCACCGGCGGCATCGTGGCCTTTGCCGGCACGAATCCCGGCCGTCTCTTCGGGGCGTCCACCTTCCAGACGCTGCGGTGCGTGGAGCCGGCCAAGCAGCTCTTCTTCCAGGCCGGCA
Source organism: uncultured Lentisphaerales bacterium (assembly GCA_964652365.1). Lineage (GTDB taxonomy): Bacteria > Verrucomicrobiota > Kiritimatiellia > RFP12 > CAZZCT01 > CAZZCT01. Next base: position 7,868 of record CAZZCT010000163.1, read on the forward strand.
AGGTGAACGCGGTCCAGACGGCGCTCACGCTCACTGGTGCCGCCGGCAACCGCCTGGTCCTGCGGTCGAGCAGCGTGGGCAGCCTCTGGGGTCTCAATGTGGCTCCGGCCGCGAGCCAGTCGATCAGCGAGGTCGACGTGCAGGATTCCGATGCCCGCTACGGTAACGCCGTTACGGCCCTAAACGTGACTGACAGCCTCAACAACTTCAACTGGGTCTTCAGCAACCCCGGCCAGACCAACACCTGGAACGGCAGCGTGAGCAGCGTCTGGGGCGTTGCCGGCAATTGGAGCCTCGGTCGCGCGCCCATCCCCGACGACGCCAAGACCATCATACCGGACGGTTGTTCCAACTACCCGGTGCTCGACACGGCTCGGCAGGTCAACGAACTGGAGCTCGACAACGGGGCCTCGCTTTCGTTGAACAACCTGAATCTGACGGTACTCAGGGCCGCGACGATCGCCGGCAGCCTGATCGCGTCGGGTTCGGAGACCGTGCGTTTCGACGGCGACGTGAGCTTCGCCGGCGGCAGCGTCACACCGGCCGCCTTCACGCTGCTGATCGGCGGTTCGGCGGCGCAGGTGGTCACCGCGGGCGGCAATGCCTTCGCCACCCTGCGCATCACCAACAGTACGGCGCTGGTGAGCTTCACCGATGCCGTCACGACTGCCGACCTGCGCAGCGACTCGGCGTCGCTGGCCTTCGGCGGCGACCTGACCGTCACCGGCACGTACCGCGCCTACAGTACCACGGCTGCGCGCACGCACACCTTCGCGGGGGGCAGTACGGTGACGATCCGCGACTGGGTGGTGTCGGGCGCGGCTGGATACCCGATCACGATGCAGAGTTCCGGGCTTTCGTCCTGGAATCTGCACGTGACGCGGAACGCGTACGTGCGCAACGTCGCGGTCAGCAGAAGCGATGCGGACGGCGGCACGACGATCTACCCCATCACCTCGACCGACAACCTCAACAACGCCAACTGGGTCTTCGACGCGGCCTGGCGCGCCTGGGACGGTTCGGCCTCGGCCAGCTTCACGGATCCCGCCAACTGGACGCCCGAAGCGGCGCCCGGGCCGGAGAGCCGGATCGTGATCGATGGCGGGTACGCCACGGCACCGGTCATCGCCAGTGCGCTCACCGTGCGCGCGTTGACGCTCGGCGACGACCAGACCTCGGCCCTGACGGCCAATGCGGCGCTGACGGTGATCGAGGATATTACCGTCGGTCCTCGCGGCACACTCACGCTCAACCAGTCTTGCGTGGTCAGCGGCGACGTGGCGGTCGTTGCCGGCGGTCTGGTAACTCACAGTGGGAACGCCGACATCGAGGTCAACAGACTGACCCTGACGGTGCAGGGTGACTTGGTGGTGGACGCCAACGCGGCCCTCGACGCCAGCTCCAAGGGTTATGCGGGCGGGCAAGGGCCTGGCCGGCCGGTCAGCGGCCAGTCGGCTGCCAGTCACGGCGGCCGCGGCGGTGGGCACCTTGGCGAATCCGGCCCGACCTATGGCTCGGTCTTGAACCCGACCACGCTGGGCAGTGGCGCCAGCATGCCGGGCGGCGGCGCCGTGCGCGTGGTGGTGGTCGGCCATGCTGCGATCGCCGGACGCATCGCGGCCGATGGCGGCATCCCGGAGAACGGCAGTGGCGGCGCCGGCGGCAGCATCCACCTCACGGCCGGCAGCGTGAGCGGCAGCGGCACGCTCAGCGCGCGGGGCGGCGGCGCCTTGACCTATACCGACAAGGGCGACGGTGGCGGCGGACGGATCGCGATCCGGCTGACGTCCAGCGACAGCTTCGGCGACCTGACGGTCACCGCGGTGTCGGTCGATGGCTCGGGCGTCAATGGCGCCGCGGGTACGATCTACCGCGAAACCCCGGCGCAGACTGACGGCCGCGGAACCGTGACAGTGGACAACGGTGGCCAGAGCACGGGGCAGTACACGTACCTGCTGCCGGAAACCGCCTACCAGTCAACCGAACTCCAGCGGGCCGGCGTGGAGGTCCGCAACGGCGGCCGGATGAAGCTGCCGCGCGACACGCGCGTGGGCGATATCCACGTCTATACTGGTGGGTTGCTGGAACTCGGCGACTACGACCTGTACGTCAACACCCCGCGGCACGAGTTGGGCGGCGGCACAACCCAGTCGACGGGCGGCGAGATCATCTGGGCGGTGCGGGGAACAGTTGTGCTGCTGCGCTAGATTTCCCGTTCCGAGAAATCGAGTGTTTGTTGGTTGCGGTTTCAGGACGCGAGTTTGAGGTCATCAATGGCGTCTTCCAGGGTTTGCTCGACCTGGCTCAATGCGCGTTGCAGGCGGATGTTGCTGGCCTCGCTTGCTGCGCGACCGCCACCACGGCCGCCAATGCCGGCTTGGGTTGCAGCGCGCGATCCCACAGCAGCGGGTGGTTGGTCCGCTTGGAGGGCCAGGTGTTCAGCCAGCTCCGGCCGTCATGGAGCCCCCAGAAGGTGATCCGGCTGATCTTGTCTCGGTGCTTGAGGAACAGGGCGAAGAGCCGGGCGTACTGGTCGGCCAGGCGTGCCTGGACGTCGGCGGGGAGGCCGTCGGCGAACGGGTCGTTGCCGGGCGACTCCCGCAGCCCCGCTTCCGCGTCGGCGGTTCTGCGCGTGACGACGTCGATGTCGAGTTCGGTGATCATCACCTGTAGGCCTTCGGCGTGGAAGGCAATGATCGCCTCCTCGATATCCTTGAAGGGGATGCGGTCGAGCTGCCAGTGACTCTGGATGCCGATGCCCTGAATCGGAGCCTCGCGCTGTTTGAGGTCGCGGATGAGGCGCAGCGCCTTGTCCCGCTTCGCCGGTCGTTCGATGTCGTAATCGTTGTAGTAAAGCTCGGCGGTGGGGTCTGCCTGCCGGGCCGCGACGAACGCCTCGGCGATGAAGTCCTCACCGATGCAGGTTAGCCACTTGGTTCTACGCAGGTAGCCATCGCCGTCATCGATGGCCTCGTTCACGACGTCCCAGCTTTTCAGCTTGCCGGCGAAATGCCCGGCAACCGCCGCGATATGGGCACGCATACGCCTGAGCACCATCTCACGGTTGGCAACCCGGTCCTGGTCGGTGAAGAACCAGTCCGGGCATTGCTGGTGCCAGACCAGGGTATGGCCGTTGACCGTCAGGCCGTTGGCGCGGGCCATCTCCACGAGCGCATCGGCCTCTGCAAAATCAAAGCGGTCCTCGACCGGATGCACCAGCGCGGGCTTCATGCAGTTCTCCGGCGTTACCGTGCCGAAGTTCCGGAACAGCAGTTGGCGCTCCGCCGCGTTCAGGTTGGCGCCCGGGATCGCGGCGCCGACAGCAAAACAGTCGCTGAAAGCCAGCATGAGCGAACTCTCCCTGCCCGGCGGCGGGACCGCGACGGCGGGATCGCCAAGCGTCTCCAGCGCCCAGGCGCATCCGATGACCGCCCACGCCAGCAAGGCAGAACATATGTTAACGCCGGATGACATGCACGATTGCCCAACGCGGGCGTTCAACCTGCTTCGGGCTTCCCTCCATCCCGTCGCCGAATCGCTGAGGGTCGGCGAAAACGTCATCCCGCGCTTTCCAGGTCGCGGCGGGTATCAGGCGCACGGCCCAGTAGCCCACTCTGACCGACCGCCCGGTCGCGTACAGGCATCAGGAGTCGGACAATAGACTGGCGGGCAGATGGGGTCAAGCGGGATGAGCGGGAACACGCGTCCACGGTGGGCATCCGAATGCCCAGATCCACGTCCTGGGCGATGGAGGTCCCGACCGTGGCGGGGTAGCCTGAAGGGCTGGTTGAACCCAATCGATACGCGCCCGCACGGGGCATGTGGCCGGCAGTCCGCACGTTCAGTGATCGCCCCTATGGAACTGCCCCACCCCTGTCATAACCTGTTCTGCGAGAGTTGCCGCGAAGCCTGCCGCAGTTTCGTGCGCTTGACCCTG
>CAZZCT010000164.1:0-11669 GCA_964652365.1 uncultured Lentisphaerales bacterium
TTCGCGGCGCGGCCGCGCGGAGGGCTCGTCGCTTGTGCAGGACGGGGGTTGCTGGTCCAAGCCTGTCTGCTGGCCTGCCTGCTGGCCGCTCGCGCCCACGCCGCCGAAGGCCCGCTCTACTTCGCCAGTTCTGACCTCAGCGCCGCAGGGGCCTCCGCGGGCGGCGTGCGATTCGAGGGCAAGACCGCCGTCCTCGACGCCGTGCGCCTCCATCCGTACCGCGGCAGCGTGGTGGTCCGGCTGGTGCCGCGCGAGCCGTTCGGCGGTTACCCCGGCTTGCTCGAACTCTACCCGGGGCGCCCCCATCTCAAGCTGAGCTGCTCGGCCGTGTGGCCCAAGGCCGACAGTGGCCTGCCCACCAACCAACTGGCCGTCACGTTCGCGGTCGTCCTCGATCACCGCCCGGACGGCAATCCCGTCGAGACCGTCGCCACCACGTGGTCGCAGGCGCCCGGAGAGCCCGTGCATGCGGTTTGGACCTGGTCGGGCGTCGCGCACCGGCTGTACGTCAACGGCCAGTTGAAGCTCACGCGCGTGGCGCAGTCGCCGCTGCCGGCCGTTGTCGGCGCCGCGCACCGCATGCTGAGCAACTACCCGGCTGCCGATCTCGCCAAGGCCCCGATTCGCCAGGTGGCCCTCTATGGCTATGCCCTCAGTCCCGCCGAGGTCGCCCGCGATTGCGCCGGCGACGACCGCGCACCACTCCCGCCTCCGCCGGCGGAGCCGGCCAGCCCCCCGGGCGTGGTGAGCACGTGGGCGCCCGGCGAGAAGCGCGCGTACGCCGCCATCGACGTCGGCAACGCCCGGGAGGCGCGCGCCGCGGCCGTGCGCTTCGAGGCACTGGATGCACAGGCGCGCGTCCAGGCCCACACCACCCGTCCGACCCGGCGCGGGTTCGCCGAGGCCGTGCTCCCCGTGCCCGCCCTGGCCCCCGGTGACTGGCGCATGCGCGCGGTGCTGCTGGATGCGGCCGGCCAGGAACTCGCCGCAGCCGAGTCCGCGCCGTGGTCCTATCCGGCCGACGCCCCCTGGCTCGGCAACACCCGCGGCCTGACCGACGCCGTCCAGCCGCCCTGGACCCCGATCGAGGTGGAGGGCTTCAGCGGCAGCCTGCTGGGCTGGTCGCGACCGCACGACCGCGGCGGCAAGCTGCACGTCTGGGGCCGCACCTACGACCTCACTGGCGGGTTCGGCCTGCCACAGCAGATCGTTTCGCAGCAACGGCCCTGGCTGACGGCGCCCGTGTCACTCGAACTGGCCGACACCAACGGCCTGCTGGCGGTCGGCCAGCCCACGGTGCGCCTGACGCAGGCGGCCCCCCACCTGGTCGAGTGGTCCGGCCAGGCGCGTGCCAGCGGCGTCCGGATCGGCGTGCGCGGCCGGCTTGAGTACGACGGCATGGTGCTGCTCACGCTGCGCCTGGAGCCCGCCACACCTGGCGCGAGCATCCCCCTGCAAGCTGTCCGCCTGAGTACGCGGATGCCCGAGGCGCGGGCGCTGTTCCTCAACACCTCGACCGACCAGGGATACTACTGGTATCCGTTCGACGGCTGGATTCCGACCCAGCCGGGCGTGGCGCACGACAACCTCCGGCAGCGCGCTGGCAAGTCGACCTTCCTGTTCTATGCCACCTTTTCCGACCACGAGACCGGTCTGGAGTGGTTTGCCGACAACCTCGGCGGCTGGCAGGTGGATGAAAACAAGCCGGTCCAGGAGGTGATCCGCGAGGCCGATGGCACCGTCCGCTGGGTCTGCCACCTCGCCAACCAGCCCTTCACGCTGACCGAACCGCTGGAGATCACCTTCGGGTACATGGCCACGCCGGTCAAGCCGCTGCCGCCCGACTGGCGCTCCTGGTACTGCCACTACGTGCCGCTCAAGGACACCCCCAGCGACCTGGCCGTCTGGTGGCTCTGGTCCAACTCGACCTACGACAAGTTCCGCCCGAACATCTTCAGCCTGCGGCCCGATGATCTGGCGCAGTTCACGGCCGTGGTCACCAACAACCACCAGGTCAAGCCGGCCCCGTTCCTGAACCAGCACGTCACCGTGCCCGCCTGGCCGGACAACCGGAAGCCCGGCCAGGGCTGGCCGTGGTTCCACAACCTGCTCCAGGCCGAAAGCGAGAACGACGGCTGGACCGCACTGCCGACGCGCGGCATCCGCGACTACTGGGCCCACAACCTCGACCCGTGGATCGCCTCCGGTTCGATGCAGGCCATCTACATCGACGAGGCCAACAACCAGACCATCGGCAACAGCCTGCTGTCCGGCGCCGGCTACGTCCGGCCCGACGGCACGCACGGCTTCGGCCACACCACATTGGGTATGCGCGAACAGCTCAAGCGCGTCCGGCAGCTCTTTCTCGATCACGGCCGGCGCCCGCTCGTCTGGCTGCCGGTCTACAAGAAGATCATTCCGCATGCCTATGCGTTCGTGGACGTGGTCAGCGAAGGCGAGGCCTTCTGGGAGTCGACGCGCAAGGACGGCGGTCCCGACTTCGTCACCACCTGGGGCGTGAACCTGCAGCAACGCGCGGCGACCGCCGCCGACAACTCGACCGGCGCCTGGCTGCTGTCCACCGGCCAGGCCCAAAAGTTCGGCCTGATCCCCTCCTTCCTGAACTACCTGCCCTACTGGAGCACCGACTATATGCTGAAACAGCGCGGCCAGTATGGCCTGCTCGGACTGCTGGACATCATCCCCCTGGCGACCGAGCAGGGCTGGTTTTTCAAGGCCAAGCAGGATTTCGGCATGGAGGCGCCTGCCACCCGCTTCCACGGCTTCTACCAGCAGCGCGAGATCCGGGCCGACCGCGCCGAGGTGGCGGTCAGTTACTACCGCCGCGACGGCCGCGTGCTGGCGATCGCCATGAACCTGGGCACGAACGCCTATGCCGGCACCCTGCGCTTCAGCCTGCCCGCGCTGGGCCTGCAGCCCGGCCGCGTGGCCGCCACCCGCCTGGATGCGGCCACCCCACCGGTCTACAACACCCAGCAGAAGCGCTGGGACGGGGTCCAGAACACCGCGGTCCGGCGGGACGCCGTGCCCTGGGCCGTGGACGGCGCCAGCCTGTCCGTGGCCATCGCCCCGCATGATTTCCAGATGCTCGACGTGCGGGAGGCGCCGCCACCATGAACCTGCGCATCTTCCGCTCGTTCCGCGCCAAGTACTACGAGGATGACGTGCTGAGCGGCCCGGAGGCCTACCCGGACGCCTACTTCGCCGAGCTCGCGCAGAACGGCTTTAACGCCGTGTGGCTGCGCGGCGTGCTGCGCGACCTCACGGAGAGCGCCATCCTGCCCGGCCTGGGCCACGAGGTCGCCCGGCACCAGGACGCGCTCGGCACCGTGGTCGAACGCGCGCGGTCGCACGGCGTGCAGGTGCTGCTGTACCTGAACGAGCCCCTGTGCCTGTCCGGCGACGACCCCTTCTGGCAGCGCCATCCCGAACTGCGCGGCGTCTGCCACGACTCGAGCGAGTGGTGCATGGACCCCTGGCCGAAGCTGGCCGCGCTCTGCACGTCGGCGCCGCTCGTGCGCGCCTGGCTGCGCGACGCGGCCCGCAGTCTCTTCCGCACGCTGCCCGGTCTGGGCGGCTGGTTCGCCATTACCGCCAGCGAACACCTCACGCACTGCTGCTCGCACGGCGTCGCGCTGGCGCGCGCCCCGGCGCCGGCCGGCTGCCCGCGCTGCGCCGGCCGCGACCCGCTCGACCTCGTCGCCGAGGTGCTCACGGCCCTGCATGACGGCACGCGCGAGGCCAGCCCCACCGCGCACACGCTGGCCTGGAACTGGAGCTGGGAGATGCTCGCGCCGCAACCGCTGCCGGCCCTGCTGCCGCGCCTGCCGCGCGACATGGTCCTGCTGCTGGACTGGGAGCGCGGCGGCACGCGCCGCCTGCCGAACGGCCGCGCGAACTTCGTCGACGAGTACAGCCTGGCCTACGTGGGGCCTTCGGAACGGTTCATGGCCGGCTACCAGGAGGCCCGGCGCCTCGGCCTGACCGTGATGGCCAAGCTGCAGGTGGGCACCACGCACGAACTGGCCACGGTGCCGAACCTGCCGCTGGTGGACAACCTCTACCGCAAGCTGGCGAAGGCCGAGGAGCTGGGACTCGCCGGCATCCTGGCAACGTGGAACTTCGGCAATTCGTTTTCGCTCAATACGGCCGCCGTGGCGCGCTTCGCTGCCACCACGGAACGTCCGGACCCCGCCACGTTTGTGACCGGCCTGGCCCGGGAGTACTTCCCGGGCGCGGACACCGAGGGCGTCGCGGCGGCTGTGGCGGAGTTCTCGCAGGCGCTAGCCTATTTCCCGTTCGACATGTCGATGCTCTACTGGGGGCCGGCCAACTACGCCCTCGCCTACCCGCTCACGCTCGCGCCGTTGACGGGACAACCCATGGGGCCGTCGTGGATGATGCACGCCCGCGGCGATGACCTGTCCAAGAGCCTCGGGCAGTTCACGCTGGAGGAGGTCATCGAGCTCTACACGGCCCTGCTCACGGGCTGGGACCGCGGCGTGGCGCGCCTGCAGGAGGCGCTGGCGCCGTGCCGCGGCGAGTCCGCGCGGATCGAGCTGGGTGTCGCCCGCATGGTCGGCCACTGCTACCGCAGCGCGCGCAACGCCTACCGGACTTACCCGTTGCGTCGCGACCGGCCGGCCGACGCCGCGGAGCGGTTTCGCGCGATCGTGGACGACGAAACGGCCAACCTGGAGCAGGTCCTGCCGCTGATCGAGGCCGATCCGCGCCTGGGATACCACGCCGAGTGCCAGGCCTACCAGTTCGATGCCACAAGTGTCCAAGCAAAACTCGCCGAATTGCGGCGAATGAAGGAGCATGCAGGATGAATCCGAAACACGCATGGGTCAGTCGGGCGGCCGTCATCGCCACGGTCGCAGCATGGAGTCTCGCGGGCGCCCGGGCGGCCGAACCCACGACCGCGGAGCGCGACGGCTGGCCGGCCGACACGCGCGGCACGATCCCGAAGATGACGCAGCCGCCCACGCTGGACGGAAAGATCCGGGCCGCCGAATGGCACGAGGCCAGCGAGTTCAACGCCCAAGTGTCGCAGATTGGCAAACACAACTTCTACCCCCGCTCCGTGATCTGGCACCTCGGCTGGGACGAGCAGCACATCTACCTGGCCTCACGCACGCCGCTGTTGCCTAACGAGCGCCCCAAGCGTCTCGCACGCGTCCCGGTCGGCTCGACCGTCATGTTCGACGATACGATCGAACTCTGGCTTGACCCCAAGGGCCGCAACGCGGGCAAGGAGATGGCAAGCTACTTCCAGGCCATGGTCAACTGCCTGGGCATCACCTACTACTGCCGGCTCTTCCCCCAGGTTGCCGCGCGCAGCGACGACTGGCGCCCGGACTGGAAGATCGCCACGTCCGTGGACGAGAAACACATGGACATCGAGATCGCCATGCCGATCAAGGACTTTCTCCTGGAGCAGCCCAACAGGCCGGGCGACGTCTGGGGCATGAACCTGGCCCGCAACTTCATGTTCCAGAACTGGAACCAGTCGCCCATGGCCTACCAGTTCCCCGGATTCGGTTTCGCGGTCCACACGGCCTACCCGCGGATGACGTTGCAGGCGGCGCAGCCCTATGTGAAGTTCCACCACCCCCGTGCCCTGTATGAGGGCCGGGCCTTCGCGTCGGCCGAGATCCTGAATCCCACCGACCAGCCGCAGTCGGTGAAGGCTCGGCTCGCCATCACGGACCGCGACGGCAAGACCACGCTGTTCGCAAAGGAGGAGACGCTGACCATCGCGGCCAAGGGCGCCACGACCTGGCGGGTGGACGAGGCCGCGACGCCGCCCATCGATCCGGCGGTCACCAATCTCTACCGCTACGCCTTCACCGTCACCGCCGCCACCGGCGCCCCCGAGTACTTCCACGTTCACTTCGCCTACGATCCCACCGAGAGCCGCGCCTGGCTCACGCGCGAGTTCGCACCGCCGCCGCAGTTGACCGCCACCGCCAGTTTCAACCCGGTCCGCTCGCGGTTGGAGACCTCCGTCGACGTGATCGACTTCACCCGCAAGGCCGAGGCCACCGCGGCGCGCACCGTGGTCAGGGACGCGGCCGGCAAGACGGTTGCCGACGCGAAGAGCACCCGCTTCTACCGCGATCTGTACCGCGACCTGGTCCAGCTTCCCGTGCTCGCGCCTGGCAAGTACCGGTGGGAGTCATCCATCGTGCTGAAGGATGGCAGCGAACTGGCCGCCGGTACCGGCGAGTTCGAGAAGAAGGATGAGTCGGCCGCCTTTGCCTGGTGGAACACGCCGCTGGGCAATGGCGAGAAGGTCCTGTGGCCCTACGCGGCCGTTGCCGCCGAGAGCCGCGGCGCGGTCCTGAAGGCCTGGGGCAAGGAGTACCGCCTGAACAAGCTGGCGCTGCCTGAACAGATCCTTTCGACCGGCAACACGGACCGCTGGCCCAAGGACCGCACCGGCGCGCCGGAAATCCTGGCCGCGCCCTGCCGGCTGCGCGTGACCGCCGGCGGCAAGACGGCCGACGTGCCGGCCGCCGGGCGTCCCGCCGTGGAGGCGAAGGCCGACCACCGCGTCACCGTCACCGGGGAAGGCGAACTGGACGGCCTGCGGGTCACGACCCGCTGCCGCCTGGAGCAGGACGGCGCCTACTTCGTGGAGCTGACCCTGGCCGCGGCCAAGCCCGGCGCCTCGAAAGTCGTGGAGGCCGTCGACCTCGAGATCCCCGTGCGCGCCGCGCTCGCCGATTTCCTGAACGCCTACGCCCACTGTGGGTATTCCGGCTATTTCATCGACTGGCTGCCCCAGGCGAAGGACCCCGCCGCGCCGCGGTCCTCGGTCTGGAACCCGTCGCTGTGCGGGCCCAGCTCGGTGACCGTCGGCGACTTCATCCCCCAGATCTGGATCGGCAACGAGTTCCGCGGCCTGCTCTGGTATGCCGACAACGACCGCGGCTGGACGCCGGTCGAGGGCCAGCATGCGCAGGAGATCGTGCGCGAGGGCGACGCCGCAGTGCTCGTGCACCACCTGATCAGCACGCCGACGGACGTGAGCCAGCCCCGGACCATCCGTTTCGTCCTCCAGGCCACGCCCATCCGCCCGCTAGTACCCGGTTGGCGTATGACCAGCGCAGACTTCACGCAGTCCTTCCTGCCGTGGGATGCCATGGGCCGGAACAGCGCGCACTACAGCGCCATGATCAACCTCCCGGGCCCCGCCAACTACGCCAAGTCGAAGGAGTTCGCCGCCAAGTGGCCCGGCCCCAAGGCCCCCAAGCCCAACCTGGCCCGCTACTTCGCGCCCCACACCGAGAGCTCGGCCATCATGACCAGCGTCTGGGGCGACCGCAACTACTTCGGCGGCGAGTGGGAGAACGGCACCTACAACCAGACCCTCATCGACCACACCCTCTGGTGGGTCAACAAGTGGATCGACGAGGGCGGCCTGCAGGGGCTGTACCACGACCAGTTCTCGCCCCACCGCATCGGCTCCGTCTCGTCGGACTTGGCCTACTTCCTCGACGATGGACGGGTGCAGCCCGGCTTTGCCCTGACAACCCGCCGCCAATACTGCCTGCGACAGCACGCCCTCTGGCTGGAGAAGGGCATCAACCCGCCGCGCACACTCACCCACGCCACCAATGGCGGGCCGCTCGGTTCGGTCGGCTGGGTGGAAACCTTCCTCGATGGCGAGGACAAGCTGATCAACAAGGCCATGGGCGACGTCGACTTCGCCGACACCTGGTCCGGCGACCGGCTGCGCGCCGGTTCGATCGCCTACAACATGGGCGTCACCTTTGCCTGGATGCGCCTGATCGACACGGTCGGCATGTCCAAGGAGGAGATCGACCACCATGCGCGCGTGTATGCGGGCCATACTTTCCTGCACGACGTCATGAACGCCTACATGGTGGTCTCCAACCCCCGGGCCAGCGAATCCCTGCCGCCGCTTAGTTGGGGCATGAACGACGACCGCGTCCTCTTCTGGCCTTACTGGCGCAATGCCGACGTCGTTTCGGTCAACAACCCGGAGGTCAAGGTCAGCGTATGGACCCTGCCCGACCGGCTGCTGCTGTGCGCGTTCAACTACAGCAAGACGCGCGCGGCGGACTGTACCGTCAGCCTCGATCTGGCCCGCCTCGGCGTGAAACTCCCAGCCGGTGCCGCCGTCGCGGACATCGAGAAGCCGGGCGTCGCCGTCGGCGGCGCTGCCGCCAAGGGCGAGGTCAAGGTCGTCATCGGCACGCGCGATTACGCGCTGATCGCGCTCGCCGTCCCGGCGCCCTGAAACCCGCCATGCCCGGCAAACAACGCATACGCCCAAAGGACTCCCCATGACCCACGACATCCCGCCCCCCGCCGACGCCGCGCGCGGCGCCGCCTCCGCGCTGCCGGCCGTGACCCATCCGCTGACCGAGCGCAGCCGCAACCTGGTCCGCTTCGGCCGGCACCTGCCGGAGGAGGCGCTGGACGCCAGCTTCGCGGCCAACTTCGCCTTCCGCGATGCCGGCAGCCGCTTCGCCATCCTGAAGAGTCCGAAGACCGCCCCCGGTCCGGACGAGTGCTTCGGCCTGTTCGCGCGCGATGACCGTGCGGTCTTCGGCAAACTGCTCGGGATGGTCGCGACGTACGACGGCCTCGATCCGGCGCAGCAGGCCGTGATGACCACCTACAACGCCATGAACTACTACCGCTCGCACGTCGTGGAGCAGTTCTGTCACAACGGCACCCTGCCCATGCCGCCGACGGAGGGCGACTGTACCATGTGGTATGCGGCCGCCGACGTGCTCTGCGTCCGCTACCGCCTGGTCAACAAGGCGCCCGTGGACGTGCCGGTGCGGCTGGGCTGGTTCGCCGATGGCGACCCCGGCAACGGCTGTGCGGCGGAGGTGACCGCCCGGGGCTTCCGCTTCCAGAACCAGCAGACGGTCATCCGCATCGCCTACACCAGCCGGGCCGAGTTGCTGGCGCAGGACGGCGACATCCAGTGGCTGGCGGATGGCGCCAGCCTGCGCGCGTCACCGGTGGCGCGCACGATCCCCGCCCACGGTGTGCTGGAGTGCCGCTTTGCCGTCCGCTTCGCCTTCAACGACGAACCGCTGCCGGACTGGCCGACAGCACTGTGGACGGACGCCAGCCTGGAGCTCGCCATCGCCGAGACCGAGGCGGCCTACGCGCAGTTGCCCCCCCTGCGGCCCGACGCCCGCCCGTTCCTCGACCTGACGCTCAAGGCGGCCGGCACGCTGCGCAGTCTGCGCTACTGCGACTACGACGCGCGGCGCCAGCGGCAGATGACCATCCACGTCGGCAAGTCGGGTACCGCCGCCACCTGGTTCTGGGACACGGGCGTGAGCCTGCCGGGCCTGGGGTTGCTGGGCGAGCGCGAAGCTGCGGCCGGCGCGGTGCGCATCCTGATGGACGGGATCAAGCCGGACGGCACACCGCCGGTCACCTACGAGTGTCAGCGCTATCTCTACAGCTACCAGATCCCGCTGGTGGCCTGGGGCACGGGTCACTATCTGGCGCTCTGCTCCAGCCCCGCGCTGCTGGCGGAGGTCTACGAGCCGCTAGCCCGCTACGTCCGCCACTGGCTCGACACCTACGCCGTGGACCACGGGCTGGTGACCTACCCGCCCGGCTGCACCTCGCTCGACGATGCCCTGCGCTGGTATACCGGATCGCCCCTGGTGCCGGCCGCCGGCCGGCCGTGGCAGACCCATGACTGGGGCCGGCCGCGTCAGGATCTCTTTGCGAGTCCGGACATCAACGCCTTCCTGTACCTCGAACTCCGCACGCTGGCCGAGATGGCCGACGCACTGGATAAGCCCGACGAGGCCCATGGGTGGCGCGCTCGCGCGCGGAAGCTGGCCCAGGCCATCAACGCCCGGCTGATCGAGCCGGCGACCCGCACGTACCAGGACCGCCACATCGAGACCGGCGCCTTCACCGGGCTGATCAACCTGGCGTCGTTCATCCCCATCTATGCCGGGATTGCGCCCCCGGACGTGGCGGAGATCAGTTGCCGCGACTACCTGCTCTCGCCCGAGCACTTCCTCACTGCCATGCCCTTCCCGGTCGTGGACCGGGCCCACCCGACCTTCCGAGCCGGCGGGTTCCTCTACGAACCGGCCGGCTACCCCGGCTCGCTGGTGCAGCAGTCCTACTGGCGCGGTCGCACCTGGGTGCATGGCGACAGTTGGTATCTGGGCGCCCTCTGGCAGAGCGGCTTCCGGAAGGAGGCCGATATCATGGCGGGCCGCATCCTAGATGCCATCAGCCGCAGTGAGGGCATCTACGAGTGCTACGACAGCCTCACCGGGTTCGGCAATGGCCACCCCGAGTTCATGTGGTCGTCGGCCGCGGTGCTAATGCTGGCCCATCGCTTCTATGCCCGGCCGCCGGTGGCCCGGCTGCGCGGAAAGGCACAGCCATGACAGCGGCGAGAGGGTAAGACCGGTCCATTCCGCGAGCGATGGCTGCCCCGACGATGCCCGCCCCGTAGCCGCCGGCGCCAGCCGGTGGACCGTCCCCGGGAAAGGCGAACTCATCCGCAGATTAGGCAGATGGCCACACGAGTAGCCGCGGCCGCCAGGCCGCGGACCGCCAAACCTTCGGTTCACGATTACGGGCGACGATTACGGCGGACGATCTGGAGACTCTCCTCGTAGTCCGTAATCGTCGCCCGCAATCGTCCGCCCCCCCGTCGCCAACCGACTAACCGACTTTTTGAGTTGTGCGATCAAAAAAAAGGTATATTATCGCCCAATGTTGGCTTGAACAAAGGTGTGTTTCGTCATGATCGCAAGACGCTCGGAAGAATATCTCAAGGCCTGGCACGGCAAAGTCCACCGCAAGCCGCTGATCTTGCGGGGTGCCCGGCAGGTGGGCAAGTCCACGCTTGTCCGGCAGTTCGCGGCGGGCAACGGCCTGACGCTCAACGAGATCAACCTGGAGAAGCACCCGGAACTTGACGGGGTGTTCAAAAGCCTGGATGTGACGCGCATCCTCTTGGAGATCGAGGGATTGCTGGGCAGGAAGATCGGCAGCGAACGCAGCGTGCTCTTTCTCGACGAAGTGCAGGCGACGCCGCATGCGCTGGCCGCGTTGCGGTACTTCTACGAGGAACGGCCTGCGCTGGCCGTTGTGGCGGCCGGCTCGCTGCTGGAGTTCACGTTGTCCAGACACGCCTTCTCGATGCCCGTCGGGCGGGTCGAGTATCACCATATCGGCCCGCTGGCGTTCAGCGAATTCATCGCCTGTACGGAGCCGGACCTGAACCCGTGGCGCGAGGCCGCCGCCCGTTGCGAGACGGTTCCCGAAACGGCGCATCGCCGTCTCCTGGCGCGACTGCGGGAGTACCTCTACGTCGGAGGCATGCCGGAGGCGGTGCAGATCTTTGTCGAGTCTGGATCCCTGTCCGACGTTCAGGAGGTGCACCGTTCGATTGTGGAAACCTATCAGGACGATTTCTCGAAGTACGCGCAACACACCGACCTCGCACGGCTCCGGCGGGTCTTTGCCCAGATACCCCGGAACATCGGCCGGAAGATCAAGTACGTGAATCTCTCCCGCGAGGAACGCGCGCGGGAGATCAAGGCCTGCGTCGAGCTGCTGAGTCTCGCCCAGGTGTGCCAGAAGGTTGTTGCCTCCCATTGCTCGGGGGT
>CAZZCT010000165.1:0-11665 GCA_964652365.1 uncultured Lentisphaerales bacterium
CCTACGTTCCAATCGGGAAATGGCCGTCTGATGTTACAAAATCAAATCACACCCGCCATGATGCGAATCGCTGGTTTTGCCTTGAACGCAGTTAGGCTTCGAGGGAAGATATGCGCATGACAACGGAACTCACATTCGACGTAGCCCAAGAGGCGGACGGCGGCTTTGTCGCCGAGGCCGTTGGGGAGGACATCTTCACTCAGGGCGATACGTGGGCTGAACTCTGCCGCAACGTCCGCGAAGCGGTGGCCGCGCACTTCTTTGACGGCAAGCCGCCTGCTGCGGTCCGTCTTCACCTTGTGCGGGATGAAGTGCTGACACCCGCATGAAGCTGCCGCGCGACATCTCGGGCGCGGACTTGGCCTCTGTGCTCTGCCGCCGGTGGGAGTATCGGAAGGTTCACCAAGTCGGTAGCCACATCGTCCTGGATACCGTCATGCCGTCTTCCCACCGTGTCTCAATCCCTGCCCATTCTCCGCTTCGGCTTGCACGTTGAACGGAATCCTACGCGCCGTGGCCGCCCATAAGCGGACCACGCGAGAAGCAATCCTCGACAGCTTGTAGGCGCATCGGACCGGTCGGCTTCAGAACAGGCCGTCCGGGTCCTGCGCCGGCGGGTGGCGGTCCAGGATGGCGGCGAGCGGGTCGACAGCGCTCCGGATCGCCTCGTCGGGCAGGAAGAAGCTCGACAGTCGGAACCTGGCCTGCGGGGCCGGCTCCTGATCCGAGGGGGCCTCCTTCTGCTGGCCCTGATACTCGTGCCACCGGTCCAGATCGCTTCGCAGAGCGTGGTAGTTCCGGCGCCAGGTGGTGGCCTCCCGCTGCATCCGGTCGAGCCACTCGATCAGATTCAGGCGGTCCACCGCCGCCAGCTTGCGCTCGGCCTCCTCGCGCTTCCACTCGACGGCGACGAGAATGGAATGCCAGATCACGACGTACAGCGATGGCGGGGACTCCATGCCGGCAAGGTGGCAGGCGGAGCACCAGAAGCTCTCGATCAGGATGCCGGTCAGGATGGGGCAGTGCGGGACGAGCATGCCGATCCGATAGGTGTCCAGCGTCTCTCCGAAATGGCGCGTCTGCACGGTGGGTTCTTCGTGACCGCAACCGGGACAGACAAGCGGCGACTCCAACCGTATCGTGTCGAACATGCCCATGGTTCACCTGCGCGAATTCTGCCACATCGCACCGGTCCGGCGCCAGACAAAGAAGCGGTTCTCAGTATGGCGGCAACAGGGGCAGTTCTCGTAGACGCGACGCCCTCGTCGCGTTCAGATCGTCTGAAAAGCGGCGAGGGCGCCGCTTCTACGGCGTGGCACCCAGCCAGAATGGGAACGGCTGCGGACCAACCGGCGGGCTCATGCAAGCGTCCGTTCCGTACTCGTACACGCCACTCTCCCCCGATCTCAGACATCCAATTGCTCCATCCAGGCTGACATGCGTCCGGCGGAAGCCCCTCCGCCGGACAGGCTCCGCGCCACTCAGTGCCGCCGAAGTCGAGCGCGCCGATTCGGTTCCGAATAACCCCTGACGCCGTCTCTTCGCCGTTCGCTAGAATGATTCGACACCCGACTGTTGCTGTCGTAGAAAGTAGCCCGAGTTCGATCACGGGGGATTGACCCACTTGTGACACCGAGACGCGGAGGGCCTATGGACGCACCAGCGAGCCGCTTCATTCCTGGCATCTACAACTACTGTGACTACTGGTGCGAGCGCTGCGCGTTCACGCGCCGCTGCCGGAACTTCGCCTCGGGTCGCGACATCGAGCGGCAGTCCCGCGGCGGGCAACCGGTCGAAGATGCGACCAACGCGACCTTCTGGAACACTCTGGCCGAAGAGCTGCGCGAGACGACGGTCTTCGGCCCCCGGGACCAATGGCCGACCGACGCCGACGAAAGCCTCGACGACAGACCTGACCCCGAGTGGGAGGCGCGCGAGGCCAACCACCGCGAGGCAGTCAAGCAACACGCCCTCTGCCGTCTGGCGGGGGAGTACATGCGGCAGGCCGATGCCTGGCTCAAGTCCTCGGACGCGGACCTGAAGGCTCACGCCCAGAGTCTGGTGGAGGCCGCCAGGATCCCGTTCGCAAGGGATGACAGCGAAGAAGAGGCGCGCCAGATCGGCGAGATGATCGAAGTCGTCGCGTGGTATCATACGTTCATCCCGCCCAAGATGTCCCGCGCGGTCGGCGGGCTGCTGGAACGGGACAGGGCGGACGGGCCTGCCGCGGACATTCTGCGCGAATCCCGCCTTCACGACGCCAACGGCTCTGGCAAGGTGACGCTGGTGGCCATCGAACGCTCGATCGCTGCGTGGCTGCGCCTGCGCGACGTCCTGCCCGGCCACGAGTCCGCGATTCTGAACATGCTCGCGCTGCTCGACCGGATGCGCCGCGGCATCCACGCCGCCCTGCCCGGCGCCGAATCCTTCCCCCGCCCCGGCTTCGACGGCGAACCGGAACCTGAGGAAGAAGGGACCGAGGACGGCGGCTATTGATCGAGCACGGGAATGCCGAGACCGGCCAGATACCGGAACGTGCTGTCGTAGAAGGCGGGTGTTCGCGTTGGATCGTTCTCCTCGCCAGGCGGGACGAAGATCACCATTCCCTGCCGCGCACGGGTGAGGAGAACACGGTACGCATTGCGGAGGTAGTTCCGGCGATCTTCCTTGTGGAGCCCCAACCATCTGTCTCCGCGGAAGATGTGGTAGCCCCAACCTGATCCCGTGAACCGCAGGTCCGCGTCCCAGTTGACACACACCCAGTCCAACTCAAGCCCCTGGATGTCAAACTGGGAGGCCGCATCCTCAAGGTATAGGCTCGATCGCGTGTCACGCCTGTCATCGAGGAACCAGTGGACGGGGTCGATATTCACGCGAACGTCAATGGCATGCGGCTTCAATCGTTGCGCTTCCGATGAGGCGACCATTCCAAAGCGTTCGGTCCCGCGTGCACGTTGCCGTATCCAGTTCTTGGCTTGAGCAAGATCGCGGGTGAGGGCGATCGGGTAACGCCGACTGAGCTTCGCGTAGGCGCCTCGAGCGGCGTCCATCTCGCAGTCAAGGACCGCTTTGACGAACGCGGACACGTTCTCGGCGCGGAAGGAACGCATGGACACGGCCAGGTGAAGACTCGGATCGAAGTGGGTGTCGGGTCGCGTGCGAATCGCGTCGAGGGCGTGGCCGGCCGCATATTCGCTGTCAATCAGTTCCGGGGAGATGTAGACGTGCCACTTGGGAAAGGCCGAGTTGATGGCATCGAGCCATGCGCCGATGCCCGCCTCGCCCTTGTTGATCTCCTGACCGCCCCCGACCAGGCAGACGACGACCGCCCAGTCGTCGTGTCGGTCGAGGTAGGAAATGAGGAATTGCGGTTCCGACATGGCAAAGCCCTGCACCTTCTTCTTCGTCCGCATGAAGGCCGAGGTTTGCGCGCTGTTCCATGCCCTTTGCGCTTCGTCGAAGATGACGACATGATCGATCGGCGGCGTGGTCTCGCGCAGCGCTTCGTCGCGGAAATGGTGAACGTTCTGGATGAACGCCTTCACGCATTCGCCGACCTTGCCCTTCCGCACCTTTTCGCCTTTGGATCGCCGTCGGACAACCTCATCGCGGGTCAGCGCTTCGCGGAGGACCGCGACCAACGGGCCATTGCCGGACAGGAAGACCGCATGCGTCGGCCGAGTGGTGTCTCGCCGTTTCGTGGCGACATTCAGGCCCACGAGAGTCTTTCCCGCCCCCGGCACGCCGGTCACCAAACAGATGACTTTGTTCCCCGAACTGCGGGCCTGCTCGACCAACTCCTCGATCCGGGAGGAAGTGACACGGAGATTGCGGGCGCCGGCATCATGGCGGGCAATGGCGTCGACCGAATGCTGCGCGTACAGCGATTGGGCGGCCTCGATGATTGTGGGCGTGGGATGGTACGACGCCGCACCCCACAGCACCCCGTCCAGCGGAGCGCCCGAATTCTCGCCCAACCCCAGATCAATCACGCCTCGGAGTCCCTGACTGTTTGACTGGACGGGAGGATAGACCCGATCCTCATGCGGTGCTGGCAACCGCCTGTCGCCCGCCGCCGCTTCTGTCGCCACGAGAATCGGCAGGATCGGGACGGCGTGGCTGGCTTCGTGGAAGTTCTTCAAATCCAGCGCGTAGTCCCATACCTGGTCCAGATCGGGACGAGTGAAGTGCTTCTCGCCGACCTTGAACTCGATCACGAACACGACCGCGCCGGACACCACCACGGCGTCAATACGCTTGCCCATGCGGGGAATGTTGAACTCCAGGAACAGCGTCCCCACGAGCCCCTGGAGCGAGTCCTTGAGGATAGCGATCTCCTGCAGCCACGCATCGCGCTGCGGCGGCTCGACCGCCATCTCGCTATTGGTCAGCAACGCTCCGAGAACCGTTTCGGGCGTCGAAGTGAGGAAAGCAGCGACAGACGCGCTGTAGTAGGCGCGCGGCAGGAGGATGGAGTAGTCGTTCTGCGTCATGTCTCTATGGTGCAGGATGTCCGACAGCCGTTTGGCCGCATTCCGTCAGAAACCGGTGAACAAAGCCAACCGCATCCGCTTCAGTCTCCGCGTCCGGTCGTCCGTAGACGAAGCTCGCCGTTCGCCGCGGTCCGATAGACTCAACGCCGCGGAAGTCAGCCCCCAAGTACTCCATGGCCTTCTGGGCGGTCGCATCGTCGAGCAAGGGCCGCAGTTCAGCGGCCACGTCGCCCACTCCCGCTCCGTAGTTCCTCAGAAGGTAGAATAGATCGTACGCATCTTTGTTCTCGCCGCGGATGTGCAGCGCAAGCGCCTTGAGCACCACGAACGCCCCGGCACCGCATACGCAAACATCCCGTGCCGCCGTTTCGCCGGCAATCGTCCGGCCCGTCAGAGTGACGGTGCGCTGGTTCCGGAATGCCAGGTGCAATCCCGGTGCGATGATAGCGGCCCAATCTCTGGTAAGGGAGAACAACCGGCCAGCCTGTGCCTCGGCGCCTAGTTCGGGCTCAATCAGGAAATCCACGGTAACGGGCGGATCGCTGATGCGCCAGCGTTGTCGCGTGGGCTTGCCGTCGTCATTCCGGTCGGGAGTGAACCCGGCATTCACCAGACGGGCGGCCACCTCCTGATACCGTTCTTGCCCGACCAGCGCGAAGGCGAGCCCCAAGTCCAGGTCCATCGTGCCCACGTAGGGTGTCACGCTCTGTGGCAGGTTCTGTTGGTCAATCAACAGCGACGGCACCAAGCCTCCGACGACGACCATCTCGGGCATCAAGTCGCCCAGTTTGGTCGCAAGGTACAGACAGGTGGCCCTCACGCGCGCCACTTGCCCGGGCGGATATGCAGTCCGGCCAAACGAGGGTGCCAGGGTATCCAACGTGCTGTCGTCGAATCCGGCTTCGCCCAACACGTCGCGCCAGGAACTGGCGACACACGTCTGTATCCGCAAGATCAGTTCATCCGCATCGGCTGGCTTCAGGTTGAACGTCGCGGCGGCGGAACGGAGGTTGTCGAGCGCGGCAAGGCGGCCCTTGGCGCCGACACTCATGGCCAGGAAGAACTCAGAGCCCACGCCGGGACGCGTCAGCGCGGGCTCCACATCGAACAGGGGCGAGAGGGCGATGCCTTCCTTTTCGACGAGGAACCCGTGGTTGCGGGGATGGTCGTCCGTATTGCGCACAAGGATGTTGAACGCGATGCGCAGAAAGAGCTGGCGCAGATCGTCCGAGGGCCGGACCGCGTACTTTCGCATGCGCTCGGCCATCGAACGGTACGACCAGCGGTCGCGGTCCCGTTCGTCCCATTGGGCCAGGCTCAAAGCGCTCAGGTATCCACGTCGTGCCCAACCCCCCGGCGCCGCTGCGCGGTCAAACCGCCGGGAGAGGAAAACATCGCGGCCGCCAATAGTCTCGAGACGAATCGCCGGAACGTGCAGGCCGCATTCCGCCGCAAGCCTCAGGGTTCCGAACTCCAGGCGAGGCATGCTGATGCGATCGTTGCGGGACGGGAACTTGGCCAGCCACAACTCGCCGTCCAGTTGCACGGTGCACTTCGGGCGGGCGCCCCCCAGGCTGGATCCCTGCTCCAGCATGAGTCGTCGGCGTTCATCGACCGGGCGTCCGGCCTCGAGTCCCTCCGCGGCGACGAGAAGTTCCTCAATGTCCTGAAACGCGGGTGGTCCGAGTGTCGGCTCGGGGGAATCCAGCGACGGCCGGAAATCCAGATTGCCGACCCGTGTCGCGTTGGCATGCGAGAGGTAGTCGATTTCGGAAAGCGCTTCCACGGGGCACTTGAGGCCGGAGGCGATCACCAGTCGGCCCCAGTGGTCCGGCGAAGCGTCTCGAAAGGCCCCGTACAGACCGCCGTTGGTCGCCACAGGCATGGGATCGGCGCCCAGCGGCAACGCGACACAATCGACAGCCAATGCGCCCGGACGGTCCGCGTAGCGATGTCCATAGGCGAACGTCCCCACACGGTCCACGTCGTCGTGATCGAAGCGTCCGGCCGGAACGGCCGCCACCTCGCCCGGCAAGTGGCAGAACACGTATAGACGGGTTGCGGCCATCAGAAATCCAGTTCCTTCTCTTTGCGGCGCCTGGCCCGCAAGGGTGTGCGCTGCTTCTCCAGAAAGGCCCCGACCTTGTCGGCTGCCGGCACGGCTACGTTCCGCGCCGTCTCCCACAGGTCCAGCACCCACAACGCCGCCAGGAATGCCCCGACGCCCACACCCGGACTTCCCTTCTCAAGGCGAGACACGGTGCGTCGTTCAACGCCCATGCGCTCGGCCAGTTCAGCCTGAGTCCAGCGCCGTCGCATGCGCGCCAACTGCACCCGTTCACCGTACGCGCCAAGCAGGTCATGAACTTCAGAAGGGTATACTTCATGCGCCATATAACGCCCCCCAACAAGGTATTGAGAGCTATATATACGACATCAGACAAAACGTCAAGCGCCGCATCCTTGGCCATGATCCGCCCGTAAGCACGACAGTTCATATGCGGCTCCACAAGATCGCCTCGTTCTCTTGCGGCTCGACAGAGTCTCGCCCTCGCGGACTAACATCAAGCATTGGGTGCGCTTGCTTGGGGAGGGCGACGCTCCGCGGAGCCGTGAGAACAAGTGGATCTTGCACGGGACGCAAGAATGCATTGTGCATAAGTGTGCGCGAACGTGTACGAGGCGACCGCGACCACACTTAACCGCTTGCATTCCGGACTCCTCCGTGGTTTGCTGTATACAAACAAGGAGTTCGTATACGCAATGAGAACCATGACACTGTCGCTTCGCATGGAGGCAGACGAGGTCAGGATGTTGGACGAGGCGGCTGCGAGAGACGGTCTCGACCGCGCGTCCCTGCTCAAGCGTCTGCTGCGGCGTGGGTATGCCGATTACCGGTGCGAAACCGCTTGCGCCGCCTACCGCCGAGGAGAAGTCAGCCTGTCGCGAGCCGCCGAAATGGCGGGCCTGAGTCTGTATGACCTGCTCAGCCGATTCCCCGCGGACCGTCTGGAACTGAATCTCACGGCCGAGGATCTCCGGCGGGAGTTGGGATCGTGATCCTGGTGACCGACGCCTGCCCGGTCATCTTCCTGGCAAAGTTGAACCGCCTGGCCCTAATCCGCGAGGTCTTCCCTGTCGACGTCCTGATCCCGGAAGCGGTGCGCGACGAGCTGGTTCGGGAGAGCATCCCCCTTCTCGAACGGCAGCGCATCGACGCCTTTCTCCAGCAATGCCGCGTTGAACCGGTGCAGGCGCCCCTCGCGGCAGGCGCGACACTGAGCCTCGCCGACCGGCACATTCTGGCGTTGGCCGTCCGTCACCCCAGGTCGCGCATTCTGACGGACGACGGAGTCGTGCGACGTGTCGCCTTGGCGGAAGGACTACCGGTCATCGGTACGCTTGGCCTCATGATCCGCGCCGTCCGTGGCGGGATCATGACCCGGCCGGCCGCTCGCGAGGCGGTCGACGGACTGATCCGGGATCATGCCATGCGTATCTCCGTGGACCTTTACCAGGAGACAATGCGACAACTCCAGTAGCATCCTCCTTGCGGGCGAGCGCCGCTGGCCGGGTGTCGCACGTGAAGAAATCCTTGACGCCGACGGCACGCGCAGCCGCGACTTGCAGCACGTCGGTCGCCCGCGTGCCCAGTGCGGCCGTGTTCAGGGCAATATCCACCTGTTCGCTCGGCTCCGCGGAGCGTCGCCCTCCCCAACTCGATGCCGGCCATGCTTGGCGGTCTCCCCGGGAGGGCGAGACTCCGTCGAGCCGCAAGAGAACGAGACGCCACAGCGCTTACGCGCGGAGCCCGGAAAATGCTCTTGCGCCCACGCAATCGGCTCGCAGTTGTGATCGCAACCGTACACCTCACGGCCTGAGATCCCCTCGTTCCCAAACTACCCCTGAGTGCTCATCCCTACGCCGGCTTTCGCAACGCGACGATGAGGTTGTAGGACCAGCGGCCGATGCCGCGGCGGAAGTCCCAGGCGCGGAGGCGGCGCAGGCGGCGGTAGTCGCGGGTGACGAGCGGACGCTTGAAGAAGACCTCCAGGATCTTCTCGACGAGATAGGCCAGCGGCCAGAGCAGCACGCCGCCGTAATAGACCTGCTCCACGCGCGCCGCGTCGCCGATCAGCGCCAGCAGCTCCCGCAGCCCGTAGTGCCGGTGTTTGCGGAACTGGAAGCCTTCGTAGAACCGGCCCCGCCCGCCCCCCTTGGGGATGCGCAGCCACGCCAGAAAGGCCACGAACCGGTTCACGAGGTTGTCGCCGTCCAGGATGGCCAGCGGGCCGCGGTTGGGCAGCGAGATAATCAGCAGGCCGCCGGGCCGCAGCACGCGCAGGGCCTCGTGCAGGCCCCGCCGGTCGTCATCCATGTGCTCCAGCACGTCGGACATAATGACGACGTCGAAGTGTCCGTCCGGAAAGGCCAGCGTCTCCCCGGCAGCGGTGACCAGCTCCAGGCCCGGGAAGTGCTCCCGCGCCCACGCGAGCTGCCCCCCGTTGTGGTCGGTCCCGTACACCTCGCGGGCCTTGCGGCGGAACCACTGCGTGAAGACTCCGTTGCCGCAGCCGATGTCAAGCAGGCGCCCGACACCCTCGGGCACCCAGTCGTAGATCAGGCGGTAGCGATCCATCAATTCGTGCTGGTACGTGATCGGTGTGGACATGTGTCAGCGTCTCCCCATCATCCTGTCATCAGCTCAGCTTGACGGGGTACGCGAAGTCCATGCCCCGCGCCGCCCGCACTTCGTCCGGCCGGCACACCGGCGTCGTCACCGGCGCCGCCAGCAGGGGCGCCGGGTCGGCGGCGGCCTGCGCGGCGATCGCGCGCATCGCCTCCACAAACCGGTCCAGCGTCTCCTTGCTCTCGCACTCCGTCGGCTCGATCATGAGCGCTTCCTTGACGATCATCGGGAAGTAGATCGTGGGCGGGTGGAAGCCGCGATCGATCAGCGCCTTCGCGATATCCACGGCGTGCGCGCCCTGCTCCGCCTGGCGCACGGCGGAGAGGACGAACTCGTGCATGCAGGTGCGGTCGTACGGCAGGTGGTAGACGTCCTTCAGCCGCTGCATGACGTAGTTCGCGTTGAGGACGGCGTTCTCGCTCACCGCCACGAGCCCCTCCGCGCCGCACAGCAGAATGTACGCAAAGGCGCGCAGATAGATCAGGAAGTTCCCGTAGAACGGCGCCACGTAGCCGATGGACTTCGGGCAGGCGTAGTTCAACACGTACGTGTTGTCCGGTCGTTTCACGACGCGCGAGATCGGGAGGTAGGGCGCGAGGTGCGCCTGCACCCCGACCGGCCCCGCCCCCGGCCCCCCACCCCCGTGCGGCGTCGCGAAGGTCTTGTGCAAGTTGATGTGCATGACATCGATCCCGACATCGCCCGGCCGGAACTTGCCCAGCACGGCGTTCAGGTTGGCGCCATCGTAGTACACCAGCGCGTCGTGCCGGTGCGCCAGCTCGCAGATGCGCCGGACGTTGCTGTTGAAGATGCCGAGCGTGTTCGGGTTCGTCAGCATCACGGCTGCCGTGTCGGGCCCGATCAGCCCCTCCAGCGCGGCGACGTCCAGCATGCCCGTGGCCGTATCCGTCGGGATGGCCCGCGTGCGGTAGCCGGCCAGCGCTGCGCTGGACGGGTTCGTGCCGTGGGCCTCGTCGGGTATCAGCACCTCGGTCTTGCGGTTGCCCTTGTCGCGATGGTACGCCGCCACCAGCATCATGCCCGTCAGCTCGCCGTGGGCGCCGGCCATCGGGTGCAGCGTGAACTCGGCCATACCCGACACCTCGCACAGCAGCCGCTCGAGCTCGTACATGACGCGGAAGGCGCCCTGCGTGAACATGCCGCCGTGATGCAACTGGGGCAGGAACGGGTGCAGATTCGCGAAGCCGTCGAGCGCGGCCACGGTCTCGCAGATCTTCGGGTTGTACTTCATCGTGCAGGAGCCGAGCGGGTAGAAGCCGGTATCCACGCCGAAGTTCTTCCGCGACAGGGCCGTGAAGTGCCGCACGACGTCCAGCTCGGAGAGCTCGCACAACTCCGCGGGCGCTCCGCGACGATACGCTTCCGGCAACTCGGGGAGCGTCGGCACGTCGCACGCCGGCAGGCTCACGCCCCGGCGCTCCGGCACGGATTGGTCGAAGATCACTGACATAGCACGGCCTCCACGTTCTCTGCCAGCATCCCGATTTCGTACTTCGTGCGCTTCTCGGTGACGGCCACGAGCAGGTAGTTGTCCATGCCCGGGTAGAACCGGCCCAGCGGCAGCCCGGGGGCGATGCCGCGCTCGATGAGCCGCCCCACCAGCGTCGCCGCGTTCATCGGCAGTTTCACGGTGAACTCGTTGAACGTCGGCGACGACTGCATGACCTCCACGCCGGGGATCGCCTGAAAGCGCGCCTTGGCGTACGCGGCCTTGGCCAGGCACAGCCGCGCCACCTCCTGCAGCCCCTCCTTGCCGAGCAGGCTCAGGTATATGTGGGCGCGCAGCGCGCACAGCGCCTCGTTCGTGCAGATGTTCGACGTGGCCTTCTCGCGGCGGATGTGCTGCTCGCGCGCCTGCAGCGAAAGCACGAAGCACTCCCGCCCCTGGCGGTCCACCGTCCGCGCCACCAGCCGCCCCGGCATGCGGCGCACCAGGGCCTGCGTCGTCGCCATGAAGCCGAGGTACGGCCCGCCGAAACCCAGCGGAATCCCGAGAGACTGCCCCTCGCCCACGGCAATGTCCACGCCCATCTCGCCCGGCGTCCGCAGCACGGCCAGCGCCACCGGGTAGACGGACTGAATGACGAGAATGCCGCGCGCGTGACAGTGTTTGACGATGTCGCTGTGGTCGTCAATGGCCCCGAAGAAGTTGGGATTCTGCAGGATCACCGCTGCCGTGTTGTCGTCCAGCATGCCGCACAGGTTCGCGCGGTCCGTCTGCCCGTGCACGACCGGCACTTCCGCGAAGTCCATGTTGAGGTTGGCCGTGTAGGTGTACAGCATCGTCCGGTAGACCGGGTTGATGCCGCTGTCCATGACGATGCGCTTGCGGCCCGTGGCGTGCACGGCCATCGAGCACGCTTCGCACAGCGCCGTGCCGCCGCCGTACAGGGAGGCGTTGGACACCGGCAGGCCCGTCAGGCGGCAGATGTCCGTCTGGTACTCGTAGATAGCCTGCAGA
>CAZZCT010000166.1:0-11610 GCA_964652365.1 uncultured Lentisphaerales bacterium
CCACAGGGCGAGCGTGGCACGGGCTTCCAGCCCGTAGCCTGCGAGAGTACGGGCATGCGAGCGGGCAAGGGGTCACCGGCAACTGCGCTTTCCGGAATCACCGGACGTAGACGACCGATCCCCGTGGCGCCACCCGCTCCAACCGGATCGAGCTGTTGCTGGCGGCACCGTAGACCAGCTTGTAGCCGCCAATGCCGCCGGCCGTCGGGTCCGCCACCTCGACACCGTTCCAGTAGACCTTGTCGAACGTGCCGGAGCGCGTGCCAGTATAGCTGATCAGCGTGTAGGCGGTATCCGTGCCCATCGCGCCGGTCACGTACAGTGCGTCGGTGTTGTTCGCACTGGCGAGACTCAGATCAGCGCCGCTGAGGCTCAGCCGCGCCGTACCCGCGGCCGTGGCGCGAATGACGATCCGGCTATAGCTGCCGAGGGTGACGCTAGCCGTATTGAACGTGCAGGTGACCGTCAGCGTCTCGATGCCGGTCCCGTTGGGGGTGAAGTCGCCCGGTTGGAGCGTGGCAAGATTGCCGGCATCGAGCCCGGTCAACGTGATGACCTTCAGGTTGGCCAGCGCGATCGTGCCCTTCCCGCCCAGCGTCGCACCCGCGCCCTGGCCCAGGCCCGGAGCGACCGCGGTCACATTGTAGTTGCCCTGGACTGCCATGCTGCCGTTGATCAGCAGCGCACCCAAGTCGACCGCCGTGTTGCCGCTGCGGGTATCGTCCCCCGCGAGCACCAGCACGCCGTCACCCGCCTTGGACAGGGTCCTATTCGAGGCCCCGCTGATCACGCCCGAAAGCGTGGTGAAATCCGCGCCGGTCGCCGGGTTGTCGTTCACCTGAATGACACGCGGGGACGTGCCGCCCAAGTCAATGTTGTTCCTGAACTCCGTCTCCGCACGGGAGGTGGTCGAGCCGAACAGCAGCGAGTTGTTGCCCACGAAATTGGCCGTCGTCCCCCACGTCAGCAGGTCGGGCGGTTCGTTGCCTCCGATGTTGACCGTGAGTTTGGCGGCTCCGGCCGAGAAGCCGCCGCCGCTGACCGTGGTGCCGTTGCCCCACAGCACCTGGTTCGCGACCGCGCCCAGGGCACGGGTGAAGGTCTGGGGCTGACCGGCCGTGGTCGTGCCCTGGAAGACGCCGCCGTTCAGGCGCAGGTTCGATGCGGTCGGCAGACCGACTCCGTCCACGGCCTCGAGGATCGCATAGGTGGCGGCCGCAGACCCGCCGTAGCCGACATACGTGCTGCCGGCGTAGGTGTTGGCGCCGGCGAACCGGATCGTGCCCCCCGGGTTCAGGAAGGCCACGGTTCCGACCGCCACGCCAGATCCGGAGCCGGTGTCGCTGATCGTGCCGGCCAAAGTTGCGAAGTCGCCGCTGCTGTGGGGATTATCCCACGCATAGATCACGCGGACGGCGCTGGCGGCGAGGTCCAGGTTGTTCTGGAGAATGACCTCGCTGTCGGCGGTCGGCGAACCCATGTACATCACCTTGTCGGTGTCGGTAAAGATGTTCACGCCCCACTGCAGGGCCGTGCCGCTGCCGACGTTGACGCTGAAGGTGCCGCCGCGCGCCGCAAATCCGCCACCGTTCCACTTGATCGTTCCGGCACTGGTCCCCAGACTGCGCGCAAATGCGCCCTGGCTCTGAAACACAGCGCCGTTGAGGGAGCCGAGAATCAAACAGGATCCGCTCGGCAATCCCACGCCGTCGACGGCCTCCAGGACAGCCGACTTATCGACTTGCGTAGACCCCGCATAGGTGTTGGTGCCCGTCAAGCGCACCGTGCCTCCCGACGCACCGCTGCCACTGATGATTTGCACGCCATAGGAAGTCGTGCTGTGCGCGCGCGAATTGCTCAGCTTGCCAGCCACCGTGGCGAAGTCGCCGGGACTGCTGACGTTGTCGCGCGAATAGACTTTGAGCCCGCTTGCAGCCAGATCGATGTTGTTCTGGAACTCGACCTCGTGCGTGGCGTAAGGCGAACTGAGCACCAGATGCCCGCTGTCGAGGAACCCGCCCGCCCCGAGGGTCAGTCCGGCACCGCCATTGAGCTGTACCGTCAGCTTGCCGCCAACCGCGGCAAACCCACCGTTCTTGGCGCTTACCCACCGGACCTGACCGGCGCCTGGCCCGGTGTTCCGGCTGAAGGTGCCGGCCGTCTGCAGCGCCGGGTACCAACTGCTGGCGCCGTTGAACGAGAGCAGCGAGTTGGCGGGCAGTCCCGCGCTGTTGGCGCCGACTTCGAAAACCCCGTTCTGTAGATCGGTCGCGCCCGAGTAGGTATTCGCACCGTTGACCACCAGCCGGCCGGCGTCCAGTTTGCTGATGCCCTTGGCCCCGGCATTCCCGTCCGCGAGGATGCCGGAAAGGGTCAGGATGCCGCCGACGGGGATACTGGCGACGGTAACGTTCACGTTGTCATTGAGCGAAATCCCCGCGGAGATGACGTCCCCAACGCTGTTGTTGGCGTTGGCCTTACTAATGGCCGCGTTGCCCGTGCCGACGTCGAAGGTCAGCGACCCGGTGCCGGGGTTGATGGTCTGTGAGTAGTAGGTGCTGCCCGTATCGCCGATGTTCAGGACGCCCAGCACGATGCCCGCGTTCAGCGTGATGGTCTGCGCGCCCGTGATATTGATGTTCAAATTGGCCGCGTCGTCGGCCAGTTGCGGATAGGAGACGCCGCCCCAGTTCGCGAGCGTGGTCCAGGTGTAGGCCGTGCCGCCGGTTGTGGGCGTCCAGGTGTAGGGGGCCGCCCATGCCGTGGCTGCACCGAGCCATACGGCCATCCCGCCAGCCATCCGCACGTATCCGACACATCCACGCAACCCTGCTCGCAACTTCATGTTCGACCTCCGTGTCCTGTCTGGGGGGATCCTGCCACTGGAAAAATCAGCAATCCCTTATGCGGAAAGTATCGCGCATCGCAACCTGTTTTGCAATGCAGACAGTTTCCTGACAGAATTGCGGCGCTCGGGCATAGCGCACCGCGCAACCCGGTTCTGCGGGAGTTGCCGCGCTGCTGCCGCTGAGACGTGCGCTTCTGCCATGCACGGCGGCTCACCGGGAGGTTCGCCCTCCCAGACCTGACATCACCACCTAGTTGATGCGAAGCATGGGAGGGCGAGGCTCCTGCCGAGCCGCCAGAGCATGACCCAGCGCACGACGTGGCGGCAGAGTTCACGGCAACTCCCGCCCCGCAGTCTGAGGCGCAAGGGGCGGGCTGGACAAGCCCGCCCGGCTGGTGCAGAGTAGGGCGCAAATACGACGCTGGGTCGGGGCCGACATCAACGACCCACTCGCGAAAGGACCATGCCATGGGCTTGCTCGACAAACTGCGTGCCGAACTGATCGACATCGTCGAATGGCTTGACAGCACGCGCGACACGATGGTCTACCGGTTCGAGCGCTACGGCAACGAGCTCAAGTACGGCGCCAAGCTCGTCGTCCGCGAAGGCCAGGCCGCGGTCTTCATCAACGAGGGGCAGCTCGCAGACGTCTTCCAGCCCGGCACCTACACCCTCGAGACGAAGAACCTGCCGATTCTGGCAACCCTGAAGGGATGGAAGTACGGTTTCGAGAGCCCCTTCAAGGCCGAGGTCTATTTTGTCAGCGTGCGCCAGTTCACGGACCAGAAATGGGGCACCCGCAACCCGATCATGATGCGCGACGCCGAGTTTGGCCCCGTGCGCCTGCGGGCCTTCGGCAGCTACGCCATGCGCGTGGCCGACCCGGCGCGCTTCATCCGCGAGGTGGTCGGCACGGACGGCGACTTCACCACCGACAAGATCGTGGAGCAACTGCGCAACCTGATCGTCACGCGTTTCACCGACCTGCTGGGCGAAAGTCAGATCCCCGTGCTGGACCTGGCGGCCCGCTACAACGAGTTCGGCGAGAGCATCCGCGCAAAGATGTCGACGGACTTCGGCGCCTACGGTCTGGAGATTACCACCTTCCTGGTCGAGAACGTCTCGCTGCCGCCGGCGGTCGAAGAGGCGCTCGACAAGCGCACATCCATGGGGGTGGTCGGCAACCTCGCGGCCTACACCCAGTTCCAGGCCGCCAACGCGCTCGAGACCGCGGCCGCCAATCCGAGCGGCATGGCCGCCGGCGGGGTCGGCATGGGCATGGGCTTCGCGATGGCCAACCAGTTGGGCCAGACCCTGGCGGCGCCCGCGACCGGCGCTACGGCCGGTGCCACGCCACCGCCCCCACCACCGGCGCCGGCCGCCTTCCACGTGGCGGCCAACGGACAGCAGACCGGGCCCTTCGACGCCGCGGCGCTGAAGCAGCAGGTGGCAGCCGGGCAGCTCACGCCGCAGTCGCTCGTCTGGCGAGCCGGCCTGCCCGGCTGGCAACCGGCCGGCCAGCTCCCCGAGCTGGCCCCGCTGTTCGCCGCGCCACCCCCCCTGCCACCAGCGCTGCCACCGCCCATCCCAAAGACCTGAGCCATGGACGCCGCGCCTGTACCGCCCGACGTGGCGCCGCCGCCCCCGCCGGAGGCCCCTGCCCAGTCAGCCCCGCCGCAGGTGCACCACCCCTGCCGCCAGTGCGGCGCGAAGCTGGTCTTCGACCCCGCGGCCGGCGCCGTGCGCTGTTCTTACTGCGGCACGCAGAACGACATCCCGCACGGCGCGGACGAGATCCACGAGCTTGATTTTCGCACCCACTTGGAGGCTGCCGAGCAGCAGGCCGAGACGCTGACGGCCATCACGGTGCAGTGCGGCGGTTGCAACGCACAAGTCACGCTTGATGCGCAGCTCTCCAGCGATCGCTGCCCCTTCTGCGGCAGCGCGCTCGTGGCTGAGCGCCACAGCGAACGCCTCATCCGCCCCGGCAGCCTGCTGCCGTTTCGCCTCTCGCGCGAGCAGGCCTTCGCCGCGTTCGGCACCTGGGTGCGCGGCCGCTGGTTCGCCCCGCGTCAGCTCAAGCGCTATGCCCGTGGCGACGCCAGCCGCCTCCAGGGCGTCTATGTGCCCTACTGGACCTACGACGCCGCCACCACCAGCGCCTACAGCGGCCAGCGCGGCGACGACTACACGACGCACGAGACTTACCACACCACGGTCAACGGCCGCCGCGTGACCCGCACCCGCGCGGTCCGCCACACCCGCTGGCGCTCGGCGCAGGGGGTTGTCTTCAACATCTTCGACGACGTCCTCACCCCGGCCTCCCGCTCGCTGCCGGCGCCGCTGGCCGCCGGTCTCGGCCCCTGGGAGCTGCCGCAGCTCGTGCCGTTTGACGATCGTTACCTGGCCGGCTTCCAGGCGGAACGCTATGCCGTAACCCTGGCCGAGGGCTTCGAGGGCGCGCGCCAGGTAATGGACGAGGGCATCCGCCGCAGCATCTGCCGCGACATCGGCGGCGACCACCAGCGCATCACCAGCGTGCACACCCAGCATGACCGCGTGACCTTCAAGCATCTGCTGCTGCCGGTCTGGATCGGCACCTACCGCTTCCGCGACCGCACCTACCGCATCCTGGTCAACGGCCACTCCGGGCGCGTGCAGGGCGAACGCCCGTTGAGCGTGCTCAAAATCGCCCTGCTCGTACTGGCCATTCTCGGATTCCTCGCGATGATCCTACTGATTGTCCGCTAGGTTTCCCGTTCCGGGAAACCTCGTGTTTTCCGGGTCGTGTGTCGGCCGTGGTACAAGCCTCCCGGCGTGTGGCCCCCGCGGATCGCCAACGCAAGCATGGACGCTTGCGTCACATGAAACACGAAAGAGGTCGAAAGGACCATGGCACACCGCGCAAATACCGCACTGCTCGTCCTGCTGGGTGCCGGCCGGCTGCTCGCCGGCACCGCGGAGGCCCCGCGCGTGATCGCCGCCTGCGACGAGCATTTCTACCGGCACAGCGAGGGTTCGGCCGTAGAGCTGCCCGACGGCCGGCTGCTGCTGGCCCGCAGCGCAACCGGTGTGCTCTATCAAACACGTTCAACCTAGAAACAGCAGTTGGAACCGCCGATGAACACGGATAGACACGGATTCCAACGATTTCTTGCCGCGTCTGGAGTTCACCATTGGGCGAAAGCTCCGTCGAGCGCAAGTCCTTCCCTATCCGTGTGTATCCGTGTCTATCCGTGGTTCGACTTCCGATTCCAGGTTCAAAGGACCAGGGCGTCACCTGGAGTACGCTTGAACCGACCGCGTTGCCCGCCTTCGCTTCACCACCCTACCTGCGGAAGCTGCGCGACGGGCGGCTCGCACTCCTATGGAACCCGCCCGCCGGGAAGGCCACGGCCGCGTACGAAGAGGCCCGCCGCGTGGGCGGCCCCGTGCCCCTGGGACCGCGCCAGCGTCTGGCCCTGGCGACTAGCAGCGACGGCGGCCGCACGTGGGTCGAGCCGCACACGCTCACCGAGGACGGCGTCAACGGCTACTGCTATCCGTGGATGGTCGAGCGCAACGACGGCACCCTGTTGGTCTTCTGCAGCCGCACCCCCTACACCATCTATCCCTGCGACCTCGTGATGCTCGCGCCGACAAAGCCCTGACCGCACGCGCCAGCCGCGCACCGACAGAGGAGACCTTGTGAGCGCCATATTCTCGTCAGTCTTGGGTTGGCGGCCCCGGCGCGACGGTGCTTTTCCGGGCCAAGAACGGTTCCAGGAGTCACGTCGCAGGCTTGGTGCCATTGCCAACGCGTCTTGAAGCGCGAGTCCCGTAGGTGGGCGCTGGCACCCGGACATCGCCAGCGCGAAGACCACCAGGACGAGGTGTCCGAATGCTTTCAAGATCCCTCCTGGCACCCCTTCAGGGTGCGGCGGCGATGCGCTGCGGTTCCGGGGGTGTTGCTGCGCTCACCCCCCGGCCACGTTCTGGCATCCCGATGGGATGCCTCTGGGCCGCGCGCGGCGGCAGCCGAAGGCCGATCCAGGCTGCCGTCAGGCCGCCCATCACGCCGCCGGCATGGCAGGCCGCCAGCGGCACGCCCACGTCGCCCAGGTGCCACGAGGCGAAGAGCACGTTGCCGGTGAGCGCCTCGAAAAGGGTTTTGGCCACCACCAGTGCCAGCGTAATCGCGCCCACGCGGCGCTCCCCGCGGTCGGCCGCACCCAGAGTTTCCACCGCCGTCACGGCCATCAGCCCGTGCGCCAAACCGGACAACCCGCACAGCCCGGCGGTATGGACCTCCGGGCTGCCGATCCAGGCCGCGAGCAGCGCGCCCGCGCCGCTGGACGCAGCCAGAAGCAGGCGGTGACCGGCCCGATGGCCGCGCAGACCGTCGTACAACAGCAGCGCGGCACCCGCATCCAGCAGCAGATGATAGAGGCTCACATGCACGAACGGATGCAGGACCAACCGCCACCATTCGCCGGCTAGCACGTCGTCGGGTCGAAACACCCCCGCCAGCAGCGGCCGCCCGAACAGCAGCGGCACGTTCACGACCGCGAGCAAGCCGAGCAGCCAGGCGGTCTCACGGTGCCGGAACACCGGCGACCAGGCGGTGGCCGCCGGCGCGGGAAGAACGATGGCTGTAACTGAGGCGGGGGGAGTCATGGCAGATTCCTGAGGATGAGCGTCCCTTCGGCAAAGCATACACGTTGCGTGCCGGTTCTTATGCGGCCCGGCGCCGACGGCGCAGCCAGGCGGCGATGGCCACGAACAAAGGCCCCACCGGGCCCGAACCCAGACCGATACCCGGCGACGAGCGGCCGCCAAACGTCTGGCCGTTGTCCACGTTATAGTTGCGCGCCGGGGCCTGCTCGCGCGCGGCCTGGGCGACACGCTCGGTCGCCACGCGGCTGGCGTTGCGCGCCTCGATGCCGTGGGCCGTCAGCACGTCGGCGTCGACCACGACCATGGAGGTGTAGTCGGTCACCAGCGAGTAGGTCACGCCCAGATGCACGACCTGGCCGCGTCGCTCGCTGTCTTCCCCGCGCTCGCGGATCTCCTCCAGGGTACGGTCGATCGACGCCAGTGCCCACAGACGCTCGAGTTCCGGGTTATCCGTGTCAACGGCCGGCAGTTCGGCGCGGCAGCGCCAGGTGTGCTGCTCGCCCGAAATCCGCGCAGTCATTATCAACTCCACGGGGCCGGGCTTGCGGTAGCGTCCGAAAATCACCGCCTGATCGCCGGCATAGAGGCTGCCGACCCGCTCCGGCACCAAGTCCACCACGGGGGCGCCTTCGAAGCGCACCTTTACATCGTGCAGGCAGGCGTGCAG
Source organism: uncultured Lentisphaerales bacterium (assembly GCA_964652365.1). GTDB lineage: Bacteria > Verrucomicrobiota > Kiritimatiellia > RFP12 > CAZZCT01 > CAZZCT01. The sequence continues at coordinate 8,172 of CAZZCT010000166.1, forward strand.
CACCTTGGCCTTGGCCTGCAGCAGCCGCCCGGCGATGTCATCGCTTTCGCTCAGGTTGAGCGCGAAGCCGTTGGAATCGCGGGCCAGGCGCTCGAGCAGTGGCTGATTGGCGCCGTTGCCGACCAGGATGGTGAACAGGCGGACATCGTACTTGCGCATCAGGGTAAGAAACGCGTCATGGGCCGTGGGGCCGACGTTGCAGCAGCCGTCGCTGACCAGGATCACGCCGGCCGTGCGGTCGGCATCGAGACACCCGTAGGCGCGCTCGAGCCCATCGAAGAGCGCGGTACCGCCGCCGGCCTGCAGCGCGGCGACCGTTGCCAGCCACTGCTGGACCGCTTCGGGGGTGGCGTTGACGTACCCGGACGTCAGTTCGCGACCGCGGTCGTTGAAGGTGACGATGCGGAAGCGGTCGTTGGGGCGCAGTTGTCCGAGCACTTGCTGCACGCCTTCGGACAGGCGCGCGAGCTTGTTGCCCTGCATGCTGCCCGAGACATCGAGCACGAAGATCCAATCGGTACCCTCGGCGATGGGTTTCAGATCCGCCGCCGGCGTGATGACGCACATGAAGGTGCCCTCGCCCGAGGCGTCGCCGCGGTAAGGCACGAGTTCGACGCGCGCCGGCACGCGGTCGTCCAGCCGGTAGTAGAAGACCACGTCGCGGTCCAACCGGCCGCCGGCCGGCAGGTCGATGACCGCCTGCCAGTCGGCCACGGCGGAGGCACCGTCGGCGGTGGGTGCGGCCGCCGTGTCGGGTGCGGCCGACGATGTGATCACCGCCGTCTGCTCGAACCCTGGCAGGCGCACCTCGCGCACCGGGAAGGCGCTCTTCAGTGCGATCTCGATGTGGACCGGACCGCTGACGGCGTCGTCCACCGACCAGAAGGCCACGCGCTGGTCGTCGACCTGGCCTTCGGCCAGCGGATAGACGTAGCGGCCGACATTCAGATCGATCTCCAGCGGTTGGTAATAGACGGCCCGAACGCGGAGTTCACCGTGCGCCGGGATGTTACCGACGGCGATATCGAAACTGCGGAAGTCGTTCTTTTCCGCCAGGGCCGCCTGTTTACCCTGCTGAGTCTGCTCGTCGTAGACCGCCTGCGCCTTGGCGCGCTCCACGACTTCGCCCACGAGTTCGCGCTCCCCGACCCAGAGCGACACTTCGCCCAGGCTGGCGCGCTTGGGCAACGGCAGCGTGTAGAGCGCCTCCAGCGGACCGTCGGAATCATTGGCGAAGCGCTGGTCCACCTCGGTACGGGCGAACCCGTTGTTGATCGTCACGCGCACGGCGTGCGCCGCGATGCGCGGCGCCGGATCGCGGCTGCCGCGCGGTTTCAGCAGACCGGCAGCCAGACCGGTGTGCGCACCGAACAGGTAGAGCAACAAGACCGCGGCTGCGATGGCGGCCCGCTCGCGTGCGGATCGAGTCGATTGGTTCATGGGAGCCTCCTGGACGGCGGGTGGCGTCCGACCAGCCCGCCGCGCGTGGTTGCGGTATCGCACGAGCGCGTTCGGCGCCGACGCTCGCTGCTTGAACCATCGCAGCGGACGTGCCAGACCTGCGGCGCAAGCTTCAAGCTGCTATGCCGCAACGTGTTACGTTCAGTGGCGCCATGTCTGACCGTAGAGTTACTCGGATGGTGGCGACAGTTTCTGTAGTCATGACATTCATTTGATGTATACTTAATGCATGACATCTCCCTCCCCCCAGACGACCGCGAATGGGTTGCGCCTGACAACTGACGAGCGTGTGTTTGCCGGCCGGTTGGCGGAGGCGGCGTTTGCCAACCCATTTGCGGAGGCGCGCGAGCGCCTGGACCGGGCGATTGCCGGCCTGCCGGAGCACACGCCGCCGGAAGCGGCGTTGGCGGCGGTGCGCGCGCGTGTCGCCGGCGTGGTGGCCAAGCTGACCCGGCGGGGCGCCGCCTCGTTGACGGCCGTCCCGGCAACGGACCGGGAGCGGTTGCGCACGCTGCTGTTGTTTGACCTTTTTCACCGGCGCCTGTCGGATTTTGACGCCCTGATTCCCGCGCAGGTGGCGGCGGGCGAGGCCCCCTGTGCCGTGCCGTTCGCCGCCGCCGTACTGGCGGAACTGCACGCGTGGGGCTTCGAGGCGGCGGACGCGGCGCGGGACTTCGCCTTCCTGTATCAACTGCGCCGCGCGTTCTACTTCGTGCACCAGTCCCTGCCGGGACGCAGCCCGTGTATGCGTCGGTTGCGGGAACAGCTCTGGCAGAACGTGTTCACGCACGACATCCGCTGGTACGACCGCGTATTGCGCGGCCGCATGGAAGACTTCGCCACGCTGCTGCTGGGCGAGACGGGCACCGGCAAAGGCACGGCGGCCGCGGCGATCGGACGGTCGGGGTTCATCCCCTTCGACGCCCGGCAGGGGCGGTTCACCGAGAGTTTCACGGCGGCGTTTGTGGCGCTCAACCTGTCGCAGTTTCCCGAGTCGCTGATCGAATCGGAGTTGTTCGGTCATCGCAAGGGCGCTTTCACCGGCGCGACCTCCGACCACGACGGCGTCTTTGCGCGGTGCAGTCCGTGCGGCGCGGTGTTTCTCGATGAGATTGGCGACCTGGGGCTGCCGGTGCAGACCAAACTGCTGCAGGTACTGCAGGAACGGGCTTTCTCGCCCGTGGGAAGCCATGACCGCCGCCGGTTTGCCGGCCGGGTGATTGCGGCCACGCACCGGCCGCTGGCGGCACTGCGCGAACGCGGCGCGTTCCGCGAGGACTTCTACTACCGTCTCTGTTCCGATGAGATCGTCGTGCCACCGCTGCGCGCGCGGCTGGCGGAGGATGCCGACGAGTTGGCGCTCCTCGTGCGGCACATCCTGACGCGCATGCTGAACGAGGCCGGCGCGCACGCGCTACTCCCCACGGTTTGCGCCAGCCTGAAACGTTCGCCGGGCGCCGGCTATGCCTGGCCGGGTAACGTGCGCGAGCTGGAGCAGGCGGTGCGCCGCATCCTGCTGCGCGGCGCCTATACCCCGGCCGTCGATGCGCGTCTTGCCGGCGACCTTCCGGCGTGGCTGCAGTCGGCGGCCGCGGGCTCCTTGAGTGTCCGCGACCTGCTCGCGGCGTACTGCCGCCTGCTGCTCGAACGGCACGGCACGTATGGCGCCGCCGCGCGCGCCAGTGGCCTGGACTGGCGCACGCTCAAGCAACACGTTGCCGGCCGCTGACCCACGCCGGAATCACCGTGCGCCCGACCGTGCCCCGGCGGCTCGCGAGGACGCTCGCCCTCCCGGTTGGGTGCCACGCGTCCATAACTTCAACCCGCCGCGAGGGCTGCCTTGAGTTCCAACTTGTTGATCTCGTGGGTTTTAGTAAGCCTCGTCCGCCGGACTCTGTGCGTTCGGTCGTCCTCGTCGTCGTCCTCGTACTCGATTTGCGACGCAGGCCATTTTGCGCCGTGATGGCGCCCTGCCAGA
>CAZZCT010000167.1:0-11598 GCA_964652365.1 uncultured Lentisphaerales bacterium
CTGCGCCGCGAACACACGCGGGGGGTAACTCTTCTGAATCAGGAACTCAGGAAAGATGGAATGGCGTCTTGCGCACTCTTCCTGATTTCCTGAGTTCCAAATTCCTTCCGTCGGCCAGGGCAAGCTATAGGCAAGACGCATACAGCCGTAGGCGTCTGTCGCGCGGCGTCAGCCGCCGAAGATGAAGTACTTGCGCACCGCAAAGTTGATCAGCAGGGCCGTGACCAGGTTGGCGCCAAAGGCAAAGGTCGTGAGCAGGCCATAGCGCCGGATCAGCCAGCCCATCAGGGTGGAGCCGATCACCATGCTGATGGCGGAGACGGCATAGAACGACAGCACCTCGACATACCAAACGTGGCGGCCGCCCTGGAAGACGAACCAGATGTTGAGCAGGTAGGCCACCAGGTTCGACAGCAGGAAGGCGGTGCCGTTGGCCAGCATCGAGTTGCGGGCCCGCCTCCGCTGGTCCACGGCCGGCGACTCGATGCGCAGCCAGCGCACCAGGATGTCGCGCGCCTGCAGACACGGAAACAGGCGCCACCCGGCCAGATGGAAGATCGCGATGTGCACAGCGGTCGCCACGCCGCCAGCCAGCGCATACTTGATGAACTGGACCAGCGGCCCGGCGTCGTGACTCAGCAGGCGTTCGAGATCGAGCATAGCCATTCCTTCAGTAAACTGGTCATTAGCTCCCTAGGCATGGGGCCTCTGACCTCCGACCTCGGACCTCCGACCTCTTGGGCTGCTGGCAAAGCGCCGCCTTGGACAGAGGTCATTATGCACGTGCGCGCGGGGCGCTGGCAATCACAGGCTGGCGGCTTTGGCTATCTTGTCGCGGAGGCCGAGCAACCGTTCGCCGGCCGCGCGCAACGTGCCGGTCTGCTTGGCGAAGTGGAACCGGATCAGGTGCCGGACCGGTTCGCGGAAGAAACTCGATCCGGGCACGGCCGCCACGCCGACCTCGCGCGCCAGCCACTCGCAGAACGCGGTGTCGTCGGACCAGCCGAATTCGGCGATATCCACCATGACGTAATAGGCGCCCTGCGGCGTGGTGTAGGTCAGGCCGGCCTGGTCGAGGTAGCTCAGGAACACGTCGCGCTTCTCGGTATACGCGGCCTGCAGGTCGCGATAGTAACCGTCCGGCAGTTCGAGCCCCGCCACCGCCGCTTCCTGCAGAGGCGCCGCCGCGCCAACCGTACGGATTGCACAACACCAGCGCCTTGGGCTTCTGCGCGAACGCGCGGCGCAACTCGCCGGGATCGAAGGCATAGTCCGGCGGTCGCAACGCCACGTAGATCGGCTGGGCGCCCGTCAAAATCATGTCCGCGACGTAGTTCTCATAGAAGGGCGAGAAGACGATGACCTTGTCACCGGGGTTACAGGCGGTCATCATCGCCGCCATCATGGCCTCAGATCGCGTAGCTGCCGCCGCCCTTGTCTTGCAGGTCCTTGTGCCGCTGGACGAGAATCTGCAAGGTGATGCTGCGCATGGCGTCGCTCAGCTTGCCCTCAATCTCGTTCCAGGCTTCGCGCGCAATGCACGCCGCGCTTCGCTCGCAGCTCTCGGGCGTGCCGCAGCAAGCCACGATCGGACCGGAGCCCTCCAGGGTATTCACCACATCCAGCACCGAGATGGCGCTCGCCGAACGGGCCAGGACATAGCCTCCCAGCGCACCGCGCGTTGCGTGCAGAAAGCCGGCCGCCTTGAGGGGGTTGATCACCTGCCAGAGATACTTCTGCGAGATCTCCTGGCGCTGTGCGATGTCGCGCAACGTGACCGGTCCCTGCGCCTGATGCAGGGCCACGTCGAGCAGAATCCGAAGCCCATAGCGCCCCTTCGTCGAGATCCGCATGCTGCCGCTCTCCCTGTCGAATCGCATCTGGTTGCGTTTCCGGATGATTGCACGCCCATCGCCACGCGAAAGACCGTGGCGCAGGGATACCGCGCTCGTCCCTTTCGTGGACGTCTGCGGCCTAGGCGGTGTAGGTCTGGCGCAGAACCTGCCGCGACGGCACGGTCACCGGCACGCGGGTCTGACGTCCGGCCGCCCAGGTCAGGATGACTTCGGTTTCGATCGCCGCCGGCGTGGGATTCCAGAAGTGCACCCGGCGGGTCGCAGCTTCGGCCGGGTCCATCCGGGCCGCCCCGGGCACCAGCGCCGCCACGCGCACATCGGCGGTCCGCGCCAGCCCGCCGCCGTAGACGAAGTCGCCCACCAGGCAGTCGGTGCCCTGGTAGGAGGCCAGCAGGGTCTGGTCGTGCGGGTTCTCGTAGGCCAGGTAGGGCACGTGGTCGTAAAAGTCGCGCTCGCTGGCGATCCCGGCGCGCGGCACGTAGTGCACCGCCATGTCCGTGTCGAGGATGCGCTTGAGGGTGCGGGCCGCCGGGAACTGCGCCAGGCCGGTGCGTCCGATGTACCAGAGCACGTCGTAGAAGCCGTCGGCCAGGTCGCAATCCGCCATCAACGTCGCCAGGCACAGCAGCCCGTTCTGCGTCTCCCAGGGTGGGAACTCGGCGATCTGGTCGCGGCCGGCGTTGGAGCCGTTGCACCAGCCGCGCCAGTCGAAGTCCGGGTCGCGCGAGCTGTTGTGAGTGGCGTAGCTGACCGCCAGCAGGTAGCGCGCAAAGCGCCGGGCGTCGCGCAGGTAGGCCGCGTCGCCGGTCAGCCGGTGGGCCACGGCGTTGGCGGCCACGGCGTGGCCGTGCCCCAGGCTGCGGATCTGTCCGCCATGCACCAGGCTGTCGGCCCGGCCCACGTTAAACTCCCAGAAGTTGCCGTCGAGCTTGGTCGCCATTTCGCTCAGCAGCAGCAGCCCCTGGTCACGCATGGCCGACTCGCCGGTCAGCTCATAGCCCAGCAGCAGCATCTCGGCAATCGTCGCCTGCGCGCCGGAATCCATGGTCCGCGAACGGCCGTTCTCGACGCACGAGTGTTCCAGTCCCTTCGCCAGGATGATCCGGAAGGCCGCCTCCAGCACGCTGCCGCGGCCGGCGCCTACCAGCCAGTTGAGCGTCGCGGGCAACGTGGCGCCCAGCGCAATGTGGTCGAAATAGCGCGGATCCCGGGCCCAGGTGGTAAACGACTGGTCGTGTCGGTCGCACCAGGCGGCCAACTCGGAATCCTGTGTCAGCAGGGCGCGGTAGTGCAACAGGCCGGCCCACTGCGGCCACCAATACCACGAGGCGTCGCCGCCGGCCTTGGGGCGGCTGCCCACGGCATAGGTCACAATGCCTTTGCCGGGCACGTACAGATCGGGGGCGCTGATCTGCTCGCAGAACACGTCGCGCAGCCAGCCGGTGGCGGCTCCCCATCGCACACCACGGGCGGTGGCGCGGTCGAAGGCCGCCACGCGGCCGTCGGCCGGCCGACTGAGCTGCTCCGCGCGGGTCCAGGCCCGGTACAGCATGTCGTCGAAGGAGCCGCCAGGGCACGCGCGCGCGCAATCGACCAGCACCCGCTGCCGGTGCGACTGGCCGCCAGCAAAGAGCACGTTGGGATCCTTGGCAAAGGCGCTCGACCAGTTCAGGGCGCCGACCAGGTACTTGTAGCCGTGCAGGGCCAGTACCGGCGTACCGCCGTCGGCGGCTTGGGCCGCGGGCACAGCCCGGCTCGGGGTGGCGAACAGGTCGTGCACCGTGCAGACGTTCCAGTCGCCCACCAGCGTGATGAAGCGCTCCGGCTGGCCCTGCGCGCCCGTCAGGCTCTGGCACAGGTAGGGCGTATGGCAGGCGGCGGTGCGGCGGGCCGACTGCGGCCGGGCGTAGCACCAGGCCGGGTTGTCCCAGATCGGCGGCGTCTGACGCTTGCCCGCCTGCCAGCGCACAACCGGGTTCATGCCGATGACCGTGGTCGCGGTCTCGCTGCCGTCGTAGACATAGGGCGCTTCAAAGGCAGTCCAGGCTTCGAGCAGTTCGATCGACGCCGCGGGCGTGAAGGTGACCAGTATCGCGAACCCGCCCGCCTCGCGGTCCGGGGTGACCTGCACGGTCCACGGCACGGCCGTCTGACCATAGTGCGAAAGTCCGTGGAACAGCGCACCACCATCGGGCGCGTCCTCAACCGTCTCGGCCTGCTGCGGGTGGACGTGGCCGATCGAGAGCCACTCGTGATCCTTGAAGCGCAGCATCGGCGCGTCGCCGTCGTAGAACCAGTCCGGCTGCCAGCCCTGCCCGTCCTGCCGAATGAAAACCGCCCGCTGCGTACCGTTGACAATCTCGCGCCGTGTCTGCATGCTCTAATCTCCTTGACGGGGTTTGGCCAGCCCCGGCCATGCGTCGGCCGAGCCCCCTCGTCGAGGGCAAACTGTAGCAGAAGCCGCGGCCCTGGCGGCAGCGAAAAGCGAATGGACACGCCAGCTCAAGTACGAGAGACCGCCGTTGCGGAGCCCGAGCCGATCGGGCTGACAGGGTCCTTGTTGTCCCGGAGACAAGGAACTACAAAACACGCGAAAGCCGCGAAAATGGAAGCGGACAGGATCGTCTTCAAGGATGAGAGCTATCGGATCATCGGAGCCTGTTTCGAGGTCTACATGGAGAAGGGCAACGGCTTCCTGGAAGCCGTCTACCAGGAGTGCCTGGGGCTTGAGTTCGGCGAGCAGCAGATTCCCTTTCAGGAGAAGCCCAGACTTCGACTAGGGTACAAGGGTCGACCGCTCAAACAGGAGTACGAGCCTGACTTCCTCTGCTTCTGAGAGATCATCGTGGAGATCAAAGCGGTCAAGACACTGGCCGATGAGCATCGCGCGCAGGTGATTAACTACCTGAAAGCGACCGGTACGCAACTGGGGCTGCTGATCAACTTCGGGCACTACCCGAAGATTGAGCATGAGCGCTTCGTCAACCAACCTTTTTCGCGTGTTTCGTAGTTTCAAGAGTCCGGAGGCCAACAAACTGATGCAGTGGAAGCTCGTAACCTCGCGCCACTGATCACGGCAATCGAAACGCGCGCGGACCCCCGTCACATGCCCAACAAAACCATTGGTATGAATCGCGCCAGCATCCTGACTTGGCCGCAGGGGCAGGACTGACGCATGCGCACCGATCGTTGGCCGCTCGTGGCCCTGCCATTCAGCGCCGCCCTGCTGGCCGGGGCGGCGCTCTATGGTTGGCGCGTCGTGCCCCCGCCCGCACTACCGCTACGCCTGGCGGAGGCGCGCGGTTCGGTCGCTGAGGCCGCGGCCGCGCGGACCGCCTCGGTCTCGCCCTTCCCGGGCACGCTGACCTCCTTCTCAGCCGAAACCCCGCCCGACTCGGGCTCCTGGCCGGGGTTCCGCGGCCCGCATCGCGACAACCTCGCGCGCGACACCACCCCGCTGGCCACCGTCTGGCCCACCGGTGCCCCGCCGGTCCGCTGGAGCCTGACGCTCGGCGACGGACATGCCGGTCCGGCCGTGCACCGCGGCCGGGTCTACCTGCTCGACTACGATGAGGTCCGCGGCGGCGACCTGTTGCGCTGCTTCGCCCTGGCCGACGGCCGCGAGCTGTGGCAACGCTTCTACGCCGCGCGCGCCAAGCGTAACCACGGCATCTCGCGCACCGTGCCGGCGGTCAACGACCGCACCGTCGTGACCCTGGGGCCGCAGTGCCACGTCCTGGCCGTGGACGCCACCGACGGCGCCTTCCGCTGGGGGATCGAACTGCCGGTCCGCTTCGGTACACGGGTGCCACTCTGGTATGCAGGTCAGTGCCCCCTGCTCGACGGCGAGGTGGCGGTGCTGGCACCGGGTGGCGCAACCCTGCTGGCCGGCGTGGACAGTCTGAGCGGTGCGATCCTCTGGGAGACGCCCAATCCGGGCGGGCTGGCCATGTCGCACAGCTCGGTGGTCGTGGCGGAGTTCGATGGCGTCCGGCAGTACGTCTACGGCGCGGTGGGCGGCCTGGTCGGCGTAGCGGCCGACGGAACCGACCGCGGACGACTGCTCTGGACCTCCGCCGAGTTCGCCCCCAGCGTCCTGGCCCCCACGCCCGTGCCGCTGCCCGGCAGCCGGATCCTCCAGACCGCCGGCTATGGCGGTGGCAGCGCCCTGTTCGAAATTGGCCGCAGCAACGACACCTGGCGCGCCCGCGTCGTGGCGCGCTTCGACCGCCGGACCTTCGCCTGCGAACAGCAGACTCCCATCCTGCGCGACGGCCACCTGTACAGCGTGCTGCCCAACGACGCCGGCGAAAATCGGCAGGAATTCGCCTGCCTCGACGCGACCAGCGGCCGGCGCCTGTGGACCAGCGGTCCGGGCGACCGCTTTGGCCTGGGACCGTTCCTGGCGGCCGGTCCAGATCTCTTCTACCTGCTCGACGACAACGCAGCCTTGTCGCTGGTGCGCGCCACGCCGTCCGGTTATCATTTGTTGCAGCGCGCGCAGTTGTGGCGCGGCCGCGACGCCTGGGCTCCCATGGCACTGGTGGACGGCTGCCTGCTGCTGCGCGACAGCACCCGTTTGGTCTGTCTGGACGTAAGGAGCCCCTGATGCGCACGACTTCACATTCACCCGCGGTGGGCGTTTGCCATGCCGCGATCCGGCGGCTCGGCCCGTGGCTGCTGCTGGCCGCGCTGGGACCGTGGCCGCTGCTGGCCGAAGATCCGCTGTTCGAGTACCGCACGGACCACCAGTACGCGGTGAAGCCGGAGCTGGTGCGCTACCGCCAGGTCGCGGCCTACGACGTGCCGCTCTCGAATGCAACCTGCCTGGCGGCCTGGCCGGATGGCCGCACCCTCATCGCCGGCCCCGGCAGCGTCGTCCTGCTTAACTCCACCGGCACGCTCCACCGGACCGTGACGCTCCCCGACACCGCCTCGGTCGCGCTGGCCGCGGCCAGCAACGGTTTCTACCTGGCCACGCTCGACCGCGTGCTGGCATTCAATCCCCATGGTGTGCAGGTCGCCGCGTGGGAGTCGCTCGGCGAAACCGCGCGGATCACAGGCTTGGCCGCCAGCGGCGACCAGGTGTGGGTGTGCGATGCCGGCCAGCGGCGGGTCTGGCGCTACGACACGGAGGGGCGGCTGCTCGGGATGCTGCCGCCACCTGATGCCCCCGCCTCCGAGCGCTTCATCGTGCCGTCGCCGGCCTTCGCGGTCGCGGCCGCGGGTGATGGCACCTTCTGGGTCGTGAACCCCGGCCGCCTGCAACTCCAGCACCATGACCGCGAGGGCCGCGTGCTGAGTGCCTGGGAGGCCGCCACGCAGAACCCCGCCGGCTTCGTCGGCTGCTGCAACCCGGCCTGGCTGGCCTGTCTGCCCGACGGACGCCTGGTCACCAGCGAGAAACTCGTCCCGCGAGTCAAGACCTACACGCCAAAGGGCGTGCTGGACGCCTTCGTGGCGCCGCCCGGAGTTCTGGCCGGGAGCGTCGCCCGGCCGGTCGCCGCCGATGGCGCCGGCCGCATCTATGTGCTGGATGAGCGCCTGCTGCGCGTCTACCGCGACATCCGGAGCACACCATGAACCCGACCGGTCGCCGCGATTTCATGCGCCTGGCCCTGCGGACCGTCATCGCCGCCCTGGCGGGAGCCACCGGCTGGGCCGCCTACCACAAGCGCCGCACCTGCCGCACCGTCTGGCAGATCGACCCGCACACATGCACCCAGTGCGGCCGCTGCGCCGAAGCCTGCGTGCTCAAGCCCTCGGCCGTGAAGTGCGTGCATGCCTTCGCGATGTGCGGCTACTGCAAGCTCTGCTTCGGCTACTTCCAGCCCGACGCCCCCGCCCTGACCGAGGCCGGCGAAAACCAACTCTGCCCGACCGGCGCCATCCGTCGCGCCTTTGTCGAGGATCCCTACTTCGAATACACGGTCGATGAGCCCCGCTGCATCGGCTGCGGGCTGTGCGTGAAGGGCTGCGGCAGCTTCGGCAATGGCTCGCTCTACCTGCAGATCCGTCACGACCGCTGCGTGGACTGCAACATCTGCGCCATTGCCACGGCCTGCCCGGCTCAGGCCATCCGGCGCGTGCCGGCCGAAACGCCCTGCCTGCCCAAGGATGCCGCGCCCGGCACCTGCCGGCCGGCACCGCCGCCGCTTGCGCGCACGCCGCGTGGGCGCACCGGCTGGACCGCCCTGCTGCTGGCAGTCCTGCTGCCGCTCGCGGCCCAGGCCGCCGAATCCCGCTTTCCCCAGCCGCAGTTCGATACCGGCCACGCCGTCCCCACCACCTGGTCGCCCTCAGCGGCCGATCTGCTGACGCCCGCCACCGACGTGGCGGTACTGGCCCTGGCCCTGGGGCTGGCCGCCTGGCTGGTTCTGCGCTACCGGCGCCGCGCCGCAATCTGGATCCTGACCGTACTCGCGCTGGCCTGGTTTGGATTCATTCGTCAGGGCTGCATCTGTCCGGTGGGCGCCACCCAGAATGTCGCCGACCTGCTGCTGGGCCTGCCCGGCGGCGGCCCGGGCCTGGCCGTGGCGTTCTTTCTCCTGCCCGTGCTGACGGCGCTCGTCTTCGGCCGGGTCTTCTGCGGCGCTGTCTGTCCGCTGGGGGCCCTGCAGGAGGTGTGCATCGTGCGCCCGCTGCGCCTGCCCAAGGCCCTGGACGCCGCACTGCGCCTGCTGCCGGTGGTCGTACTGGCCGCCACCCTCTGGCTCGTGGCGGTCCGCGCCGGCTACCTGATCTGCGCAACCGACCCGCTGGTGCCGTTCTTCCGGCGCGCCGGCCCGCTCCACATGCTGGCGGCCGGCGGCGGCCTGCTGCTGCTCGGCACGATCGTGGCGCGCCCCTACTGCCGCTTTTTCTGCCCGTACGGAGTATTACTCGGTTGGTGTTCTAGCCTCTCCTGGCGCCACGCCCGCGTCACGCCGGATGACTGCGTCGTCTGCCGCTTGTGCGAGCCGGTTTGTCCCGTCGGCGCCATCCAGGCCCCGCGCGCGCCCACGCCCACGCGCGACTACCCCGCGGCGCGGCGCCATCTGTCGCGGGCACTGGCGGCGGTGCCGCTGCTGACCGTGCTGGGCGCCGGCGCCGGCGCCTGGGCGGCACCCGCCGTGGCGGCCCGCAACCCGGACGTGCGCCTAGCCGCCCACCTGGCCGAGCCCCCCGGCCCCGCGGCCACGCGCTGGCTGGATGCCGAGGCCTTCCGCCAGGCGGGCGGTAATGTCGACGCGCTGGCAACCACGGTCGGCGACGTCCGGCGGCGCAGCCTGCGCGCCGGCCTGCTGGCCGGCGGGCTGGTCGGACTGGTGTGCAGCCTACGCCTCGTGCGCCTGGCGCGGCCGGCGTGCCACGCGACGTTCACGATTGATCGCGGCACGTGCGTCAGTTGCGGCCGCTGCTTCGCGGTCTGCCCGCAGGAGCAGGCGCGGCGGCGGCGCAGCCGCAACCCGAGCATGGCGCCCGCGGCTAGCCCATGAACCAAAACCTACCTAACCTGCCGCCACCGGGCGCACCATTGCCCGCACCCGACACCGCCCGCCGAGTGGCCCGGCGTCAACTCTGGGCCGAAGCCTGGCGCGGGACCGGTTGGGTCCTGCTGGCCTTTGCACTGCTGGTCGGCGTGCTGCTGGCGGCCGGCGAGCGTGCCGCCTGGCATCTGACCACGCTCCGCTCCGAAGCCCTGCAGACCACGCTGGCCGCCGCGCGCGCCGAACCGGCCAATCCGCAGCAGGTGGTGCTGGCCCGCGAGTTGGACCGCCTGGTGCGCCAGCACTACTTCGGCAGCCTGCAAAGCCGGCACACCGGCGTGCTGCTGCTGGTGGCGGGATTGCTGGGGGCACTGGGCGCCTTCAGCCTGGCCGGCCGCCTGGCGGCCACGATCGCCGATCCACGTCTGGGCGCCACACCCAACCCCGCCCGCAGCGACCGGATTGCGCAACGCGTGGTGCTGGCCACCAGTTTCGCGATCCTGCTGGCGGCGCTTGGCCTGCGGTGGAGTCAGCCCGCCGGTCCAGGCGGCAAGCTTGGGCTGCCTGCCGCCGTACCGCCGGTCGCAACCACGAACGCGCCCGCCGCGGCGCAACCGGCACCGCCACCATCAACCGAGCCGCAGCCCGCCGGCAGCAGCACGACCAATCCGGCGGCCGGCTGGGCCGGGTTCCGCGGTCCGCTGGGACTGGGCGTGGCCGCCACCACCAACGCCCCCCTCGCCTGGGATGGACCGTCAGGCCGCAACATCCGCTGGAAGACGCCGCTGGAGGGCGCCGGCGGGTTCAACGCACCAGTCGTATGGAACGGTCTGCTGTTCCTCAGCGCGGCCGACGCCACCGAGCGAGCCGTCCTGGCCTTTGACGCCGATACCGGCGCACAGCGCTGGCGCACCGTGATCCCGCCCGGGCAACCCGGCGGCGAGTTGCCCGAGGTGACCGATGACACCGGTCTGGCCGCGCCGACCCTCGCTACCGACGGTCAGCTTGTCTTCGCCCTCTTCGCCACCGGCGACCTGGCAGCGCTCGACCAGGCCGGCCGGATTGTCTGGCAGGTCGATCTCGGCCGCGCCTCGATCTCGTATGGACCGGCATCGTCGCTGCTGTGTCACGCAGGCCGCCTGTTTGTGCAGTGGGACCGCCTCGAGGGCGGCTTCGTGCGGGCGCTCGCGACGGCCACCGGACAGACGCTATGGGAAGTGGCGCGCGCGGCCGGCCCCTCCTGGTGTTCACCCGTGCTGGTGCCGGACGGCCAGTCGTCGTACTGGCTGGTGCTCAATGCCACCGAGTTGATCACCGCTCACGACCCTGCTACCGGCCAGCAGGTCTGGTCCTTCGAGGGCGTCAGCGGCGAGGTGGCCCCCTCCCCCGCGGCCGACGTCGGGCGCCTGTTCGTGGCGCAGGAGTACGCACGCCTGGTGGCGGTGCAACTGGGCGGCGGTGAGCCAGCCCAGTTATGGGAAGGCCACGACAACCTACCCGACGTCGCAAGTCCGGTGGCGGCGCACGGGCGCCTCTGGGTGGCGTCCAGCGGCGGCGTGGTCGCTTGCTACCGGGGTGAAGACGGCACGCTCTTGTGGGAGCACGCCTTCGACCAGGGCTTCTACGCCTCGCCGATCGTCTGCGGTGGCCGCCTCTATGCCCTGGACCGTACCGGCACCATGCAGGTATTGGGCGGCGGCGACACGTTTGAGCTGCTTGCCAGCAATACGCTCGGAGAGGACGCGGTTGCCACGCCGGCCTTCGTGGACGGCCGCATCTTCATTCGCGGCGCCAAGCACCTCTTCTGCATCGAGGACCCGGACGGCCCGTCGAACATCGAACATTGAGCATCGAACGCTCAACGTCGAATGCAATCCCAGATTCGACGTTCGATGTTGGACGTTCGATGTTCGATGTTCTTGTCCCGTCTATCGTACCGGGCAGCCTGCTTCGGGACGAACGGCCCGGAGGACCGTTCTACGGCGCGCCACTCGGAGCGGTCGTAACACGGTGCTTTGCGCCGTGCCGTCGGTGTCGCGTGGCCGGCTTGCCTAAAACTTGAAGTTATTGCCCGCAGATTTCGCCGACCTTGGTTCATCCCGGAAACGGGAGTTACACCACGAAGGACGCGAAGAGCACGAAGCAACAGCCGAAGCTGCAACGAGTTGCAGGCAGACAGTCAACATGGATGCACGCTCCTCGTGCCTCGTGCACGGTCGGCCCGGCACCGATCCCCATACGACGCCTCTGCTTCGTGCTCTTCGTGGCCTTCG
>CAZZCT010000168.1:0-11526 GCA_964652365.1 uncultured Lentisphaerales bacterium
TCTGCAGGCTGGTGCCGTTATTGGCGACGTTGCCCGAGAGCGTGATGGCGTTGCCACCGATGGTGAAGGCCGCGCCGGCGGCGTTAAAGGTCAGGCCCGCTACGCTGAGGCCGGCGGCCAGGTTGTTGTTCAGCACGGTGCCGGCGCCGCCGGCACCAGCGAACGTCCACGAGTCGCCGGCCACCGGCAAAACCGACCAGTTGGCAGCCGTCGCCAGGTTGGCGTCCGTGTTGCCGACCCAGGATCTGGCCACCGCAGGTGCCTCGCGCGTGAGCCAGACGCTTGCGATGCCCGTCGCCAGCCACCGCATCCATTGTTTGCTGCTGCGTGTTCTCATGATCGGCACTCCTCTTTTTGTGTCTGGAATAACGCACTGGGTTTGAGCCTGACAGACTCCTGGGGGACTCCAAATTCCCGTAGCAGGAAACGCAAGGGGGTGTTGGTGCGGGGGGCCTCGCGGCCCGGCCAGTAGACGTGGCAGGTCAGGCCCGCGGCATCCGCGCGTTCCTTGAGAAGGGCGCCAAACATCCCGTTGTGGAGCACGGCGTTGGGTTCGGCCTGGGACGAGAACCGCCCCAGCGCCGGGGGGGCGCTCGCATAGCCCAGGTGGACCGGTGGATCCGACGCATCGACGTGCTCGCTGGGTGACGCATCGCGTATGCGTGCTTGCGCGTCGGGGGTCGCCAAATCTGCGAGCGTGGCGACGCCGTAGAACCGCAGCAGGTGCGGGTAGACCCGCAGGGGGTTGCCGTCCGCGAGCGACCGGCTCAGAAAATCCGGATCGCAGGAGGTCTGCGCACCGCTGCCCAGCGCGCAGCGTACGCGAGACGACTGCCGGCCGACCGGGTCGGCACTAGCCGGGTCGCCCAGCGAGTCGTGCAGGGCGACCCACAGGGCCAGGCAGCCGCCCGCGGAATCTCCCGAGACGGCGATGCGTGTGGTGTCGATCCCCCACTCGGCCGCCCGGGAGCGGACGAACTGCACGACGCGCGCAGCATCGTGCATGGGGGCCGGGTAGGGAGCCTCCGAGACCAGCCGGTAGTTCGCGGAAACCGCGCTGATGCCGTGCTCGAGGGCTTCCGCCTGTAACAGCGACAACGCTTTCCCGCCGCTGACGAATCCGCCCCCATGGAAGTGAATCAGGACCGGGACGGGATTGGTGGCCGGCGCTCTCCAGAAATCGAGCACCTGGCTGCGGCTGACTCCATACGCCACGTTCGTGAGCGTGGGTGCGACATGGGCGCTGCCGCGCAGCATGCGGGCGCGCTGGGCGCGCTGTTCCCGTTGCGTGGCGGCCTCATGGGCCTCCCACTCGGCGCGCGTCAGCGTGCCGTCCGCATTCGCGTCCGCTTCCGGGAAGCGCTGCCGCAGGGCGCGCAGACGGTCGTTGCTGCCGTCGACCGCGACGTCGGCCGCCGCTGGGCCGCCGACCGCGGACACGCCGATGGCCAGCCCCAGTCCGAGCGCAACGATCGACAACACGCGCATGGTCTGCCGCTTCATTGGTTGCCAGAAGACATTAACGCAGGAAGACCACCGTGCCAGGCGGCAACTGCCACTCGTAGGCACCCATGTCCACGGCCGTGGCGCCGCCCTTGACGCGCGGCTTGCCGGCCAGATCGATCGCGCCTTCCATCCAACTCTGGTACAGGCCGGTATCGATCGCGGGTGAGCCGGTGCTGAGGCGATAGTCACCAGCCGCCACGTTGCGGAAGAGCGGGTCGCCGGTCTGGTTACCCGTGCCGCTGGCCAACTCCGGCGCACAGGAGTAGGTGAAGCCGGTGGTCGTATTGACGTTGTCCGCCACGTCGGCGACGGTGTTGCCGAAGGCGATGGCGTTGATCACCGTGCCGGAGTCGCGCTTGACGCCGCCGGTGGCGGCAATCGCCGTACCCTTGTTGCCGGTGACCGTAGCATTACGCACGACGGCGTTGGCGCTGTTCACGCGCAGTCCCGCGCCGCCATCGTACTGTGAGCTGCCCGTCAGCGATTCATTGTCAACGATCAGGCTGTTCTCGATCACTGCGGTCCCTTCTGCGTTGACGCCGGTTCCATTGGGCCAGCCCTTCAGGGTGTTGCCGCGGACCACGCAGCGCCGCAGGATGCCACCGTCCGTGTGCACGCCGCCACCGGAGATGCTTTGGCCGACGTCCATGCTGTTGGAGGCGATCAGGCAGTCCTCGACCAGCCCGCTGGCCTGGTAGATGCCGCCGCCCCGTCGGGAGTCGCCGCCGGTGGTGCGGTTGAACATCACACGGCAGTTGCGCAGCGTGCCGGCCGCGATGTTCACGCCCGCGCCCCATACGGCGGAAGACGTCGAGAGGCCATTCGTGATGGTGAAGCCGTCGAGCGCCGCATCCAGCGCACCCAGTCGCACCACACTGTTCTGCGCGGCGCTGGTCGTGCGGTAGATCGTGGTTGCCAGGGGGCCGTTCTCGGAGCGCACCGTGATGCCGAGCGGGATCGTCAGGGTCGCACTGACCGGGTAGTTGCCGGCCGCCACCCGCACCAGTGTGCCGCTGACGCCATCCGACCAGCTCGCGTCGACTGCGCTCTGGATGTTGGTGGCGGCGTCGCCCCACGAGGCAAAGGGCGCCGTGTGGCTGCCGGACGGCGCGACGTACATGGTCGAGGGATGGACCTGGATGTAGCCCGGACGCACGGCCGTCGCGGTCTGGCCGATGGCGTTGCTGACCGTCAGTGTCACGTTGAAGTTGCCAAGTGTCGCGTACGTGTTGGTGATGGTTCCCCGCGCCGGCCCCTGGCTCAGGTTGCCGTTGCCGAAGCTCCACCAGTAGTAGACCAGGTTGGTGTTCGGACCCGTGGCGGCCGCCGTGAAGACGGGCGCCAGGGCGTCGAAGGCCGCCGTGCGGTCCGCCGCGAAGCTGCACTCGAACACACCGGCGAGGGGGTCGAACTCGTAGCACCCGAGGTCAACCCGGTCCGTCGCGCCGATGACGCGGTCGTTACCGGCCAGGTCGGTGCGACCGGTCATCCAGGCCTCGGTCAAACCGGCATCGATACAAGGTGAAACCGGATCGAGCGTGTAGTCCGGCTTCAACTGGGGCGGCACCGCCAGGTTGCCCGTGCCGCTGGCCAGTTCCGGCGCGCAGGTGTAGGTGAAGCCCGTTGGCAGCGCGCTGCTGCCGCCGACCTGGGCCTGCTGACTGTCGCCGCGCACGGAGACATTGCCGGAGACGATGCAGTTGATCATGCTGCCATTGCTGGAGCGGTAGATGCCGCTGACGATATGGTTGGTGCTCAGATTGGCGGTCACCGTGGTGTTACGCACGGTGCCGTTGTTGATGTAGATGGCCGACCCCTCGGTGCTGGTCTTGGCGCCCACAACCACGTTGCTCACCACCAGGCAATTCTCGACAATCGCTGCCGAGTTCTCCACGGAGATGCCGGAGCCGTACTCATAGCTATCGCCTCGAAGCAGATTATTGCGGACGACGCTGTTGCGGAGCGTGCCGCCGGCGACCGTGGCGCCGCTGCCGCGGGCCTGCTCGTGCCAGAGCCAGTTGTCGGCGATCAGGCAGTGGGTGACCAGCCCGCCGGCCATGTAGACCCCCGCGCCCTGCATGTTGTTGGGGCTGGTCTTGGACGGCACACGGTTGAGACGCACGTGACAGTTGGTCAGGGTGCCGCCGTGCAGATAGACGCCCTGTCCCTGGAAGGTTGTTCCATAGCCATTGGTGATGCTGAAGCCATCCACGATCGCGGTGGGGCTGCCGATGCGCAGCACGCGATGCTGGGGCTGGCCCGTCGCCTGTGCGCCGACGCGGTAGATCGCCGTCCGGGTTGGGCCGTTCACGGCTCGAAGCGTGATCCCCTTCTGCAAAAAGAGTTCGGAAGTTACACCATAGGCGCCATTAGACACCAGGATCATCGAGCCGACGCCATTGACGATCCCTGCAGCATTGACCGCGCTGGGGATGCTGCTGGCCGCGGCGGCCCAGGAAGCGTAGGGGGCCACGTTGCCGCCAGCAGCCGAGACGTGAATGGTGGACGGATAGACCGCGATGTAGGCCTCGCGGGTGCGCGTGGTCGCGACTCCCAGGCTGTTGCTGACCGTGAGGATCACGGTGAAGGTGCCGTATCCGTAGGTGTGTGTGGCCTCGTCCTGGTCCGCACCGCTGGCGGTCTGACTGTCGCCGAAACTCCAGCCATACCAGGTGATGTCGGTGTTGACCGGAGCGCCGGCGACCCGGGCCGTGAAGTCAACATCGAGCGAGTCGAAACCGGCGCGGACGGGCGCGGCAAAGTCACACTCGATCGCGCCAATCGCGGTGTCCTTCTCGTAGGCGCCCATATCAACCGTGGTCTGCGCGATGCGCGCGTTGCCGTCCAGATCGGTGCTCGACACGCCGGTATTGGAGCCGGCGTTGAGACAGGGCGAAGCAGCGGCCAGACGGTAGTTGCCGCCAGCGGGGTTCAGGAACGAGGGATCGAGGATCGTGTTGCCCGTACCCGCGGTCAACTCGGGCGCGCAGGAGTAGGTGAAGCCGGTAGTGGTGTTGACTTGCGGGTTGAGGCCGCTGGCCAGGTCGGTTGTGTTGCCGAAGATCACGCAGTTGATGACGCTGCCGCCAGAGCGAAAGATGCCTGCGGTCGGCTGGTTGACGGCGGTGTTGGCGGTGACCGTGCAGTTGCGCAGCGTGCCGCTGCTGATTGTCACGCCCGCGCCTTCGTTCAATGTGTTGTTGCCCAGCGTGTGCCGGTTGCCCGCGATCAGACAGTCATGTACCAAGGCTGAGCCGTTCGTAATGCGCACGCCCGAACCGGCCCTGCCACTGCCCGAACTGCTGCTGATCACGTTGTTGGTGATGATGCAGTGCCGCAGCGTGCCGGCGCCGTTGACGACCACGCCACCGCCGTAGACCGCCTCACCGAGCACCTGGTTGCCCGCAATGACGCAGCGTTCGACGAGCCCCGCCACCAGGTAGAGGCCGCCGCCGGATTGGTTGTTCTGGGGGTTGGCCCCCGAGCGGTCAGCCGTGTTCAGCAGGATCCGGCTGTTACGCACGACACCGTTCTGCAGGTAGATGCCGCCACCGTTCTGGGACCCGGTGTTGCCCCGCGCCCAGCCGTTGCTGACGGTCAGACCGTCCAGCACGGCGCTGGCATGGTTGATGTAGAAGACCCGGTTCAGGCAGGTGGCGCCGCGGTAGATGGATGTCTTCTCGGCCCCCTCGACGCTGCGGAGCGTGAGCGGCTGGTTGATGAGGATCTGGGCGTTGGTGACGGCGTAGGTGCCGTTGGTCACCAGCACCGTGTCGAAGCTGGCGATGTTGGCCTGGGCGTAATTCACGGCCGACTGCACATCGCGCGCCGCGTTGGTCCAGGCGTCATAGGGCACCGCGGGTGTGGGCGAGTTCTTCCAGACGTGACAGGTGCCGGCCGCCAGCAGGTGGTGTCCGGTCAGGATGAGCGCGGCCGTGAAGACCGCGGTCTGTCGTATCAACTTCATGGCTTCTTCTCCTCTTGGCCCTATTTCGCCGGCGGCTCGAACGCCGCCTCCCTCTCCGCCAGCACCGGCTGCACGATCGCGCGCCAGAGGTCATACCCGGCGTCGGTCAGGTGCAGTTGGTCCTTCAGATAAAATTCCGGCTTGGGCTGGCCGTCGGCGCCCAGCATTGGCGTGGCGACGTCGATGAAGGTCAGGCGCGGATCGCCGGCGCAGGACGCGGCCAGCAGTTCGTTGGCACGACGCGCTTCGGGCCACTTGTTCCAGCGGCTGGGGCTGGGCTTGACCGCGAGCAGGTAGACGCGCAGGCCCGGTTGCCGGGCATGAAGTACGGCGACGAACTGGAGGAAGACGTCGCGGAGCTGCTCGGCCGGGACGCCGGCGGCGATGTCGTTGTCGCCCTCGTAGACCAGCACGGCGCGCGGCCGGTGGGCGAGGACGAGCCGGTCGGCGAACGCCAGCAGGTCGTTCAGGTTGCTGCCGCCGAAGCCGCGTGGGATCACGGTGAGCGGGGCCAGGTCGGCCCGGATCCGCCCGTGCCAGCCGCGCATGCTCGAACTGCCGGTGGCCACGATTGCACCGATGGGCGGCGCGTTCGTTGCGGTGCGCGCCCCGAAGCCGTTGACGGTCGCGGTCCAGCGCGCCGGATCGTTCCCCCGGTACGGACCATCCAGCCAGACGCGCGCCCCGGCCGAACCAGCTACGCAGATGCTCTCAAGTCGGATCTCCTGGTCGGCCGCGTCGAAGGCCGGCTCGATCCGCAACAGGTGGTTGGTGGCGGCCAGGCCGGTGACCAGGATTTGCGACAGGTGTACGGTGCCGCCAACGCGTTGGCCCAGATCGCCGGCGTTGAACAGCAGGCGCGTCACGTCGTTGCTCTTGGCGCCGGGGCGCGCTACCGGTTCGCCGTCCACGAACACCCGGAAGCGGCCGGACTTGGGGGTTGACTCGCCGAACAGCAGCGCCATCTCGCCGCGGAACCTGACTTCCAGCGGCGCGGCATTGGTGCCGGTGGCGACCGCCAGGTCGTCGAGCCAGCGCGACATCTGCATGTCGAAGAGCGGGCCCGTGACGCTGGCCGGTTGCACGCGCCAACCCGCGGGCAGCGGCGCCAGGGTGCTGACGCGCACGCGCGCCTGGTTCGTGTAGCTGCCGGCGTGGAGCATGGCGGCCGGGGCGCTGCAGACGCGCCGCTCGCGGACGGCGGCCTCGAATCCCTGCCAGGCGGCCTCGGCAAAGAGCACGTAGCCGCCGTCGCCGGGGTGGACGCCGTCCAGCGGCCAGATGTCGGCCAGCACGGCCGCGCCGCTACGCAGGCATTCGTGGATCAGCCCCACGGCATCGCCCAGCCCCGTGCCATAGGCCTGCGAGAGCGCGCTGTGGGCCTTGCGGCGCTGCAGGTCGTCGATCGACGCCTTCCCCTCCACGTTCCACTTGAACGGGAAGAGCACCTGCACGACGGGCACGCCGGCCTCCGCCACCAGGCGGCGCACGATGGCTTCATAGGAGGCCATCGACTCCGGCGTGGCCCACTCGATGCCGTCGTTAGCCGTGAAATCGAGGAAGACCAGATCCGGTTGATGGCGAAGCACATCGCGGTCGACGCGGAAGACGCCCAGCTGCGACCCCGTGCCGCCGATGGCGGCATCGACGAAGCGGAAACGCGCCCGCGGGTAGGTCGCTTCGAGCCGCCGGCCAATGAGCGCGCGGTAGGACGTCCGGTTCTGGTCGGTCGCGTTGGCGCCCCAGGTGAGCGAGGCCCCGAAGAAGACCACGGTCAACTGCTCGCCCGCTTCGGCGCGACGGTGCAGCGCGGCAAAGTCCGCATGCGGCGCAGGAGCGGCCGCCAGGGCGGTCGCCGCCAGGATCGCCGGCAGGGTCAGGGAACTGAGTCTCACGTAACAAGCTCCTCTTCGGTCGTGAATGGAATCTCGGTCACGCCGCCACTGGCAGCACCCAGGCGCTGCGCTTCGAGGCTGTCGAGGCAGGCCGCCAGGACGCGGCGGGTGTCGTAGCCCATCCGCACAACCGGCACGCTCGGCGGCGGCGCGGGGAAGTTGCAATGGGCGACCACGGTCACGGCACGCGGCACCCGCACGCCGGCATCCGCGAGACCCGCCAAGGTCGGGTCGGTCAGGTTGTCGTCCGTGATGAGGATCCCGTCCGGGCGCGTCGTCCGCGGTCCGGCCCGCATCAACAGGTTGGCGACTTGACGGGCCGAATGGGTGACCGTGTAGTTCGTCTGGTAGACCCAATGGGGCGGAACGCGGAAACCGGCCTCTGCCAACAGGCGCTGTGCGTCGGCGGCTTGCTCCTGAACGGTGAAGAGCGCGACCCGCCGACAACCCGCCTGCCGCAGGCGCCGGACGAGTTCCCCCATCAGGCTGCCCGTGAGGCGGATGGTGCTGACCCCGGGAATGATGGCGCGGGCCATCAGGGCTACGCGTGGAATCCCCGGCGCCTCCAGCACGGCCGATCCGCGCAAGTAGTGCGGCGGCGACGCGAAGACCAGTCCGACCAGGCGGTGCGAATGGACGTTCTCCTCCAACTGCCGGTAGGCTTCCAGATCCTGGTGGGTTTCGTTGCCGTAGGAAAAGACCAAGGTCCGCCCGCTGGCCGCGGCCACATTGCGGGCTTCGGCGGCCAGTGCGGTCCAGAAGCGGGGCCAGGGACGTTCGGGCCGGTTGTGGTAGGGAAACACCAGCCCGTAGACGGTCAGATGCGGCGGCCGGTCGCTGACAAAGGTGCCCTGCCGGCCGCGCGCGACCAGAAATCCCTCCCGCACCAGTCGGTCGCAGACACGCTGGAGCGTGACCGGTGTCGTGCCATAGGCCGAAATCAGCGCCGTGCGGGTCGGCAGGCGACATCCTGGCGCAAACTCACCATCCACGATCCGCTTCTTCAGATCGCCGAGCAACCGGCTGCTGGTTGTGTTCTCCGCGCGCGGGGACAAGCCGCACCTCCACTTTGATACAATTAATAATATATCAAAGTGCCAGGGTCCGCCGCAAGCCCGACGGCACGGACAAGTTTGCAGAGTGCCCGCTCCGCTTGGTACACTCCATTGCACGGCTAACGTTCCGCTTCGGGCGGCCCAGCGCGTGTGGGAGCAGCGGCGGATGCAGCCCATTGAAGAGGAGCAAAGCGTCTTGGTGCGAACCATTCTGATCTATGGCGATGATGCGTTACGGCGCAAATCCCGGCCTGTGACCTCGGTCACGCCCGAACTGCGGGAGTTGGCGCAGGACATGTTGGAGACGATGCGCGCGGCGAACGGGGTTGGCCTTGCCGCCGAGCAGGTGGGCGAGGACGCGGCACTCTGCGTCATCGACGTACCGCGCGACGCCGAGCGTCCCGATTGTGTCGAAGCGAATGCCGGCATTCCCATGCCGCTGATCATGCTCAACCCGCAGATCTCGGCCCACGAGGGACAGCAGCGCGGCGAAGAGGGCTGTCTCAGCTTTCCTGACATCAGTGCGCCGGTGACGCGCGCGATGGAGGTGACCGCCAGCTACAACGACCTAGACGGCGCGGCGCAGACCGTGACGGCCCGCGGGTTGCTGGCGCGCGCGATCCAGCACGAGATGGATCATCTCAACGGGGTGCTGCTGGTGGACCGCATGAGTCCCCTGCAGCGGCTCTCCATGGCGGGCCAGCTCAAGCGGCTGCAGCAGCCCGCTGCCGGCAAGCACGGTGCGAAGTAGGTGCCTGCGACATGGGGAAATCCGCCGAAAGCTCACAATTTCGGCAGATTTCCCTTTAGGAGCCTGTCGGTACCTGCTGGGGTAACGTGCGGCGCTTAATCCCGACAGGCTCCTAGACAGAAGAGTCCTTCCTGGGTCCGGACCAGCAGTCGGTTGCCGACGCAGACCGGCGTCGTGCGAAATGGCGGGAGCTGGTTGCGGGCCAGCTCCGCGAAGCTGCGTCCCGGAGCCAGCACGAGTGTGACGCCGTTATCCGCGCTCACGTAGATCCGGTTTCCGGCGCCGATCGGGCTCGGATAGACCGTCTTGCCGCCTTTGCCCAGATCCAGATCCTGACTGTAGACCAGCTTCCCGTCGGCGGCATCGAAGACGTTCAGGCGGCCACGCAGGTTGACACCGTAGATCAGGCCGTCGAAGACCAGCGGGGTTGCGTAGTGGCGGTCCTTGGGCTCCTTGGACGTCCACGTGCGGGTCGGGATGGCGGCGGCGTCGGCGGGCAGCGGAATGGCGCAGGCCAGGCCTTCGTCGGCCACGTAGAGCGTCGTGCCGTCGACTACCGGGCCGTTCCAGTTGCAGTTGAAGGCTCCGCCGGCCAACTTGCGCCCGTCAGCCACAGCCAGCCAGTCGCCACTCGGTGTCACCACGACCGGCACGTCGCCGACCCGCGCCAGGGCCGGTGTGCCCCAGCCGCTGCGGCTGGGCGCCTGCCAGCGCGGTTCGCCGGTGGCGGCGCTGACGGCATAGACCGTGTCCCCGATGTGCATCACCAGCAGATCGCCGGCCAGCAGTGGCGAGGCGCTGTGACCCCAGCCATGCTTGGGCCGGGCGACCAGGCGGGCCCAGACGCGCGTGCCGTCGCGTTTGAACCGGGCCGCCGTGCCCAGGCCGGTCAGAAAGAAGACATCCTGGCCGTCGCTGACCGGTGACGGCGAGGTGTAGCCATTGACCCCATGGGTCTCCGGCGGCACGAAACTGCGCAGGGGCTCGAACTCCTTGCGAACATCCGCCAGCGCGGCTTCGGCGGCGGTGGCGGCCGCGGTCAGTACCGTGTTGGTTGGGCTCTTCTGGGCCGTCTCGCGGGCCTTGCGCGCCTTCTGCTCGGTCTCGCGCACCCGCCCGCCCAGCGCGGCGGCCTGGCGCGCGTTGGCGCGGATGGACTCGGCTTCTGCCGGGGTCTCGGCCAGATCGGCCGTCTCCAGGCTGTGTTGCCACTTGATGCTGCCGTTGGCCAGGGCCAGACACACCAGCGTGGCGGGTTCGGCGCCGACAAAGACCAGGTCATCCAGCACCAGGGGGGACGCGTTGGACCACTGGGGCAGGGCCGTGCGCCACAACACGTTGCTCTGGGCGCTCCAGTACAGCGGCGGCTGCGTGTCTGTGAAGACCCCGCTGCCATTGCCGCGCCAGCCGGCGACAGTGGCGGCGGAGCCGAGCAGGGGCAGCAGGCAGACAAGGGGGATGGCTTTAGACTGCAGTGACATGCGAGCGACGCCTCGTTATTCCAGCTCTCGACAGGGCCGGGTTGCGGACGGAAGACACCATGAAGGCACGCGCAAAGATAGCAGACCGCCTCTTGGCGCGATACCGCAAAGTCCTGCGGACTGGCGGCAACCACCGGGTGGCTTCGGTGACGCACGTCGGCCCGACGGCATCACGAACGCCCCACCTGCCGCAGGATGTCGACGCAGGGGGCCGGGATGCGGCCCAGGTAGTCAGGGCCGA
This sequence comes from uncultured Lentisphaerales bacterium, assembly GCA_964652365.1. GTDB lineage: Bacteria > Verrucomicrobiota > Kiritimatiellia > RFP12 > CAZZCT01 > CAZZCT01. Next base: position 10,897 of record CAZZCT010000168.1, read on the forward strand.
TATTGAGCAGGTAGTTGACGCCCCGCTCGTTGAGGTGTCTCTTCAACCGAAGGACTTCCTCGGCCGGTTTCCAGTTCTGGTCAAAGCTCTTGTAGCCCCAGGTGTCATTCAGGGTCGCCGGGGTTTCGACCAGGTCGTTGCCCATGAAGGCGTCGGGAATCTGATTGTCGCCCAGCGAGTGGTAGTCGCCCAGGCCGTTGCCGATGCGGGTGTTGACCAGGCAGTCGGGCTGGAGTCTCTTGACCAGGCGAAAGAGCTCTGTGCTCTGGCCCGCTGTAATCACGCCCGGCGTGTCGAACCAGATCAGGCACAACTCGCCGTAGTTGCGCAGGATTTCCTCGACCTGCGGTTTGATCTTGCCCTCGAAGCAGTGCGTGAAGTCCTTCGTGTCGTTGTCGGGGAAGTCCCAGTCGTTGGTCCAGCTCATCACCCCGCAATTGGTGTGCCCCGATCTGTACCCGCCGCCGTGGGGTTCATGCCAGTCCAACTCCTGCGAGTAGTAAAGGCCCAGCTTCAGCCCGTGTCTGCGGCAGGCCTCGGCCAGTTCGGCGATCACGTCCCGCCTGAACGGCGTGCGGTCCACGATGTTGTAGGTGTCGACCCGACTCTGGTACAGGGCGAAGCCGTCGT
>CAZZCT010000169.1:0-11460 GCA_964652365.1 uncultured Lentisphaerales bacterium
AAGGCCGTCCCACGGATGGGGGAGCCTGCGGCCGGCCCAAGGGTCTGCCGCTGACGTCGCCTGTGCGCCTTATAATCACGGCGAAACTGGCGCATTGCACGGCGGATCGCGCGCCGTGTCAAGGGCGCACGGATTCGCCGCCTGCTGGCACTCTTGCCTCCCTGCGAACCCTGTGTCATGATGCGGCCTTGGCAGGCGGTGGGACTTTCCTGCGGGGTTTCGAGGCTCTGTCCTGCACCGCCGAGAGGACCGCCAACAAGCCCGACAAGCTCTGGGGAGATCGGCCGATGGACACCGTTGCGCCTTGGAATCCGCTGACCGAGTGGAAACCTGTGGACATTCGCTGGGTGAAGGTGCGGATCAGTCCCGAGGATCTGCGCCGATTCACCCAGCGCAGCGACATCAGGGGTCTGTGTCAATCGCTCGGCTTTCTGCTCCTGCTGGCAGCCACCGGCACCCTGGCCTACACCGCCTTTGCCCAGGAACGCTGGGTCCTGATGGCCGTGGCGCTCTACCTCCACGGGACCTTCTATTCGCGCTTCGGTGACGCGCTTCACGAACTGAGCCACAACACGGTCTTTGCCAGCCGCGCGCTGAACAGCGGGATGACCACCCTGTACGGCCTCCTTTTCTGGCCGTGGAATCCCCATCTCTACCGGCTCAGCCACCAGGGCTACCACCACCGCTACACCCTGCATCAGGGCAGTGACGGCGAGGATGTGCCCAACTACGTCCAACTGAGTCCGCGCCTGGTCTTCGACCTCTTCTTCCGTGTTATCCAGATCCGGAGTCTGATCGAGAACCTCGGGCGTCTGTTCACGCTGAAGCCCACCAGCAAGGGGTGGCGCGGCCGCGGCTACCGGTTGGATCCGTGGGAGCAGTTCGTCCTGCAGCGCGCCAGCGCGCCCCAGCAGCGTCAGGTCATGCGTTTCGCCCTGGCCAGCGTGATCGTCCACGTGCTGTTCATGGCCCTCTGCGTGGAATTTGAGCGGCCGTTTTTGCTGCTGCTCGTGACCTTCGCGCCCTTCTATGGCGCCGGGTTCCTGAGCTTTGTGGCCGGGGTGCACCAGCACACCGCCTGCGAGGCCAACGCGCCTGATTTCCGGGTCAGTTGCGGCGACGCGATCCTGGACCCGTTCAGCTCATTTCTCTACTGGCACATGGAGTATCACATTGAACACCACATGTTCGCCGCGATCCCCTGCTACAACCTGAAGGCGTTCAGCCGTTTCGTCGCGGACCAGCTCCCTCCCAAGGAACGTGCCCTGCCCCGGCTGCTGCGGCTGAACCGCGTGTGCCGCGACAAGTACGGCTCGTGGCAGCGCTGGCGCGATCAATTCGGGCGCTACAAGGGGTTCTGAGCATCCTGTGGCGGCGCGGCAGCGTCCGACTCGTTCAGCGCGGGCGCCGTCGGCTGGATCCAGACCCCCGGCAGGCGGTCGGCCGCCCGCACCCAGCCCGTTGTCCAGGCCGTGCCCACGTCGAAGGCCGCGGGGTCGGCACGCAAGTCGTCCGGGGTTCCGGGCAGACGGTCCGGGCCACTGGTGTAGAGCCGCACCGTGCCATTGGTGGCACGCTCATACCGGTAGGGTGTGCCCCACGGATCGCGATGGATCAGGTTCACGTAGGGCCCGAGCCAGCCGCGCGCGCCCGGGTCGTTGAGCAGGGCCGACAGCCCGAGGGTCGGGGCCGGGTAGTCGCCGACATGCACGCGAAAGCGGCCCAAGGCCACGGCCAGGCGGTCCATCTCATGCAGCGCCAGGGTATGCGGCTGCGGCGCCTGGCTCCGGCTCGCCTTCCGGCTGCTGGCGACCAGCAGCGCGCCGGTCAGCCCCAATACCCCCACCATGGCCAGCAGAAAGCGCGGTCCATAGAGCACCCGGGAATTGAACACCGGCCCCAACTCCTGGCGCTTGATCTCGATCTCGCGCTTGACCCGCTCGAGGGCGCGCCGGTGCGCGCGCAGGTCGACCGGCGACGGCGTGCCCGGCGGCAGGCGCATGACGTGCCGGCAGGACGGGCAGACACCGGTCAGCGGCAGGGCCTCCAACGGTATGTGGCAGTAGGGACAGCGGTAAGACGCGCGGCTCGCCACAGTCTCGCACTCCATTTAGATTTCTCGTGCCGAGAAATCTAGTGTTCTTTGAGGCTCTTGCAGAACCCCGGCAAGAGCCGGGAAACAGGGTTCAGTGTGTCAGGGTTCAGGCGGAAATCGCATCCTGAACCCCGACTTGAGTCCCAACCTGTTGATGTCGAGGGTTTTGAGTGCGCGGGCCTGCCCGCGCTTTCCCCCGCGGAGCCTGCTCCGCGGGCGGGGACGGCAAGCTCGCACCCCGCCGCGGGCGCCGCGCGATCACGGATCAAGGTTGGTCAGCGACAGCGTCTCCGGATCGATCCGCCGGTAGTAGCAGTTGCGCGGTTCGCCGCGGCCGTTCTGGGTGTGGCAGATGCCGCCCCGGCGCGGCCGCACGCGGTAGAGCAGCGAGTTCTGCTCGCAGTTCACCCGTGCCTCGACCAGTTCAAAGGTCTCACCCGAGGTCTTGCCCTTCTCCCACAGCACGTTGCGCGAGGTGCTCCACAGGATCAGGGTGCGCTCGGCCAGGGCCTTGCGCATGGCCAGTTCGTTGGTGTAGGCCACCAGGATGACCTCGCCGGAGTCGGCATCCTGCACCGCCACCGGCAGGCAGTCGGGGCACTTCGCGGCGACCTTGGCGATCTTGGCGAAGTCGAGCCGCAACTGCGTGCCTTCCTCGAGTTCCTGCATGGCTCAGCCTTCCGGTTCGGCGATATCGAGCTTGCGACCGGCGCGGCGCTTGGCGGCGGTCTTGACGTTGCGGGCGGCGACGGTCTGCACGTCGGCCATCTCCTTGCGCGCGGCCCCGCGCGTGTCGTGCGTGCCCAGTCGCGGTTCGGCCGCCAGGCGGCGCTTGGCCTCCGGCACCTCGCCCTTGTACTGCGGCAGCCAGCGGGCCTGCGCCACCAGCATCTCGTCGGTCATCTGCGAGATCTCGGGCGGCGTGCAGACCGCGCCCACCAGCGGATCGAGCATCATGGCCTGCTTGAGCCGGACGACGTCGCCGTTGACCGCCGCCTCGACCGCCAGGCGCTGTACGCCGATCGACTGCTGGCAGACGGCCGCGCAGCCGGTCGGCAACTCGCCCACCTGCGGCACGTTCACACCGTTGCGGTCCACGTAGCAGGGCACCTCGACGATGGCGTCGCGGGAGAGGTTGGTGAGGCAGTCGTTGTTGACGACGTTGAGGTGGCCGCGGTAGGTCCGGCCGGTCTCCAGGGCCTCGATGATGAAGGATCCGTGCTCATGCGACCGCTGCGAGGTGGCCAGGTCCCAGGGCTTCTCCTTCAGCAGCTTCGGGAACTCCGTCTCGAACCAGTTGCGGCCTTCGGTGCAGACGCGCAGGTAGCCGCCGGTCTCGCCGTGGATCCAGGAGCCCATGTCGATCCACTTGGCAATCTCCTCGGGGCGCTTGCGGTACCAGGCGACATACTCGGAGAGGTGGCCGTTGGACTCGGTGGAGTAGTAGCCGAAGCGCCGCAGGACGTCGATGCGCACCTTCTCGGTGCGGCTGAACTCGGGATGGGCCTCGAAGCCCTCGAGCATACGGCCAGTCCAGTCCTCGCCGCGGTATTGGATCTGCACGTACCAGGTCTGGTGGTTGATGCCGGCGCAGACAATGTCCACGTCCGGCATCTCGACCTTCTGGTACTTCTTGTCCTCGGGCTTGCGGCCGCGGTTGACCAGCAGCTCAATCACCTTGCAGATCTGCCAGTGCCCCCCCTGCACGCCGTGGCACAGACCGATTGTCGGCACTTCGCCGTAGGCGTTGGCGGCCCAGGTCAGCATGGCATTGGGATTTCCATAGCTGAGCAGCAGCGCGTTGTTCTTGGCCACCTCGCGGATGTCCTGGCACCACTCGAGCAGGCAGGCAATGCCGCGCTGGCCGTACATGATGCCGCCGGCGCACAGGGTGTCGCCCACGCACTGGTCCACGCCGTACTTGAGCGGAATGTCGATGTCCAGCTTGAAGGCGTCCAGGCCGCCCACCCGTGCCGTGTTGATCACGTAGTCGGCGTCAGCCAGGGCCGCGCGGCGATCGGTGGATGCGACCACCTTGGCCGGCAGGCGGTTGGCGCGCACGTCGCGCACCAGGATGCGGTTGATCATGTCGAGGTTATGGGCGTGGATGTCGGTCAGCGCAAAGGTGGTGTCGCGCAACTCCGGCACCATGAGAATGTCCTGCACCAGCCGGCGGGTGAATCCCAGGCTGCCGGCGCCGATGATAGCGACCTTGATGGCCATACGCGTGTTCTCCTGAAGCGTCCTTGGAACATGGTCAAAACGGGACTGATGGTACCGCGCCACGCCCGCCAACGCAACGCCGGAGTGCGCTGGGCCGCCGCACAACCTTGACGGCCCGGCGCGCACCGTGCATGCTGTGCCGACCGCATGGGGCAGATCCGTCCGGCAGGCCGTTCGTCCGGCCAACTGCCCGCGTGCGCAGAGATGAGGGACGCCTGATGCTCCTGCCGCCACCGCCTGCCACCGCCCGGGTCGCGCGCCCGCGCGGGAATGTTCCGATGCTCACCGCCACGGCCCTGCTGTGCGGCGCCTTTGCCGGCTGCTGCCACACGGCCGCAACCGCCGAAGAGGGAGTGCCACGCATGTCGCCACGCATCGTGTTCATGGGTGACTCGATCACCGACGGTTTCTCCTACCCGTTGCTGGCGCTGCAGGCCTTACGGACCGCCGGCCGGCCCGTGCCGGTCGGCATCAACGCCGGCATCGGCGGCGACACGGCCGCCGGCATGCGCGCGCGGCTGGACCGCGACGTCCTGGTCTTCAAGCCGCAGCAGGTCACGCTAAGCGTCGGCGTCAACGATGCCGCCCGTTCGGTACCGCTCGCCGCCTACCAGGCCGACGTGGAGGCGATCCTCGACCGCCTGCAGGCGGCCGGCGTGCGTGTCTGCCTCCTGACGCCCAGCACGGTGGGCGACCCCGAGACCGAGGCGCGCGTGCAGGCCATGGGCGACGTGGTGCGCGCCCTGGCGCGCGCCCGCGAACTGCCTCTGGCCGACGTGCACGCCGCCATGCTGCGCGCGCAGGAAGCCGGCACGGTGGTCCTGGAGACGGACCGCATCCATCCCAATTTCGCCGGCCACCGCGCCATGGCGCGCGCCGTTCTGGATGCCTGGGGTCAGGCCGACGTGGCGGTGCCGGCCATCCTGGAGGTCCCGCCGCCGGTCGGCCTGATCTCGCCTTGGCGGATTCTGCCTGTGCCGGATGCGCACATGCCCTGGCTGGACGAGGAGACCGTCCGCGGCATGCGGCCCGATGCCACCTGGACCACGCTGGCCCTGCCGGAGTCCGAACCGCGAGAGAACTGGTGGCAGGAGCAGACGCGGCGCGAGGGCTTTGCCCTCGCGCTCGAAGCCCTGGCCGGCAAGGCCCCACGCTACGTGGGCCAGGCCACGGTCACCTCACCCAAGGCCCGGCCGGTCAGCTTCTGGACCGGCGCGGCACTGCACACCATCTGGCTGAATGGCCAGTGCATCCATCGCAAGGATGCGGCCGTCTGGACCGGCTATCACGCGGGCCGCGACCGCGTGCCGGCCGAACTCCGCGCCGGGGTCAACCAGATCGTGATCGAGACCGGCGGCCAGTTCTTCCTGAGCATCCGCGAACCCGACGCGCCCTGAGCCCGCAGGGCGACCTGGCAGGAGCCGGTGCCGGTGTGGTCGGTGATCGGTGTCAACAAAACTCGATTACTGATCACTGATGACCGATCACTTGCCGCACGCGGTGGGGTTGCCTGACGGCTCGCCGGTCCACCAGGATGGCGGTAGAGCGCGCCTGAGGAAGCGCGCCCAATCGCCTGGCGATGCACCTTCTGACGGCTCGTCGGTAACTGGACCGGGGTCGCCGCGAAGGTGCAGGCGCGCGACCATGGCCACATGCCCAAGATTGTTTGTCTCAACTGAGAAGAGAACCCAGCCGTCTGTTCCCACAATGGCAGTGTGACCCGGGCAAAGGCTCGAATGGCCTGCTTGCCAGAGATGCGAGGCAGATCAGCCATGGGACGGAACCTGGAATGTTTTCAGGATCGGGCGTGATGGTGTCGCTTGAGACTCCTCAAGTTGGCTTGTCTTCTGCCATCCATCCAGGCAGAGGCTCCCCGGTGGCTTGCGCGTAGAGCGTTTCAGGGGCAATGTCGATGTCATCACCCCACGCCAGCACCCCCAGTTCTTCATTGATGTGGAAGTCACGGAAGAAAGCCATGTCGCGGAATCGAGCGAACACCCCCCGGCGTTCCTCTGCGTATGCCGAGAAGTCGACGATCCCCCGCTTCCCGTTGTCAAAGACTACCTCGATCCGGTAGTCACCTCTGTGCTCCGCTGAGATCACGTCGTGTACCATGGTGGCGTAGCTCCTATCGCAGTGGCTCAATCTTCCTGGGCTGCTGGTCCGTCCTGGCCAACTCCCAATCTTCAAGAAGTTCATCTTGGTGCTGGGACGCCCATTCGATCACGAGCCCAAGCGCACGAGGTGCGATGCGCCCCTCAAGCACTTGGAGCGTACGAACATCAATTGCCACCTTCTCGCCGCCATACCGTGCATGGAAGTGAGGCGGATTGTGCTCGTTGAAGAACATCGCAACAACAATGCCGTAAAATCGGCTGAGTTCCGGCATTCGGGCTCTTCCTTCCCCGCTCAAAGTTCGAAGGGACACAGGCAAACAGCGTACGGTTATTACACGCGCAAGTGTAACTAGAAGAACCGTGTAAGGTCAAGCATCGTGTGGTAGTATCGCGCACCTTGTTGACAAGCACGAAGAGACCCGATCAGGTGAATTGCGGGCGAAGCCCGCGCCAAGGCAAACAATGCATACTGAACCCCGCATCGCCGGCCTGCTGGCCGCCATGACCCTGGACGAGAAGATCGGCCAGCTCTGGCAGGTCAACGGCGCCGCCCCGGAACACCGCGTGCTGGCGCGCGAGGGCCGCATCGGCTCGATCCTCAACCTGGCCTTCTGGAAGGAACACGCCAACCCGGCCGGCGTCTACAATGACTTCCAGCGCGCCGCGGTGGCCGAGTCGCGCCTGGGCATTCCGCTGCTGATCGGCCGCGACGTGATCCACGGCTTCCGGACCGTCTTTCCGATTCCGCTCGGGCAGGCCGCCTCGTTCGATCCCGGCCTGGTGCGCGACTGCGCGCGCGTGGCCGCCCGCGAGGCCGCCGCCTGCGGCATCAACTGGACCTTTGCACCCATGGTGGACGTGGCCCGCGATCCCCGCTGGGGTCGCGTGGCCGAGTCGCCCGGCGAAGATCCACTGCTGGCCAGCCGCATGGGCGCCGCCATGGTGGCCGGCTTCCAGGGCGACGACCTGGCCGGCGACGACACGCTGGCGGCCTGCGCCAAACACTTCGTGGGCTATGGCGCGGCCGAGGGCGGACGCGACTACAACACGGTCCAACTCTCGGACGGAATGCTGCGCGACGTCTACCTGGCGCCCTTTGCCGCCTGCGTGCAAGCCGGCGTGGCGACCGTGATGAGCGCCTTCCACGAGCTCAACGGCGTGCCGGCCTCGGGCAATGCCTACACGCTGCGCCAGATCCTCAAGGAGACCTGGGGCTTCGACGGCTTCGTGATCAGCGACTGGGGCTCGGTAACCGAACTGATCAACCACGGCTTCAGCGCCGACCCCGCCGAGGCCGCGCGGACTGCACTGGCGGCCGGCGTGGACATGGAGATGGTCTCGCGCTGCTATGTGGACCACGTGCGCGCGCTGCTGGACCAGGGCGCGGTGGCCCTGGCGCAGGTCGATGAGGCCGTGGCGCGGATCCTGCGCGTCAAGCTCCGTCTGGGCCTCTTCGAGCAGCCCTACCGCGACGAGTCCCGCTGCCGCGTGCTGCTCGACCGCACCCATCTGGAACAGGCGCGGCGCGCCGCCGCCGCTAGTTGCGTGCTGCTCAAGAACAACGGCGTGCTGCCGCTGGCGGCCGCCAGCCTGCGGCGCATCGCCGTGATCGGCCCGCTGGCCGATGCCCCGGCCGACCAACTGGGCTGCTGGGCCATGGATGGCGACGCCGGCGACACCGTCACGCCGCTGGCGGCCCTGCGCGCGCGGCTCGAACCCGCCTGCCGGGTCGACTCGGTCCCGGCCCTGGCCACCAGCCGCGCGACCGATACCGCCGGCTTTGCGGCGGCCGTCGAAGCGGCCACCGCCGCCGACGCCGTGCTGCTGTTCCTGGGCGAGGAGGCCGTTTTGAGCGGCGAAGCCCATTGCCGCGCCTGTCTCGACCTGCCCGGCGCCCAGGACGAACTGGTCAGCCGCCTGGCCGCCACCGGCAAACCGCTGGTGGTCGTGGTGCTGGCCGGCCGGCCCTTGGTCGTGGACCGTCTGGCCGCCCAAGCTGCGGCCCTGCTGTGGGCCTGGCACCCCGGCACCCAGGGCGGTCCGGCCATTGTCGACCTGCTGCTGGGCGACGCGTCGCCCGAGGGCCGGCTGCCAATCTCCTTCCCGGCCGCGGTCGGTCAGATCCCGGTCTACCACGCCCATCCCGCCACCGGCCGCCCGCCGGTCGACGGCAGCCGCGTGGGCGTGCCGACCGGTACGCCGCTCGACCCGCAGGGCTTCACGTCGAGCTACCTCGACTGCGACCACCGCCCGCTCTTCCCGTTCGGGTTCGGGCTGACCTACGGCGAGTTCGTTTACCGGGACCTGACGCTCGACACCGAACGCCTGGCCCTGGGTGACACCCTGACGGTACAGGTCACGCTGACCAACAAGGGCCGCCGCGAGGCCGTGGAGGTGGCGCAGCTCTACGTGCGCGACTGCTTCGGCTCGCGCGTGCGGCCCGTGCGCGAGCTCAAGGACTTCCAGCGCGTGCGCCTGGCCCCGGGCGCCTCGACCCGCGTCTGCTTCCGGCTGCATACCGACCAGCTAGCTTTCCACGGCGCGGACGGGCGCCTCGCGGCCGAGCCGGGGGCCTTCCGCCTCTGGGTGGGCGGCTGCGCGGAGGGCGGGCTCGAAGCCGGGTTCACGGTTGTGGCCACACCGCGGACGTAGACGGGTTTCGTGCCAGGCTGACCCCAGCTGCCCCGTTCCGAGGGCTGAACGCGTGGCGCAGCAGAACAAAAGCGGCGTCGCGCGGGGTACCGCTTGCCGCCGCACTCCAGACGCGGCCGCCGGGGCGCAGGCACTCTGGAGTGCGGTGGCAAGCGAAGCGCGACACCGCTCTTTTCGACAGGATTAACAGGATTGACAGGATTGGGGAGGCTTGGCCATGGAGAGCTGGGGGACGCGCACACGCAAAGCCGGAAACTGACCAAACCTTCGCGGCTCACCGCGCACACACCGCCAGGAGTTCCTCCCGGCACACCCCGTTGATCCGCGTGAACACCGGGATGGGCGCGCCGAAGGCTGCCACCCGGCCGGCGGCGTCCACGCGCAGCATGGCCGGCGCCGGGATGGCGTAGGCGCGCGTGCCGTCAGGCAGGTGCGGCAGCAGGGCCTGCAGTTCGGTCCAGGCGTCGGCTTCGGCATGCGTGTCGCAGACCAGCGGGGCGAACCCGAGGCAGTCGAACGACCGCACCGTCGTGTCGTCGTCCGGGTCATCCCACCTCACCCAGGCCTGGCCAAGCATGATGCTCCCGGCCGAAAGTCCGATGAAGGCCGCGCCGCGTTCGTAGGCCTCGCGCAGGGCCGGCACGAGACCGGCGGCGTGAAGGGCATCCATGCCGGCCGCGACATCGCCGCCGCTGATGAAGACCACGCCGGCAGTTCCCAGTACGCGACGCGCCGCCGGCGCATCGCGCAAGCCGCGCGCCGACGGCGCGGAGTGCAGCGGTCCCGCACCCGCGGCGGCCAGCAGCCGGCCGATGCGGCGCTGGAAACCAGCGTCGTCGCCACTGGCGGCGCCCACATAGGCCACCGGCAGGCCGGCGGCGGCGCCGGCTTCCAGGGCGGTGGTCAGCAGGCGCACGAGGTGGGCCTGGTCGCTACCGGGACCGCCGGCCAGCAGGTGCAGGGGGGCCGGGTTCATGGCGCGTGTCCCTCCGGCGCTGCCGCCGGCCCGTCGAACAGGGCGTTGGCCTCCCAAGGCATGGCGCAGCGCGCCAGCCGATGCTTGCCGGAGCGTTCGGGCGGCACGGCGGCCACACGGGTCACGCGCACATCCTGCGCGCCGTAGAGCTCAATCAGCGCCGCCCGGGCCGCGCGCCGCCCGGTCGCGTCGTCCGCCACCACGCGCGCGCGCCACTGGGTCGGCGAGCCCTGCGCCACCTGGTATTCATGCAAGCCTGGCACGGCGGCCAGGGCAGCGTCCAACCGGTCAACCGTGACCGGCCTGCCGAGGGCGTCGAACGTCAGGTCCTTGACGCGTCCCTCGATGGCGTCGGCCGTCAGCCCGGCCGTCCCGCCGCAGGCACAGGGCCGATCGGACGGCCGGAGACGCACGAGGTCGCCGACGTCGAAGCGCAACAGGACGCGCCAGGGATTGCCGAAGGTGGTGACCGCCAGGCGCCCAACACCTGCCTGTTGCCAGCGGGCAGCCATGGGCTGCACTTCCACCCGCACGTACGCGCTGTTCTGGTGGTAGCAGCCAGCCTCGCACTCGGTGAAGATGCAGCCGGCTTCGGTGCTGCCATGCGAGCTCATGAGTGGCACGTCGAACGCCTGGCGGATGGCGCGGCGCTGCAGGCGCGAGGCCCACTCGTAGGTCAGCACGATCAGCCGCGGCTGCCAGCAGCGCAGGTCCAGCGCTGTGAGGCGCCGCGCAAAGCGCGCCAGCAGGGTGGGGTTGGCCTCGAGCACGACCGGCTGGAAGCTGCCGAGTTCGTCGCACATGCGGCGGATGTGGTCATCATCCCAGCAGCGCGCGTCAAGGTGCTCGTTCAGATAGAGGAAGCGTGCCAGCCGCCGCGTCGCCAGGGGCAGCGGACGACCGTCCGGGGTGGCGACGCCGGTTGAGCGCGGGCACGTGAGGATGGCTTCCGGGTGTGTGTCCAGGCCGGCCTCGCGGGCGTGCCGATTCAGCTGCCACGAGGCGCGTTCGCTGGCGTCCCACCAAGGCTGGTTCCAAAGCAGCCGCACGCGCTCATCCGTGGAACCACTGGTGTGCACGACCTCGACCTCGCGACGGGCCAGCCCCGCCTCCACGTCGAATCCCGGCGCGGCGAAGCCGGCCAGCCCCCAGTGCCGCAGCTCCTCCTTGGTCAGCAGCGGCAGCGCGGCATAGCGGGCATCCAGCGACGCGGCCGGCCCCGGATCGCGCGCGCGCCAGGCGGCATAGGCCGGCACCTGCCCCAGGCCGAGATCCAACTCGGCCACTGAGCGCGCAGCATAGGCCGCGGGGTCATGGGGGTGCGACGCCGTCATGCCGGCAGTATAGCGGAGGGACCGGCAGGATACAACCGGGGCGGGACGGTCCTCAAACTGCGA
>CAZZCT010000170.1:0-6078 GCA_964652365.1 uncultured Lentisphaerales bacterium
GACGGCGGAGGACCGCCGGGTCCAGTCGCATCCCCGAGTGTCCGTCTGGCACGAGGTCCGCCTCTGGACCCCGCCGTCCTCGGCGGTGGGTCGGCGGGACGGACGGCGGAGGACCGCCGGGTCCAGTCGCATCCTCGAGTGTCCGTCTGGCACGAGGTCCGCCTCTGGACCCCGCCGTCCTCGGCGGGCACGGCGGGCGGGGCAAGGGTCTGTCCCGCCCCCACTTCTCGACGGACGAATAACAAAAGGTCTTGAGGCGTCTGGCGCCTGGATCAACGCCGAAACGGCTACCGTCCTTGGCGTGGGGTCTTGCGCATCCGGGACAGGTTGGATTTGGTCGGATTCCGCGGTCATCAGGCGACGCCCCAGCGTAAGCGTTCACGTTCGAGCATGAGTCGCTCGGCGCTACACGCGCCGCGGAAGCGACGTCTTCGCGATCATCCTGGCGGCCGAAGGTGCGGAACAGCCCCCCGCAACGGTCCGACTCGCCGTGCACCCGGTCGCCGGCACGGGGGTGCGCCTGCTGGGCCGTCCGGAGCCGCTGGCCTGGGATCCACGCGATGACGGCATGGTTGTGCACCTGCCGACAGGACCGCTTCCCGGCCGCCACGCCTGGGTGCTGCAGGTGAACCACGCGGGCTGAACGCCGGATCGCCGCGAAACGGAAGCGCGTGCGTCGCACGCCCCCTGAACCGGCGCGGCCGCGCGCGGAACGTTCAGGCTATGCGGCTAAATCCGGCCGCATCAGCCAATGGTTGGAACTCTGGTTTCCTCTCCCGCAGAGACGCTGTGGCGCAGAGGTTGTTCACCAAGGCCATTCACACGCAGTTGCAGGCGGGCGGCCGTTCGAATGTCAGGGCTCGGCTTGCTGCGCTGTGGTGGTGTGCGTCGCCGGGGAAGCACGGCCGGGGGTGGATAGGCCGGCGTCGGAGAGACACGGCCGGGACGACCGTGCTACGGGGCCGGGGGCCACGCAGGCATCGGGGAAAGGCTGATGGCGGCCGGAGGGCCGGGCTCGTCCCGGCTGCACCATCAGTGCCCCTCGAAGTAAGCCTGCCGAAACACCTTCGCGGGGTCAAACCGCAGAATCACGTGTTCCGGCGGGTTGCGCAGGGCGATGAAGCCGCTCGTGACGCCCGTCACCGGGTACCGGTCCACCGCCATGGCGGGCTCTGCCCGCCAGGCCGGGTGATAGCGATAACGCACCACAACGAGGCCGTCCCGGACCTGCAGATCCGTGAGTTCGATCCGGTTGACAGAAACCTGCACCTGGCCCGATCCGACCAGGAACCGCGATGGAGGCCCGGGAACGGCGAAGACCACGTACTCGCCAACCCGCTCACCGGGCCCGCACACGGCCTCCAACGCCGCGACGGCCTCGCGCGACCAGGCCACCAGTTTCGTGATGCCCCAAAGGTCGATGGCCGCCCTCAACTCGCCCGGGGTCCTCTCCCCGATCCGCCGACCGAACAGGCTGAAGCGGTCGAAGTGAAGCGGATCGGCATTGAGCGGATAGGTGCAACCCGCAACCTCACGCTTCCACCCGAGCGCGAAGGCTTCCGGATCCGCCTTGAACCGCGTCTGGACGAGAATCCGGTCCGCAGGCCCGCTTGTACGAAGCATGAGCCGTGTCAGGGAGCCTGCGGAATCGCTGCCGGCGATCGACTTCGGCGGCTGCAGGTGAAGAAGCGCCCCGCTCTCGGGGCGTGCGCTGAGCGTCACGCACTCGTCGTCCTCGACGGCAGCGGCCCGTCCCCAGGCAGCCGAACCGGCCACCACGGCCGCCAGCGCCACCAGTGCCGGGGCCGCAAACCGGCGGCCGGGAGGCGCGACCAGCCAGGCCACAAGGTATCCTATTGGTATGCTGGCCATCGCGGTCCACGGCAGGATGAACCGCAGCGGCTGGGTCTGCTTGAGGACCGGAACGAACGAGCCGGCGAGCATGATCGCAAGGTTGCCCACTGCAGCGACCGCGAGGATCCGCCCCGTGGTCGGGTCCGCGGCCTTGCACAAGAAGGGGATTGCCGCCAGCGGCAGGACGAATCGGATGCACGCGGCCAGGGCAAGCGGCAGACTGCCGGGTGCCGCGTGCGCCGCACGCGCGAACGTGAGATCGCGGGCGAGACCAGACAGTGCGGCCTCACCCCACGCGGCCGGCTCGTGCAGGTAGCCGACAAGGAAGGGCACAAACCAGAACGCGTTGACCAGCGCCGCGGTCGCACCTAGAACGACGACCCTGCGTTTCCAGCTCGACTGACTACGCCCGCACAGCAGCGCCATCAGAGGGGCTGCGATCATCAGCGGCCCGAGCAGATGCAGACCGAAGAGCGCGGCGAAGCCCATGAAGAGCGCCCAGGCGCGTCCCGCGCCAGGCTCACGGGCATGCCGGAGCAGAAGGGCAAGCACCCAGGGCGACAGGAAACTTGCCGCCGCAAAGCAGACCATGCCCCACCGGAAGGCGAGCAACACATTTGGATTGGTCCACACCAGAAAGATCACGGAAACCAGTGCGCCCACGCGCACGGGTGTCGGGAGTGCCAGCGTCCGGCACGCCATCGCCACGCCCAGCGGGAACAACAGCATGGTGAGGAATGTGGCCCAGCGCACAAGACCGGCATCATCGGCCCAGGGCAGCATGAGCCTCGCGATCTGCAAGGGCTTGGCACCGATGTCCTCCACGGGACTTGTCACCACCCCGGCGCTGAGCGCCGGGTTGCAGCCCCATGGCAGACCGCTCGCGGCGAGCGCGGAACGGTACATATGGACCCGGTAACTGTGAATCGGAAAGTCGCCCGAAAGCAGCGGCTCACGCTGCAGGAGCATGGCAGGGGGCAGCAGGATCAAGCAAGCCGCGAGATGCACCGCCAGCGCGACGAGCCCGACGAAGGTGCTCGTCCTGATGATCTGGGCCGATTTCGTTGTCACCCCATGCATGTTCCGGACCTGCCAGCCTCGCGGCGCACGGCCACCGTGGCGATGCTGTCCGCCGACGCGCTCTGGAAGCGCTTGAAATGCTCGCGCTGCATGTGCTGCTGCAGATGCGCCGGGCGCTCCCATCGCTCGAAGAAGACGAACTGCGACGGATCGGCGTTGTCCTGATGCAAGTGGTAGTCCAGGCACCCCGCCTCCCGGCGGGTCGGCGCCACGAGTTTGAGCAGTTCGCGCTTCGCCGTTTCAACACAGGCGGGCTTGGCGGCAATCTTGACGACGAGAGTTACGATGGACATGTCCGTGTCAACCTCCTGAGGCCAGCGGGTACAAAGCGTTTGAGAGTGTAACATGTTCGCGGCGTTCCGGAACCGTCACGTGGTATTCTCTGGAGGTGCCCGCCGAGCCGACCGGCAGCAGACGCAGGCCGGTCGCGTTGCAGGAATGCTGCACGAGGGTCAACGCTGGGGTATCGTGTTCGAGCGCCAGCCCGGTGACTGCGTGGCGCAGGTCTGGTCACTGGAGGACAGTCCGCTGGCCGAGGGATGGAAGGGCGGTTGCACGACACCGCACGCATCGATTATGCTCTGGCGCACGCGAACCCGGACGGCTGCGCGAGACCCGTCTGAGGCGTCCACTCGCGCCGAAATCCACCCGCGTCTGTCAGGAAGGTAATGGAGCCGCCCCGCCGCGCGATCGAGATACCCTTCACCCGGGGTGTCGAGCGCCTCGAACACGTTCTCCACAAAGCGCCGGGCGAAATCGCCCCGCGCGTCGCGCAGGCTGCCGAGGCTGGGTGCATGGAAGTGCGCCACGTCCGCGGCCTCATCGATTGGCTTGAGTCGCGCGAGTGTGGCAGACGGCGATGCCTCGCTGCGTCCGGAACTGGCCGGTCTGGCCGTGGTGGCCGGCAAGGTCTACTACAGCGTGACGGGTTGGACGCCCCTCATCGATGCGAAAGTCGTGGTGATCCCGCGTTGGCAGGGGCTCGGCTGGCGGCTCGAAGCAGAGATCCCGCGGGATGCACTTCCGGAGGTCAGTGAGCCCGTCATGCAGACCGATCGGCGAGGCACCGCCGACCTGGTGACGGTGCACAAGGAGCTGCCCGACCTGGTAATGCCGCTCTCCTTCAACACCGCCCTGCACCTGCGCGACGCCACCGACACCCTGCGCCGCCTGCCCTGGGTACCCGATGAACAACCGCTTGCCAACCCCACGCTCCTCAACCCGGCGCACTGGGGGCTTGCCGGCGGCAACTGACTCAGCCGGCCACCACTTCGCTGTGGACAGTGCTTTGTGACTGCTGCCCAGGACGACGACGCAGTGCTCGTCTTCGGGGCCAAGCGCGACGTCTGCCGGTAGCCCGCGCTTGCCGAGCGCGGGCTAACGGCAGACACCGCAACGCGATGGAGAAAGATGGCAGGATCGGCTCGTCCTCCTCCTCCGCGAAGCGCTCCTTGAGTATCGAGACGTGAGACTCGTGCCGCTAGAATGCCAGCGACACGCCCAGACCGTAGTATTCGACTTTGTTGACGTAGAACTGGCCATGTGGGTCGTATCCCCTGTACCACTCGGCCATGAGGCGCAGGCGCCGTTGTCCAGGGTTGGGATGCCCAAACTCAATACCAGCCTTGATGCTGGCGTCGACGGACCAGTCATGCTCATCCAGGCTCTTCAGGTCCATACCGCCAATCGGCCGGCCACTCCAGATCCGCGGCTTGCTGCCACGATACTCGACTCCCCAGTGGATGCCCAACGGCTTGAGGTCAACCGGTTCCTGGTCGGACAGGTACTCGCCGCCGCCGTAAAGCCGCCATTCGCGCCATTCGCGGGAGTAGGTGAACTCAAGGGCTTCATACGAGAGGTTCACGCGCGTCGGAGCGTTGCTGCTCTGGAGGAATTCATCCCCCAGGTGAGAACTCTGGTGATAGAAGCGCAATCGCATGGAATTCGCGCCTCGCCGGTAGGTGATGGGTATCCCGACGGTGTAGTCCGCGTTGATGAGGTCTCTGGAGGGGGTGTCCAGGTTGAACTGGGCGAACAGGGCGGCTTCCACGTTCAGTTGCAAGCCGTCGCCCTCGCGGCTGCCGAAGAACCTGTAAAGGCCATAGGTCTCACCAAAACCCACCGCCGCCATTTCGTAACGGTCTCCCTCTGCTCGGAAGCGTACGATGCTGGCAGAGAACTGCGGCTGTTTCGGGTCGGCCAGGAGCGGCCGGAACATGTCGCCGACAGGGAAAGCTTCCGCTTCGCCGATGATCCCCGTCAGTCTGCGTACCACGCCTGGCTTGCCCGAGTCGGCAGGCTTCACCAAGATGGCGACCCCCAGCAGCCCGTCGATCTTACGCAGTTGCTTGTCCGCTGCCTCGCGTCGCAGCGGGTCGTCTCCAAACAGGGTGATCGTGGCAACCCCGTTGACGATCTTCAGAATGTACGAGCCTCTCTCCCAATGCAGATCACGCTCCAGAACGGAGGCAACATAGCCGGTCATAAACTCATCGCCGACCCTGTTGGCAGCCCGTGCAGGCGGCGTCGCCAAAGCGAGCATGAGGACCAAACTGGTCAGCAGAACCGTTCCGACAGTCATGATGCCCCGACTTTCAGGCGTTCTTCTCCTGACCTGCTTCCCAAGATCATATTACCCGCCAGGAAGGCTCCAAACCATGGGGTCTAACCCTACCGGGAAGGGGCCAGGAGGCCCGCCCGATGCGACCACGTCAGTAGCCGCCGTCGGCCCGACGGCGGTCGTGTCCGCGGTAGGGGCGGGTCAGGCCCTTGACCCGCCCGCCGGTGCCCCAAGGGTCTGGGGCACCCTACCCGCCGTCGGCCCGACGGCTGCTGCGCGGATAGTCTTGCTCCATCGCCGCGACGCACGTCGGGCCGACGCGCGCCACCTGCCGGGCCCACATCCCAGCGGGATGCCAGAACGTAGCCGGGGGTTGAGCGAAGCGATACCCCCGGATTCCGGAGCGTGTGGAGCGCACCCTGACGGGGTGCCAGAACGCCTGGACGATTGTGCCATGCATTCTATGTCCCCACGCTTCTCTTCCTGGCCCGTCAAATTGGCGGTTGCGTCGTCTCGGCCGTCCTCGGTTGGAAAAGCTGGGCGGGAGGACCGGGCTTGTCCCGGCCGAACGGACAGACCCAACA
>CAZZCT010000170.1:6178-11438 GCA_964652365.1 uncultured Lentisphaerales bacterium
GGAAAAGCTGGGCGGGAGGACCGGGCTTGTCCCGGCCGAACGGACAGACCCAACACGCACGTCCCCCACGGGCGACACGGTCGGTTGTGTAGCCGCCGTCGGCCCGACGGCGGTCGTGTCCGCGGTAGGGGCGGGTCAGGCCCTTGACCCGCCCGCCGGTGCCCCAAGGGTCTGGGGCACCCTACCCGCCGTCGGCCCGACGGCTGCTGCGCGGATAGTCTTGCTCCATCGCCGCGACGCACGTCGGGCCGACGCGCGCCACCTGCCGGGCCCACATCCCAGCGGGATGCCAGAACGTAGCCGGGGGTTGAGCGAAGCGATACCCCCGGATTCCGGAGCGTGTGGAGCGCACCCTGAAGGGGTGCCAGAACGCCTGGACGATTGCGCCACGCAGTCTATAGGCAGCGGGAGTTGCTCTCACAGAGGCACAGCGGCGGCTGAAGGGGATTGCGGGGTTTGGCACGCCTTGCCTCCGTGTTCTTTCTACGGCAAAGACGGCAAGCTGTAATGGAGTTTTCGCGTGCGGCAAAGATCTTCTGTTCTATCTTTAGATGGGCGATGAGCGGGTCGAAACCGGAATCCTTGGAGATAATGTGGAAGAACGCGGTGGGGTCAGCAGCCGCCAACTGGCCGATATAGAAGGCGATGTGGAAGTCGAGCGCGTTCGAGCCATTGCCCGCGATCTTGACGTATTCGGCGTTGCTTCCCATGGCTTGCATGGCCTGAGCCACTTCGAAAGGCACTTTGGTCTGGTTTGCCCCGATGAAGACCATGACCTTGAAGTGATCTTGCTGCAGGACAGATACCCATGGAAACCCAACCTGACACCAACCAAGCCCCCATCATCCGCAACCGCATCGCAACAGAGGGGGGGGGGCGTTTCGTGTCTAATTCTGTCTAATTCTGTCTAGTTTCCCGTCCCGGTAGGCGCGCCTCGGGCGGCTTGCCACCCCAAAGGGGACTGCAGATTGCGGGGATTGCGCGGATGCGTGTTTGAGCGCAACCGCCGTCGGGCCGCCGGCGGCTACAGCGCCCCACGACACCAACGCTGAGCAGCGAATGCCCAAGGCTCCACGTCTGCAACAGCGGTGAAGCGAGCCGCTGGCGCGTCAGCGCCCCTTCTCGTACCAGCGCCCCTTGTCGTCCTGCAGCCAGGTGCCGGCGACCGCGTTCTTGGCAATCGCTGCCGCGCGCTGCTTGCCGACCAGTTCGGCCGTGGCGCCAGTCTTGCCGGCGATCCCGGTGTAGACCAGTTTGCGATCGGCGTTCTCGGCTGCCAGAACAGCAGTCTCGGCCGCGGTCAGACTACCACGTGCGTCGAGATAACCGCGGTTATCCTCGCCCGCCGCCTTGCGGGTGACCAGCGCTTGGACCGCGTCACGCCGCCCGACCATGCGCTCTTTGACCGCCGCCAGCTCGTCGCCACGGACCTCCACGCCAATCAATCCTGCCAGCACAGTCGCCGCCAACACCCATCGCCTGATTGTGGTTGTCATTTGTCCTGCCCCGCTTTCGCCGGTGCGTCAATGTCGCCAAAGAAGTTGTCCAACTCGCGGTCGACCTTGAGATTGATGTCCATGGTGATGTGGATCGGCTTGATCTCATGTTCGGTCTTGACCGAAAGACAGCCAGAAAGCCCTACCGGCAACGCGAGCACCAGCGGGAACAGCCACATCAACGACCGGATCGGTCGCGTCCGGACCTCTAGCTTTCCGATATTCACGATCATGTGGCGGCCTCCGTGGGACCTTGCAACTGCACCCGTACTTATTCGACGTTCGCCGACTTGCCCTTATTCATGTTCAGCCCGAAATTGAGCAGGGCTTCCAGAGGTCCGTTCACCCGCATATCGAGGGACACGGGCGGCAATTTCCTGTCGGCAGCTGATTGTCCCTCGATCTTGATGTTCAGCCGGGCCTCGGGCGCGCCGCCAGCCGACAAGTCAAATCGCAGAACATGATAGTCGAGATTGCGCAGCGAGGCGCTGATTTGTTTGCGGACCGCCGACGGCAGGCCGGAACGGGCGAGGTACTCGTCGAAGACACGGGTGTCACTCAGCTGTAGATTGCCCCGCTCACCGGGCAGCGCGAAGAGGAACCCGTCGGAGAGCATGACGCGACCGCGCTGCACGCGCAGCGGCATGCGACCGTAGAGATGTCCCGTGGCGGAGCCCTTGAGCAGCTTGATCACCTCGAGCAACCGGCCGGCTTCGAGGCGGTCCAGATAGAGCACGAAATCGAGATCGGGGTGGCGCGGGTCAATGCGTACGGCATAGAGCTGCACCCACCCGCCACACCAAGCCAGTTCGGCGCGCTCCACCAGCAACTCATCGCCCAACCACTGCCAGCGCACGCTGCCGCCATCGAGTACCTGTCCCGCGAGGGTGGCATGCGCGAAACGCGTGGTCACCGGCGGCAGGTAGCGGCCGGTTGCGCCGCCTGCCGACAGCCGCGTAGCCAGACCGTCGATCTGCCACCCCTGCTCGTCTTCGACACGGACCTCGCCATTGGTCACGGCCAGCTCCGCCTGCCACTGCGGCGCCTGTCCGCGCACCCAGTCCACCCGTGCCGTGGCTGCCAGCTGGCCGCTCAGAGTCAAGGCGTCGCGGGCCATCCTTGGTGGCACCCCGCTGGACCCAAGGTGCTGCCACAGGCCATCATCCGTGGTGAGCGTGGTGGCCGGAATGCTTAGCGCAACAGACCCACCGTTCGTTGCGACGTTAAGAGCCACGTCGGCGGATAGGGCGCTACCCGCCACCTGCACGCCCAACCGAAGGTCCGCCAGCACTCCCTCCTCCCGTGGCGCGACGGATCGGAGGTCGCGGCACAGGAAATCCATGCCGCCGGCAAAAGCCCGGCCCCACGAGATCTGCGGCGCATCGCCCATCCTCAACGCGACGCTGCCATTCGCGGCGCGTGTCTCCACGCTAAATGGCAGCCGCAGGCAAAGGTTGCTGACCCCGCCCATCGGGAATTGCGCGCTAACATCGGTCAACGACAGAGCCGACTCGGTGGCATAGCCGCCGGCATCCGCCCGCTTCAGCACGCCGCTTAACGCCGCCTGGCCGACCTGCCAGGACACCTGCCCAGCGGTTCCCCCTGTCGGGCCTCCCAGTCTTGCAGCGAAAACACGGTACTCCAGGTTGGCGACAGGCCCTTTGGCGGCGAACTGAATTGCAGGGGCGCCTTCTGTAAAATGAGGTCGAAGCCGGGGCGACTCCACCTGGCCGTCGGCATTCAAGACCCCCGCGGCATCGGCGGCTCCAGGCGCGGCCGCGGCCCAAGACCCGTGCAACTCGGCCGTCACGGGAAGCCATGGCTGCAACGCACCAGCGCCCTCGCCAGCCACGGATACCAGGGTGCCGCTTAGACGCACCCCATCCAGATTCGCCTCCGCGACCGCTCCGCCGCTCCTGAACCGGCCGCGGAGATCAATGTCCCGCAGGTGTGCGAACCGTCTCCCGTCGTCCCAGAGTACACGCGGCACGTGGAGCGTCAGTTCCACCTCAGATTCCAGTTGGCCGGCGCGTGACGGAAGCTGCGGTTCCGCACGGCCAAGCCCGTCATCTGTCTCGGGCCGAGTGGCCATTCGCGCGTGACGCCGGACGACCATGCCGATATCGGCCGAAAGCTCGCAGATGGCGGCAGGCGGATGCACCGCGCGGGTGGCAGACGAGGTTTGCATGGCGACCTGCAGATCCATGACCCGCACATGGCTGACACACCAGATCGGCCCGTCCCTGGCCTTCCGGGACGACAGATCGAGCCCCTCCAACCCCGCGAGTGTCACGCGGCTTGAACAAACAGCCACGGCTGCACGTACACCGGCCAGTTCAACCGAGTCCACCCGCCGGTGCCACAAACCGGTCGGCGAAAAGTGTACCGTCAGGCGCTGGCAGCCGAGCGCATCCGGCGCGCCGCCGAGTCGGATGCCGGTCGCTTCGGCGCGCCAGGGAGTGAGCAGC
The DNA here is from genome assembly GCA_964652365.1 of uncultured Lentisphaerales bacterium. GTDB lineage: Bacteria > Verrucomicrobiota > Kiritimatiellia > RFP12 > CAZZCT01 > CAZZCT01. The sequence continues at coordinate 10,143 of CAZZCT010000170.1, forward strand.
CGGATGCGGAGGGTCGCGCCGGGCGCCTGGCGGTGCAAGGCGCGTTGCAGCAGGGCGGCGACGAGTGGCGGGCCCCAGCCGGACGGGAAGGAAGAGATCAGCGCCAGTGCCACGGCCAACGTTGCCCAGAGACGGCGCGCGGGCCGTCTTTGGCAGCGACGCCGTTCAGTCTCTTCCGCGGATGCCATCACACCGCGACTATATCCGCCGGAAGCCCATCTGTGCAACGAGCGACATCACACCGCACGCAGGAATGTCCGTCACAGCGTGTTCGGGGCGCCGCACGGGTGATCGGCCTTTCTTCTCGCAACCGGCCTCGATCTGCTCCGCCGGACGCTTCTGCTTGTCAGTGTAGCTGGATTTGTCACATCGAGGCACTATCCGCAATCCGCCGGACCGCTTCCTTAACTTGCCTGCCCGGGCATCACCTGACCGTTGTGCATTGCGCTGGATGGCGTCTTCAACCGGGCACTCGAACACATAGCTCTTAACCCGGTAACCGGCGGCCTTGGCCAAAGGGATGTGCCTGGCCCGGTCGAACGCCAGCACGTTATCGGGATTGACAAAGACACAGCAGCCATGCCGATGGGTGCCGAACTTGCCCGGTCCCGCCTCTGCTGCCGCTGCGGGAATGGCCGCTGCTTCGCTTTCACCGCGGGCATCGAGCAGCGCCGGGATCGGTCCGGTCAGCGGCCGGGGCCGTGGGTCGAAGATCGAGCCGAGGAAGATGCGTTCGCCATTGGACATGACGATCGACCGGTGCAGGCAGGCTCGGTTGTGGTGCAGGCTGATCGGCTCGGGCTCGCTCCAGGTTCGGCCGTGGTCGGCCGATACACGGCGGGAATAGAACCACTCGGTGTAGCCCTTTTCGGCGGGCCAACTCGCGGCGAACGCGACAATCCGTCCGTCCGCGGTCGTAAACCAGCTCGTCAGCGCCGACGCCTGCTCTCCGGCAGGCAGGAAGACTTGGGCTTCCTCCCACGTGCGGCCACGCTCGGTCGAGCGCGACAGCAGCACGCAGTTGTCGCGCGCCGGTTCGCCATCGCCGCCGGGAAGCCAAGCACAGAGCAGGTCGCCATTAAGGGTCTCTACCAACATGGGCCCACAGGCCAGCTTCCAGCGTCCGGTGCCTTTAAAAACCAGATGCTGGGCGATATTCAGAGTCTGCATTAGCTCCTCCTTGGTGTGGGATTACGCCTGGCCGTTCTCAGTACACCAGCCCACGGAATTCCTTCACCCGATGGAAGGTGATGAGGTTGCCGTCGTGCGGGCTCTTGGCCTGTTCGTCGCCGCTGC
>CAZZCT010000171.1:0-11426 GCA_964652365.1 uncultured Lentisphaerales bacterium
AACCCTCCATGAGCCCCATGGAGATCTGGTGCTGCGAGGCCCAGGAGCGCTACGTGCTCGCCATCCGGCCGCAGGACCGCGAGCGTTTCCTGGCCATCTGCCGACGCGAGCGCTGCCCGGCGGCTGTGATCGGCGCCGCCCGCGATGACCAGTGGCTGCGGCTCGACGACCCCCTCTTCGGTGATGCCCCGATCGACATGGACATCCGCGTCTTGCTGGGCAAGCCGCCCCGCATGGTGCGCGAGATCGGGCCGCGTCCGCCGCTGCCGCCGCCCCTGGCGCTCGCCGGCGTGGACCCGGCAGAGGCGCTCGAACGGGTGCTGCGCCTGCCCGCCGTGGCCAACAAGACGTTCCTGATCACAATCGCCGACCGCAGTGTCGGCGGCCTGGTGCACCGCGACCAGATGGTGGGCCCCTTCCAGTTGCCGCTGGCCGACCAGGCGGTCACCGCCACCAGCCACAGGGCCGTCTCGGGCGAAGCCATGGCGGCCGGCGAGCGCACGCCCGTGGCCGTGATTTCCGCGCCGGCCTCCGGACGTCTGGCGATCGGCGAGGCCCTTACGAACATCGCCGGTACGGCGATCGGGCCGATCGGCCGCGTCAAGCTCTCCGCGAACTGGATGTGCGCCTGTGGCGAGGCTGGCGAGGATACGGCCCTCTATGAGACCGTCGCGGCGGTCGCCCTCGACCTGTGCCCGAAACTGGGCATCGCCATCCCGGTCGGCAAAGACTCGCTGTCGATGCGCACACTCTGGAACGACAGCCGCGGCGAGGCCCATCGCCAGACGGCGCCGCTCAGCCTGATCGCCACGGCTTTTGCGCCGGTCACCGACGTCCGCCGCACCGTCACGCCCGATCTCAAGGCCGACGGCTCGCACTTGCTGCTGATCGACCTCGGCGCCGGACGCAATCGGCTGGGCGCCAGCGCGCTGGCGCAGGTCTTCAACCAGGTCGGCGACGAAGCCGCCGATCTCGACGATCCCGACCGCCTGGGGCGCTTCTTTGCGGCGATCCAGGAGCTGGTCGCGGCCGGCCGCCTGCGTGCCTACCATGACCGGTCCGATGGCGGCGCCGTGGTGACGCTGATCGAGATGGCCATGGCCGGCGGCCGCGGCGTGTCGGTCGATCTGCCCGGCTTGCCAGACGCGCCGCTGGCGGCCCTGTTTGCCGAGGAGCTCGGCGCGGTGCTCGAGGTGGCCCCCGCCGAACTGGCCGCGGTCCAGGCCACCCTGACCGGTTTCGGCCTTGAGGGCGCGACCCACCTGGTGGGCACCTCGACCGCTGCGCGCCAGGTGCGCATCGCGGTGGGCGGCCGCACGGTGATCGACGCGCCCCTGAGCCGCCTGCGGTCGGTCTGGTCCGAACTCACCTTCCGACTGCAGGCGCTGCGCGACAACCCCGCCTGCGCCGCGCAGGAGTTCGCGCTGGCCGCGGAGGCCGATGATCCCGGACTCTCCTTCCACACGACCTTCGATCCCGAGGCCTGGACCGCGCCAGCTACGGTGCGCCCGCCGCCGCGGGTGGCGATCCTGCGCGAGCAGGGTGTCAATGGCCAGGTCGAAATGGCGGCCGCCTTTACGCGTGCCGGTTGCGAGGCCGTGGACGTGCACATGACCGACCTGCACGCCGGCCAGGTGACGCTGGCGGACTTCGGCGGGCTGGTGGCGTGCGGCGGGTTCTCGTACGGCGACGTCCTGGGCGCCGGTTCGGGTTGGGCGCGGTCGGTCATCTATAACCCGCGCCTGGCAGCCATGTTCCGCGCCTTTTTCGAGCGACCCGACACCTTCACGTTGGGCGTCTGCAACGGGTGCCAGATGGTGTCGCAACTTCGCGAACTGATCCCCGGCGCGCGCCACTGGCCGCTGTTCGCACGCAACTGCTCCGAGCAGTTCGAGGCCCGTTTTGCGACCGTCGAGGTGCTGCCGTCGCCATCGGTGCTGCTGCGCGGCATGGCCGGCTCGCGTCTGCCCATCGCCGTGGCCCACGGCGAAGGCCTGGCGGTCTACGACGCCCCCGCCGACGTGGCCCGCCTGGCGGCGGGCGGATGCCAGGCCCTGCGCTATGTCGATGCCCGCGGCCAGCCGACCGAGCGCTACCCGCTCAATCCGAACGGCTCGGCCGGCGGCCTCACCGGGTTCACGACACCCGACGGCCGCGCCACGATCCTGATGCCCCATCCCGAGCGCGGATTCCGATCGGTCCAGCTCTCGTACCGCCCGCCCGACCTCTTTACGGGTGAGAACGGACCCTGGATGCGGTTGTTCCAGAACGCCGGCGCCTTTTTGAGTCTTGCATAGACGCCGCGCAGTTCGCTATAGTGCCACGTTTCACGGAGAGAAACCGACATGTCAGTCAAGATCAGGCTCCGGCGTACCGGATGCAACAAGTGTGTCTCCTATCGCGTGGTGGCGACCGATTCGCGGTCCGCCCGGGATGGGCGTTTTCTGGAGATTCTGGGCTGGTACGATCCCAAGCGTACGGGCGAGAACTACAAGCTGGATATGGATCGCGTCGCCTACTGGCAGGGCCAGGGCGCGGAGATCTCGGAGACCGTTGCGAGTCTGTTGCGCAAGATCCGGCGGAATCCGCCGGTCGCGGCCGCTGTCTGACCGCGTACGGCGGGAGACCGGCGATGGACGCGGCCTTGCGGATCGACGTGGTCACGATTTTTCCAGGCATGCTCAAGGGCTTCCTGGAAGAGAGCATGTTGAAACGGGCGGTGCGCAAGGGCGCGGTCGTCTTCAGGACCGTCGATCTGCGCGACTTTGCGCAGGACCCGCGACGGACCACGGACGACCGCCCGTATGGCGGAGGTGCCGGCATGGTCATGAAGCCGGAACCGCTGTTTGAAGCCGTGGAGCATGTGCGGTCGCCCGAGGCGCGGGTGATCCTGATGACGCCGCAGGGGCGGCGTTTCGACCAGCGTGAGGCGCGGCAACTGGCGCGTGCGAGCCATCTGGTGTTTGTCTGCGGCCACTACGAGGGCGTGGACGAACGGGTGCGCGAGGCGTTGGTCACGGATGAGTTGTCGATTGGCGATTATGTGCTGACCAACGGCGTGCTGCCGGCGGCGGTGGTGATCGACGCGGTCGTGCGGCTCCTGCCGGGTGTGCTGGGCGGGGGCGAGCAGGCGACCGTTGAGGAGTCGTTCACCGCGGGGTTGCTCGAGTATCCGCACTACACGCGGCCGCCCGAGTACCGCGGGCTGCGGGTACCGGCGGTGCTGCAGGGTGGCGATCACGCGGCCGTGGCGGCGTGGCGGCAGGCGCGTTCGCTCGAACGGACGGCGGTTCGGCGGCCCGACCTGCTGGCTGTTGCGACCGACGCCGGAGCGGTCGGCGCGGACAAAGCGTCTCGGTCCGCTGGACGGACCGGCCGGAAGCGGAAGAATGTGGATTGAGATGGGCGTCAGCCCGGGTTTCAAGTAGGAGATCGTGTCATGGTGGCGAAGGCGATTGCCAAGATCAGCGCCGAGGGGATGCGCAGTGATGTCCCCAAGTTCAGCATCGGCGACAGTGTGCGCGTGTTCGTGAAGATCAAGGAAGGCGACAAGGAGCGCGTGCAGGCGTTCGCCGGCACCGTGATCGCCCGTGACGGCGGTGGCAGTACCGAGAGCTTCACCGTCCGGCGCACCTCGTTCGGGGTGGGCATCGAAAAGGTCTTCCCGGTCCACTCACCCTACCTCGAGCGGGTCGAGATCGAGCGCTCGGCGCGCGTGCGTCGGGCCAAGCTCTATTACCTGCGCAAGCTGACGGGCAAGAAGGCGCGTCTGCGCGAGTCCCAGTAGGCCTCAGCGTGTTGTGCTGACCTACGAACGGGCTTTCTGGCAGAGGCATCCTGGCGGCCGGTTGGCGGGCGTCGACGAGGTCGGTCGGGGACCCCTGGCGGGTCCCGTAGTCGCCGCGGCGGTCATGCTCACCCCGCGGCTGGCCGCGCAGCTCTACGGCGGTGTGCTGCAGGATCTGACGGACAGCAAGCAACTGACCCCCCTGCGGCGCGAGCGATTCCACGCGATCCTCATGGCCGAGCCGGAGGTGGCAACCGGTCTCGGGTGGGTCAGTTCCGAAGAGATCGACGATCTCAACATCCTGAATGCCACCCATCTGGCGATGCGCCGGGCTTTGCTGGGCCTGCCCCAGATCCCCGACCATGCCCTGGTCGATGGCCTTCCGCCTTCCGGTCTGCCCTGCTCGTCGACCGCGATTGTCCGGGGTGACTCCCTCAGCTTCCTGATCGCGGCCGCCAGCGTGGTGGCCAAGGTGTTGCGCGATCGCTACCTGGTCGATCTCGACCGACGCTATCCTGGCTATGACTTCGCGTCTAACAAGGGCTACGGCACGAATGCCCACGTCCGGGCCCTGCTCCGGTTGGGGCCCTGCCCGGAACACCGTCGCAGCTTTCGCCCCGTGCAGGATTCGCTGCAACTGCTGCCAGGACTGCACGACGCAGGGCACGATGCGGGCGACGGGGATGCGTCCGACGCTGACTGACCTGACGTGGCTGTCGATCCGCGCGCCCACGGTCTCGCGGACACGCAAGGAACACCATCCTCGCCCCCGGGACCGTGGCGGCCACCGTCAGCTATCTTGCTTTGGCCGGAGCGTCGCGTTACAGTGCCGACATGCTGTCGGAATGGATCCGGAGATTGTGGCCCCGGAGGGCGTCGGCGCCCGTTCCGGAGGATGCAGCCGAACGCGGGCGCTGGGGTGAGGCGCAGGCGGCGGACTACCTGCTCGGCAAGGGATACCGGATTCTCGGACGGCGCGTGCGTCCCAACCGGCACGATGAGATCGATCTCGTGGCTCGCACGTCCGACACGCTGGTCTTCGTGGAGGTCAAGACCCGCAGCAACCTCTCCTTCGGCCGGCCCGCCGCTGCAGTACGCCGCGACAAGCGGCGTGCCCTGAACCGCGCCGCGTCCTGCTATCTGCGGCGCCTGGGATTCCCCCGACTCTACTACCGCTTCGATGTGATCGAGGTCGTCTGCGAACCCGGCCAGGCGCCGACCGTGCACCACGTGCCCAACGCCTTCCCCTTCGAAGCCCGTCGTCGTTCGCCGCTCTAGATTCCTCGTTCCGAGAAATCGGCGAACTACACGTGCAGCCGCGGTGTTTGCCCGATTGCGTAGACGTTGAATCCCAAGTCGTAGAGCGCCGCATGGTCCAGACAGTTGCGGCCATCGAACAGGAATGCGGGCCGGCGCATGTCGGTGAGCACCCGACGGTAGTCGAGACAACGGAAGAGTTCCCAGTCCGTCAGCACCGCCACGCCGTCCGCTCCGGCCGCTGCCGCGTACGGATCTGGTTCGTAGACCACGCGGTCGCCCAGATCGGCCAGGTCGCGGCGCGCATTGTCCAGCGCGCGGGGATCGCTCACCACCACGCAGGCGTGCTCTTCGACCAACTGGCGCGTGATGCGGTTGGCCGGGCTCTCGCGCGTGTCGCCCGTGTCGGCCTTGAAGGCGAATCCCAGCAGCGCGATGCGCTTGCCGGCCACGGTGTTGAACATGGCCCCGAGCATGTTGGCTACGAAGCGGTCCTGCTGGTAGTCGTTGATCTGCACCACCTGGCGCCAGTAATCGGCCACCTCGCGCAGTCCGTAGCTCTCGCAGAGGTAAACCAGATTGAGGATGTCCTTCCTGAAACAGGAGCCGCCGAAGCCGACGCCGGCCTGCAGGAACCGCGGGCCAATGCGCGCATCCATGCCGATGGCCCGGGCCACCTCCACGATGTTGGCCTCGGTGGCCTCGCAAAGCGCCGACAGGGCGTTGACCGAACTCACGCGCTGTGCCAGAAAGGCGTTGGCGGCCAGCTTGGATAACTCGCTGGACCAGACGCTGGTCGTCAGAATCCGCTCGCGCGGCACCCAGGTGGCGTACAGTTCCACCAGTTCCGCCACTGCCGCCTGCCCGGCCGGCGTGGACGCACCGCCAATCAGCACCCGGTCCGGCTTGGCCAAGTCCGCCATGGCGGTGCCCTCGGCCAGGAACTCCGGGTTGGACAGGACCTCGAAATGCACGCCGGTGTCGCTCGATCGCAGGATGCGCGCCATCGCCGCGGCGGTGCGGACCGGCAGCGTGCTCTTTTCGACCACGAGCTTGTCGGTCCGGGCGTGCGCCAGGATCTCGCGCGCCGTCTTCTCCCAATACTGCAGGTCCGCCGCACAACCCGCGCCATGCCCGAAGGTCTTGGTGGGGGTGTTCACGCTGACGAAGATGATGTCCGATTCGACGATGCCGCGGGCGATGTCGGTTGAAAAGAACAGGTTGCGTCCCCGGCAGGCGCGCACGACCTCGTCGAGCCCTGGCTCGTAGATCGGCAGGTCGTCGGAGTTCCAGGCGGCAATTCGGGCCGCACTGATGTCGACCACGGTCACCCGGCGGTCCGGGCACTGCCGGGCAATCATCGCCATGGTGGGACCGCCAACGTATCCGGCTCCGATGCAGAGGATGCTCTTTTTCTTCATGGTGTGCGTTACTCTAGCAGCCGCGCCGAGGTTTGCCAATCGCCGTGAAACCGATTGAGGGTGCTCCGCCGCGGCCTCGTAACCGACACACGGGTGCTACTCTGCGAATCTCCTTGCGTACATGCAATTATATGCATAGACTCTTCGCATGACATTCGAACAGGCCAAAGCACGTGCCGAGATTCTGAAGGCGGTGGCCCACCCGATTCGCGTATTGCTGCTGGATGCGCTGAGTCGTGGCGATTGCTGCGTTACCGAGTTGAACGCCCTGGTGGACGTGGACCAGTCCACCGTCTCGCGGCACCTGGCCCAGCTCAAGAAGAGCGGCATTGTGTCTGAGCGCAAGCACGGCAACAAGGTGATCCATCACCTGGCTTGTCCCTGCATGTTGCGGACGCTGGAATGCGCGGTCGAGGTGGTCCAAGCCGAAGGGCAGCGCCGTCAGCTGGCCATGGAAGGAACATGTGTGCGATGAAGCGTGAAGCTCGGCTTCTGCTCGGGCTGCTGGCGGCCTTTCTGGTGCTGTACTACCTGCCTGTGGAGGCTGCGCGCTTTCAGGGGGCTGTGATCGCGGCCCTTACGCTGGTCAAGTGGTACGCCCGCGAGCATGTCCTGCTCTGCCTGGTGCCGGCTTTCTTTATCGCGGGTGCCATCGGCGTCTTCGTGAGCCAGAACGCCGTGATGAAGTACTTCGGCCCGAAAGCCAACAAGGTCGTATCATACGGCGTCGCCTCGGTCTCGGGCACCATTCTGGCGGTCTGCTCCTGCACCGTGCTGCCGCTCTTCGGCAGCATCTACCTGCGCGGGGCCGGACTGGGTCCGGCCATTGCCTTTCTCTACTCCGGCCCGGCCATCAACGTGCTGGCCATCGTGCTGACGGCGCGGGTGTTGGGCGCCCCCCTCGGGATTGCGCGCGCCGTGGGCGCGGTCGTTTTCAGCGTGGTGATCGGGGCGCTGATGCACGTGATCTTCCGGAAGGAGGAACGGGCGCGCGCGGCGCAGACGGAAGCGCAGAAGGACGTCTACATCGAGGCGGATGACAAGCCTCCGCGCCCTTTGTGGCAGACGGTGCTCTACTTCCTCAGCATGGCGGCGGTGCTGGTGTTCGCCAACTGGGGCAAGCCGGCGGAGACAACCGGGGCGTGGCATGCGGTGTACGCGGCCAAGTGGTGGCTCACGGCCGCCTTCGGACTTCTCACCGCCTTTGCGCTTTGGCGTTTCCTGGGCGTTAAGCTGTGGCACCTGGTCTTGTCGGCGGTGTCGGTCGCTGCCATTGCCCTGGCCTTCCCGGCGCACCCGGTCGTACCGTTTGCCGCCGCAGCCGTCGCGCTCTCCGTGCTGACCTTCTTCAATGGTGCCGAGATGAAGGAGTGGCGCGACCAGACGTGGGGCTTTGCCAAGCAGATCACCCCACTCCTGCTGGGTGGCGTGCTGGCGGCGGGCTTCTTTCTCGGCAGTCCGGACGCCCCGGACGCGGGGATCGTGCCGAACCGCTGGATCCAGGCGCTCGTCGGCGACTCGCCGACCGTCTTCTGGGGCTATGCCGGAGGGGGCGCCCGTGTGCCCGGCTGGCTGTCCGTGCTTTGGCCGGTCTGGACCAACTTCTTCGCTTCGTTCACCGGTGCGTTGATGTACTTCGCCACGCTCACCGAGGTGCCGATCCTGCGTGGCCTGATGGACAGTGGCATGGGACAGGGGCCGGCGCTGGCGCTGCTGCTCGCGGGCCCGGCGCTCTCCCTTCCCAGCATGCTGGTCATCAATTCGATCCTTGGTCCGAAGAAGACGCTGACGTTTGTCGGGTTGGTGGTGATCATGGCCACGCTCACAGGGATCGCCTACGGGGCGTTGATGGCATGAGACTCACGCTTTCCACCTGCGTGATGCTGGTTTCTGCCGGGTGGCGTCTCCCTAGGGGGATGCCGTCGAGCCCGGCCGGGAGGATCTCCCTGACGGACGTATGGACGATCGAAAGGAACACACGATGAAGAAGATCCAGATTCTTGGCACGGGATGCCCCAAGTGCAAGCTGCTGATGGCCAATGCCGAAGCCGCCGTCAAGGCGTTGGGCCTCGAGGCGAGCATTGAGAAAGTTGAGAAGATCACGGACATCATGAAGTTCGGCGTCATGACCACCCCCGCGCTGGTCGTGGATGGCGTGGTCAAAAGCGCCGGCAAGGTTCTCAGCGCGGAAGACATCAAGAAGTCGCTGGCGTAGGAACGAATGGCGCGTTGGAAGACTGGAATGATGGAATGGTTGGAGGCGGCGCGTGACAGAACGGAAGAACATCAATCGCGGATACATGAAGCTGATCGTGTGGCAGGACGCGAAGGCGTACTACGTGCTGACGTGCCAGGTCTTCCATGGGTTTCCCTACGAGCTGAAGCGGATAGCATCGCAGCAGATCGCCTCAGTGGATTCCATTCACCGGAACATCGCCGAAGGGTATTGTCGTCGGTCGCTGAAAGAGTACCTGCAGTTCCTCAACGTTGCACTTGGATCGGCAGGAGAGTCGGTGTCGGGCATCCATGTTTGCGAAGCCGCGGAACAGATCACGCAAGCTCAGTTCGAGGAGGTGGACGCACTGGCCTGCAAGCTGGAGAACGGCATGAAGCGGCTCATTGAGAGCCTCCAGGAGAAACAGCAAGCCGGCGGATGGCAAGACAGTTTCGTGATCCGTGAGTCAAACGAGGCCTATGGCAGCGACAAAGGGGAATAGTGATTGGCAGCATTTCCACATTCCGCCATTCCAACATTCCAGCAAGTAACCCAACAAACAGGAGACGACGATGAGCGAGAACAATGCATGTGCATGTGGTGCGGCCCCGAAACTTATCTTCGCGTGTTCGGGTGCGGCGGATGTGGGCGCGATCGCCGACCAGGCGGCGCGCAAGCTCACGAAAGACGGCGCGGGCAGGATGTTCTGCCTGGCAGGCATCGGTGGCCGGGTGCCCGGAATCCTGGCCACCACGCAAGCGGCGGCACGCATTCTCGCGATCGACGGCTGCCCGCTGAACTGTGTGAAGAGCTGCCTGGAGCAGGCGGGGTTCACGAAGTACGAGCATCTGCAACTGGCCGACCTGGGCCTGGAGAAGGGCAAGACGCCGCCCACGCCCGAGTCCGTTGCCCGAGTGGCGGCGGCCGGAGCGGCGAAGCTGGCCTGACGGAGAGAGAGGATCAACATGACGGACAACAATCAAGGGGAATCCGGCGGCTCCTCCTGCACCTGCGGCGACGTAACTTGCTGTGCCGGACGGGGCAAATGGATCTGGGCCATCCTGGGGCTTGCTGTCGCGGCAGTCCTGATCGCGAAGAACACCGGCACGTGTCCGGCAGCAAGGAACGGACCGCGCGATGCAAACGTTCCGGCAGTCCGTGATCCGATCGCGACCGCCGCGTCGCAGCGCGAGGCCTTGCCCCGCCTGGTCGATCTTGGGGCGAGCACGTGCATCCCGTGCAAAATGATGAAGCCCATCCTCGACGACTTCAGGGCCAATTTCGCGGGTCACTTCAAGACGGAGTTTATTGACGTCTGGGAGAACCCGGACGCCGGCAAGCAGTACGGGATCAATGTTATTCCGACGCAGATCTTCTATGACGCGCAGGGCAAGGAACTCTTCCGCCACGAGGGATTCCTCGGCAAGGAGGACATCCTCGCAAAGTGGAAGGAGTTGGGCGTGGAACTGAAGGGGCCAGTCGAGACGCCGGACGCCAGTCCGTAGATACCCGTGCCGTCCAGCAAGACCGGCGCGTGTGCGCCGAAACGAAGGGGGCTGACGTGGAGCACCTATTCACTGCATTGTCGCGAGCCGTCGAAGGCTCGGCGGGCATCGCATTGGCTGCCGCCTTCACCTGGGGCGTGCTCAGTATCCTGCTGAGCCCGTGCCATCTGGCGAGTATCCCTTTAATCGTGGGGTTCATCGACCAGCAGGGCCGCATTACGACCCGCCGGGCATTCACGATCTCGCTCCTGTTTTCGGTGGGCATCCTGGTGACCATCGGGGTCATCGGAGCGATCACGGCGGCGGCCGGACGCATGATGGGCGATGTCGGGCGGTACGGGAACTACTTCGTGGCCGTCATCTTCTTCGTGGTCGGCCTCTACCTGCTCGAAGCCATCCGGCTGCCCCTGCCCAACGCCGCACAACCGGGGATGAAGCGCAAGGGGCTGCTGGCGGCCTTGATCCTGGGATTGGTGTTCGGGGTCGCGCTGGGCCCGTGCACATTCGCGTACATGGCGCCGATGCTGGCCGTGACGTTCAGGCTCGCGGCGACCAACTTGTCCTATGGAATCCTCCTGCTGCTGCTCTATGGTGTGGGGCATTGCGCGGTGATTGTGTTGGCCGGAACCTTCACCGAGGTCGTGCAGCACTACCTGAATTGGAGCGAGAAGTCCAAGGGCGCCGTCATTCTAAAGAAAGTCTGCGGCGTGCTAGTGCTGCTCGGTGGCCTTTACCTGATCTACACGGCGCGATGAATGACTTCGGTCAGGAGACGCCATGCGCGCTTTGCGCGCGTATGAGCGGGGCGGGCTGCGCTTCCATCCGCTGGAGTCGCTCGATGCCGGCCGTTGAGGTGTCGGCGCAGGTCCTCGAGTTTGTCCAGGCGCTTGCGCCCGGGCCACGCAGACGGCTACGTGCTGAGGAGGCGGTTGCTGAGGGATGAAGAGAACTGAGAGAACTGGACGGGGCAAACGTGGCACGGGCTTCCAGCCCGTAGCCTGCGAGCGTACGGGCGCACGAGCGGGCATGGAACATGCGCCTCGCCCTCTGCCGCAACTCTGTGCGCATGGCTCTCACGGCTACGGGCTGAAAGCCCGTGCCACGGTTGTGGAGCCGAACGGCAGATGCCCGCGCATCGCGGCTCACAGATTCACTGTTCCGTTCGGCTCTCGGGCGGTTTGCGCCTTGTAAGCGTCCCGCGAAACGCATCTACTGAGGTTGAGCCGGCTTCCACACTCCCG